>CAVFTG010000122.1:0-5600 GCA_963625415.1 Barnesiella intestinihominis
GATTCTGAGGACAATCCCGAAGAACTGCCCGGAGTACAGCGAGGCTCACCGTCTTCTCAAGTTCCTCTATTACTTCTTCCCGGTTTCCGACAAGGACGTGCCCGCCACGTCGCTCCTGCGCGGGTTCATCGGCGGCAGCAGCCTGTAAGATAATTTTTCATATTTCCCGGAAATGTGCTATCTTCGCGGCTCAGAACTGAAGAAGCGGGATTTCGTTTTTCGGGAATCACCTGACGCTTCGGATGAATCCAAAAATCAACACATATTTATGAGTACAGTCCACATTATCGACCACCCGATGATTCAGCACAAGCTGAGCATCATGCGTGACAAGAACACAGGTTCAAAGGATTTCAGACAGCTTCTGACGGAGATTTCACTTTTCATGGGCTATGAGGTCACCCGCGACCTTCCGCTCACCACGAAGGAAATCGAAACCCCGATCTGCAAGATGAACGCTCCCAAGGTTTCCGGAAGGAAGCTCGCGATTGTTCCGATTCTGCGTGCCGGAATGGGCATGCTCGACGGAATGCTCACATTGGTGCCGGTCGCAAAGGTCGGTCACATCGGACTTTACCGAAATGAGGAGACCCACGAGCCGGTGGAGTACTACTGCAAGCTCCCTGAAGACATCCAGCAGCGTCTGGTCATTGTCACAGACCCGATGCTCGCCACCGGAGGAAGCTCCTGCGACGCCCTCACGATGCTGAAGAAGCACGGCTGCACCAACATCCGCCTGATGTGCCTCGTGGCTGCTCCGGAAGGACTGGCAAAGGTTCAGGCGGCTCATCCTGACGTTGACATTTATGTCGCCGCAGTGGATGACCGCCTGAATGAAAACGCCTACATCGTACCGGGACTCGGCGATGCAGGCGACCGTATCTTCGGAACCAGATAGTTTACCTGTCTGTCCTCACGACTCTGAATCCGACGTTGTCATAGCCCTGTGTGCCGCTTCTGACGACGTCGGATTTTTCGCTCCGGCAATCGTCACGCTCGGAATCCCAGCTGCCGCCTTTGATGACATAATTCCCGTCCATGTCGGCGGTGGATGTCCATTCCCAGCAGTTTCCCCAGAAGTCAATGCCGCCGCAGGCTCCCGTCGTCTGTCTATAGGCGTCCACGGCCGTGAGCCCCTTTTCCACATGGCCGGAGTTCATCGTGACGTCTTTCGGCATGTGCCCGGCTCCGAGTATCCATTCCTCGTCGGTCGGCAGACGGTAGATGTGCCGGCTGTCCAGGGATGTAAGGTAATCGCAATAGGCCTGGGCTTCGGCGACGGTCACGTTCACCACAGGGAAAGCGTCCTGCCCTGACTTGTAGCTGAACCCTTCGGCGAACGCCGCATATTCGGCGTTGGTCACCGGTGCATAGCCGATGTAGGCGTTCGGAGCCGATGCGCCTCGGAGCACCATCCATTCATCGTCCGGGTCATCGTCCGCCCGGGGGTCAATCAGGCGCAGGAACTGCTGCTCCAGACGGATGTCTCTGTTTTCGACCATTTCATCGACAATGGCCTGCATCTCGTCAATGAGATCTGTGGTCTTCGCCTCCCTTTCAAGTTCGCGAAGCTTGGCTTTCTTGCGGGCCACCACCTTGTCGTAGCGCAGTCCCATCTGTGCAAGAAGTGCCTCCTTGTTCTCTTCGGTGGGGTTTTTCTGATACTGGCGGAGAAGCGCGGACGTGGTTGCGTCCAGTTCCGGCCTTTCCTCTTCCACGAGCGGCGCATCGGGGTCGTCGAATTCAAGTTCGCTTTCGACCAGATCGGACGGAGTTATGTACTCGGCCCGCCCGATGTTCTGGTGGACTCCGAAGTAGTGTGCGACGAGCCCGTCCCTGAAGATTGATAGCCGGTAGCCTCCGTAGATGTCGCAAGGCAGAGTGGAGATGAAATAATCCTTGCCTGGGATGAAGCCGGAGGCGTCGGAAGATTTGAACGTGAGAATGGAGCCTGCGTTCGCCGTCTTTTCCGTGAACGGATTGCCGCTTCCATCCCATTTTATTTCGGCTTCGCCCGCAAGAGCGTAGCCGTCAACGCTTTCAAGTTCAATCTCCGTCACTCCTGACATCTGGAAATTCAGCCTTATGCCACCGCAGACGGAGCGGAAAGTCATCGCCCCCGAAACCGTGCGGGCCACTGCAACGGCGGCCGAGGCGTCGAAGCCCTCTTCTCCGGCAATTTGCGTGACCGGGACGGAAACTGTGACGCTTTCACGGCCGGATGAGACCGCATTGGCGGCAGGATAGACTCCGAAAAGGGGATTTTCATCGGTGAAAAGGCTTTCATCCAGTCCGGAAATCCTGACTGTTCCGTCGGATTCCTGAATCTCGGCCGGGAAGCTTTCTCCGCCGCAGAACAGCATCATCTCATCCCCGGCGCTCCAACCTGTCCGCAAGCCGTCGGCCAAGGTTGCGCTGAGTTCTGCATAATCCTGATTGTCATCCTTTTCTCCGGAAGCAATGTCTTCTTTCTGGCAAGAAGACATTGCTGCTGTACAAATGAGTGCGAAACCGCACATGTTGAGGAATTTCATTGTATTTTTCATTTTTTACGGATTACTTACCTGCGGCGGTTCTTTGCCGATTTTGACGTTTTGCCGTTGTGTGCGGCAAGCTTGTGCATCATGTCCCGCTCAATTTCGTAAACACGGTTTATCTGCTTCTGTGTCAGGAACGTGCTGTAGATTCCGTAATATTTCTTGCGCAGGTCGAGTATCTTCTGGCTGCGTTCAAAGCGCTGCTCTATGTCCTCTTCCACGGCATCACCGGATTTCTGTTTTTCCAGGGCAGGTCCGAGAGCCCAGAGCTCTTTCTGGTAGCTGCAATAGGTTTCCGTGAACCTGTCGGCCGTAGGCTTGTCGAAAGCGAGAGCCTCGCAGATGTGTTCAGCCTGTTTCACGGCCAGTTCCTCGCGGCTGATTCTGTGGTTTTTGTCCTGTGCTGAAAGTGATGCGGAGATGAGTATGGCGATGACCGCCATCATCGATGTTCTGATTATGTTTTTCATCGTATACTAAAAATCAATGTTCATGAATGTGTCTTCCTGATATACTTCCGAGAGAAAATCCCGGTCAGCGTCGTCGAGTTCGGCGAATGCCTTCCTGACCTCGGCGAGAGAGTCCTCCGGCGCGGGCTGCCTGTGCCAGGCGAAAGTCACGGCGAGAGCCAGCGAAGCGGCGGCGGCAATGGAGATTCCGACTATGCGGAAGCGGTGTGACGATTTCCTGTCGCAGCCTGTCGCTTTCAGGATATTCTGCTCGAGTTCATCGAACATTCCGTCAGGAACTTTGTACGGCATGCGTCTTCCGATTCCCTCTATTTCTGCTTTCTTATCCATAGTACTCTTTCAGTTGATTTTGAATTTTGACTTTCGCGTTGTGCCAATTGGCTTTGGCCCCTGCCGGGGTGGTGTCGGTAATCTGCGCAATCTCGTCGAAACTCAGCTCGTCCCAGTAGCGGAGAGTGAAAGTGAGTTTCTGTTTGAGAGGAAGCGCGAGTATCGCTTTCTGGAGGTTGACGGCTTCGGCATCTTCAAGATTGACATATTCGTCCGCAAGTATCGAAAGTGCCTGCGCATTGTTCTCGATGTCAACTGAAGGGTGTCTTCTGCCGATGATCCGCAGCGCTTCGTTCGTCGCTATCCGATAAATCCAGGCTGTAAGGGAGCGGCTGCGGTCGTATTTGTCGAACGAGCGGAAAACCCTGATGAAAGTCTCCTGTGCGGCGTCTTTCGCATCTTCGCAGTTCACCGTCATTCGGCGGATGTGCCAGTAAACCGGTTCCCTGTACTCCTTGAGGAGCATCCGGAATCCCGTCTGCAGGTCTTGCTCCATAAGTCTGACTATGTCTTTCTCGTTCATCGGCAATGTTTTCTAAGTTTTGTCCATTTTCATATCCCGAGTTTTTAAGGATTGTTTCATGTCGTTTTTGAGACGTCCCGACATATATACCCGGAAAGACAGGGAAGGTAAAATCATGATTGATGAAAATGGCGTTTCTTTGCACGGCGGAGTTTCCTCCCCCACGTCCCTTAGCGGAGGGCTGCCGTCAGACATGGCAGGGCTTCAGCCACGACGTAAGAACTTCCGCCGATGTAAATCAGCGGTTTGGCGCATGTTCCGGCCAGTTCGAATGCCAGTGAGACGGCTTCTGGGACAGTATGGCGGATTTCCGCCTCCCCCTCGAACTCCGCCCTCGCCTTGTCGGCGGGCAGTGCGCGGGATCCGGCCGCATTGGTGAAAATCACTTTCGCGCAGCGCGGAATCATCCGTATGACGCTGGCGTAATCCTTGTCGGCGACGCTGCCATAGACGATTACCGGTTCATATCCGTCTTCCATGACCATCCTTTCAAGCTGGGCGAAATTGTACCTCAGCCCGTGCGCGTTGTGCCCGATGTCGGCTATGGTGAGGGGGGAGTCGCAGACTTTTTCCCAACGCCCTCGGAATCCCGTTCTTTCGGCGGTGTGTTCCAGAGCGTCGGCGATAAGCGGGGATGTCGCCGGAACGGGTGTCATTCCGTTGTCATGCAGCACGGTGAGGGCGGCGAGAACCGTTCTGAGATTTTTCTCCTGATAACATCCCTTGAGGTCGAGAGCACCGAGCAGCCGGCGGAAAAGGCTGTCGGGAAAATTGAAGTCCCTGTCGGCGAAATGAATCGCTGAGCCGCTTCTCTCCGCCTTGGAGATGAACACCGGGTCGCTTTCCGGCCCGGATTCCCCGATTACGGCCGGCACGCCCGTCTTGATGATTCCCGCTTTCTCGGCGGCTATCTCCGTGAGCGTGTTCCCGAGTATGTTGCAGTGGTCCAGGCCGATGTTGGTGATGACGCTGAGAGATGGAGTGATTATGTTCGTGCTGTCGAGCCTTCCTCCAAGTCCCGTCTCGATGACGGCGAAATCCACCTTTTCGTCAGCGAACCACTGCAGAGCCATCGACGTGGTGATTTCAAAGAATGAGAGATCGAGCCTGTCGAACGCCGGCCACAGCCCCGTGCAGAACTTCATGACATAATCTCGCGGAACAAGCCCCTCTCCGACAATCCGCGCCCTTTCGCGGAAGTCCAGCAGGTGCGGGGAGGTGTAGAGCCCGACACGGAAGCCCATGGCGGAAAGGGAAGAGGCCAGCATGTTGCATACAGAACCCTTTCCGTTCGTTCCGGCGATGTGGATTGTCCTGTAGCGGCGGTGCGGATGCCCGAGCATGGAATCCATCTCAAGCATGTTTTCAAGCCCCGGATGATAAGCTTTTCCTCCGACTTTCTGATAGGAAGGAAATCGGAGGAAAAGCCGCTCAAGCAGAGTGTCGTATTTCTTCAGATCAAAATCTTCGTCTGACATTACATAAAGAAAGTTTACCTTTCAAGGACATTGGTTCTGGTCCAGGTGTAATCGCTGTAGTATTCGTACCACTTGAGGAAAGTGAGTTTCATCTGCCATCCGGAGGCTCCGAGGCTGGCATGTCCGCACGCCGTCGGCTTAATGTCGCTTGCGGACTTCGCACTTCTCAGGAATACGGCCGCATCCACTCCGACATAATCCCAGTCAGGGGAGTAGTAATTGCTCTGAAGAGGAATGACTCCGTTGTAGTATGAGGTGACGA
>CAVFTG010000123.1:0-5091 GCA_963625415.1 Barnesiella intestinihominis
GCCTTGATTTCACCTTCCATCACATAGCCGAACATCTTGTCGTTCGGGAAATAGTCGGCGATGAGGGCTGTCGATGCGTGTGCGCGGTGAGCTGTTCCGAAAGCGTCGTTGATGTAGCAGTCGGCGTAGGACGCAAGCTTGGCGACGAACTTCTTCTGGCTTTCCTTCACGGCTGCCTTCGCTGCCTTCTTCTCTTCGTCAGTGGCATCCTCGGCGAGTCCTCTCGGCTTGCCTTCCTCTTCGGCATAGAAACGGAGGTTCTCGAGAAGAAGGACTTCGCCCGGTTTGAGGGCCGCAGCCTGCGCGTCAGCCTTCTGGCAGTCGTCCGCGAACTTCACCTGTGTTCCGAGGAGTTCCTCGAGATGTCCGATGATATGCTTGAGGGAGAATTTCTCCGTCACGCCCTTCGGACGGCCGAGGTGAGACATGATGATGAGTGAACCGCCCTTCTCAAGCACTTTTTTGAGCGTCGGGATTGCGGCGCGCATGCGCGTGTCGTCGGTGATTTCGAATTTATCGTTGAGCGGAACGTTGAAGTCCACGCGGACGATGGCCTTTTTGCCTGCAAAATCGTAAGTTGAAATGTTCTGTTGCATAGTTTATGATAAATTTGTCCTTTTTCCGTTTTTCCGTCTCTTTCGCAAAACGCGGGCTGCAAAGATAGCAATTTTTATGCTAACTTTGTGAAAATTTGAGAAGCCGTTTTTTGAAACTCATCTGAAGATATGACAATCGAATGTCCAAGCCCGCTGTGGAAAGACTACAGGCTCATAGACTGCGGGAACTTTGAAAAACTCGAGCAGTTCGGAAACATCGTGATGGCGCGTCCCGAACCCAAGGCTCTTTGGGACAAGTCACTGTCTGACAAGGAGTGGGAACGGCTCATGCACACGCGGTTCACCCCGGGCGCAGGGTTCGGGAAAGCCGGTAAGGAGGACAGCGGGACATGGAACAGGCTGCGGAGGATGGATGACCAGTGGTTCATCTCCTACGGCGGCTATGGCGCGGAGAACGGCGTTGCGGCGGGCGGCCCGTCCCCCATGTTCCGGCTGCGTCTCGGACTGACGTCGTTCAAGCATGTGGGGGTTTTCCCGGAACAGGCTCCGAACTGGGAGTACATCTACTCGCACACCCGCATTCTCGCCGAAAAGGCGAAGTCGGAAGGCCGCCCGGCTCCGAAAGTGCTCAATCTCTTCGCCTACACGGGAGCGGCATCCCTCGCCGCGAAGGCTGCCGGAGCGGATGTGACGCATCTCGATTCTGTCCGTCAGGTCGTGACATGGGCGAAAGGGAACATGGAGAACAGCGGGCTTGACAACATCCGCTGGGTGGTGGAGGACGCGCTCAAGTTCGCACGGAGAGAGGCGAAGCGCGGCAATGTCTATCAGGGGATAATACTCGACCCTCCCGCTTACGGACACGGACCCGACGGGGAGAAATGGAAACTGGACGAATGTCTGAACGACATGCTCAAATGCGTCAGCGCGATTCTCGCCCCCCGGGACAGCTTCATGGTGCTGAACCTCTACTCCAACGGATTCAGCGCGGTTCTCGGAGAGACGATTGTACGTCAGAACTTTTGTCTCAAGACCGCGTTCAGGGAAATCCAGTCCGGAGAACTTGTCCTTGAGGACGGTTCCGGCAAAAAACTTCCCCTGAGCGTCGTGGTGCGTCTGGAAAGATGACATATAAACCCAAAAAATAACACGATTTTATGAAATTCAAGAATTTACTTACGGTTGCGATGCTCGCCGCCGCATTCTCGACACCGTCACTCGCCAATGACGGGACTGTCCAGGTGACGTCACCGGACGGCCGCCTCACCGCCACCGTCGTTCCGGGTTCGGATATCAGGTACATGGTTTCACGCGACGGGCGGCAGCTCATCGCCCCGTCTGTCATCTCCATGAAACTGTCCGACGGAATCGTCTTCGGGCAGAACGACAGACTGCGCAAAGTGACGAGGACTTCGGTTGACGAAACATTGCCGGCCGTCATCTACAAAAAGGCGGAAGTAAGAGACAATTATAATCAGATAACACTGACATTCAAGGAGTTCTCACTCATCTTCCGTGCCTACGACGAAGGAGTTGCCTACCGTTTCGTCGCCCGTCTCGACAAAAAAAGGGAATATGAAGTCATATCGGAACAGGCCGAGTTCAATTTCGAACAGGACTGGACGGCGTTCATCCCGTATGTGAGGGACTCCAGTGTGAGCCTTGAGGAACAGTTCTGCACATCTTTCGAGAACACCTACTCCGTGGGAAAACTTTCCGGATGGAGGGCGGACAGGCTCGCATTCCTTCCGCTTGCCGTGGCGGCCGACGCCGGGGTGAAGGTTCTCGTGACGGAAGCCGACCTCACGAACTATCCGGGAATGTACCTGCAGGGCGCACAGGGAAGCCGGAATCTGAAAGGAGTGTTCGCGCCGTATCCGAAGACAATCGTACAGGGAGGTCACAATATGCTCCAGGGCATAGTCAGGGAGCGCGAGGACTTCATCGCGAAAACCGCCGGAAACGGGGTTTTCCCGTGGAGGGTCATCATGGTCAGCGAAAACGACGCGCAGCTCACGGTGAGCGACATGGTCTGGAAACTGGCTCCGGCTCAGGACAGGGATGCGGACTTCAGCTGGGTGAAACCCGGTAAAGTCGCATGGGACTGGTGGAACGGATGGAATATCTACGGCGTTGATTTCAAGGCCGGCATCAACAACGAGACCTACAAATACTACATCGACTTCGCCTCGGAGCACGGCATCGAATATGTCATTCTCGACGAGGGCTGGGCTGTGAACCTTCAGGCCGACCTGCTGCAGGTGATTCCGGAAATCAATCTTCAGGAACTTGTGGACTACGGAAAGGAGCGCAATGTCGGAATCATACTCTGGGCCGGCTACTGGGCTTTCAACCGCGACATCGAGGGGCTCTGCAGGCATTTCTCCGAGATGGGCGTCAAGGGATTCAAAGTTGATTTCATGGACAGGGACGACCAGGTTATGGTGAACTTCCACGCACGCGCAGCCGAAATCGCAGCGAAATACAAGCTCATGATAGACTTCCACGGCACTTACAAACCGGCAGGACTCAGCCGCCGCTGGCCGAACGTAATCAATTACGAGGGAGTCTATGGGCTTGAGCAGATGAAATGGGGAGGAAAGGATCTCACTCAGGTGACCTACGACGTGACAATTCCGTTCATCCGTATGGCCGCAGGAGCCATGGACTACACTCAGGGCGCGATGCGCAATGCCACCAAAGGCAATTTCCGCCCGGTAGGCGACGAGGGCATGAGCCAGGGCACGCGCTGCCACCAGCTGGCCGAGTATGTGGTGTTCGATTCTCCGCTCAACATGCTCTGCGACTCTCCGTCAAACTACATAAGGGAGGCTGAATGCACCGCGTTCATCGCCGCCTGCCCGACCGTCTGGGATGACAGCCGCGCAGTGAACGGGGAAATCGGCAAGTATGTCACCCTCGCACGCCGCAGCGGTGATACATGGTATGTGGGCGCGCTCACCGACTGGGATGCACGTGACCTGACGCTCGACCTCGGATTCCTCGGAGAAGGCGACTGGACACTTGACATATTCCAGGACGGTGTCAACGCAGACCGCGCGGCACGCGACTACAAGCATACTTCCGCCGCAGTCCCTGCCGACCGTCAGCTGACGGTTCATCTCGCCCCGGGCGGCGGCTGGGTGGCGAAGATTACGCGCAAATGAGACCACTTTTCATTTGTTCGCCACGCTCACTCGGCGAAGTCGCCGACGGCTGCTGACGTGAAAGAAATGAGTTCTGCGGGGGAAATCTGAAGCTGAAGCCCTCTGACTCCCGCGCTTATGAATATGGTGTCGAAATTCCCGGCTGTTTCGTGTATGAAAGTCGGGAATTTCTTTTTCATCCCTATGGGGGAGCAGCCTCCCCGGATGTAGCCCGTGACGGAGAGCAGGTCTTTCATCGGTATCATCTCGACCTTCTTGTTCCCGGAGGCCTTCGCCAGAGCCTTGAGGTTCACCTCCCTGTCGCCGGGGACGACGCACACGATGTATCCGCTCCTGTCCCCGTGCAGCACAAGAGTCTTGAACACCCTCCCGACCGGCTCGCCGAGGCTTTCCGCCACGTGCCCCGCAGCAAGGTTGTTCTCATCGACCTCGTAGGGAATCAGCGAATAGGCGATTCCCGCCTTGTCCAGCAGCCGCGCCGCATTTGTCTTCTCCGCGTTTTTCTTTGGCATAATCCGATTCCCGCAATAAAAACACCCGACAACTTCCGATTTGTGCCAAATTCGACACTTTTCCGAACTTATCAAGTGCAAAAGTAGTCCTTACACCCGAATGCGCCAAACATTCGAAACTTTTTCCTAAATTTGTCGCGTTGCGGGCTTATGCCTGTGACTTGACATATTGAAAGTGTTTTCGCACTGTTCAGAATGAAAATGTGGAAATTTTCTTATAGGCTGGACAATCGAGAACCAATCCTTCCTGCTCAGATTCATAGGATTGTGCCGCGTCTTGGCGGTACGCTACCCCATATCTGTTCCGGTGTGGGGTTGCGTATTCGTTTGTAGCCTATGGGTCTTTCCACAACCTTCATTCAAGCAAGCGTATTCGGCCTCACACTTTCTTTGTTGTATGAAGCCGTTCCTGAGGCCGGGCGCGATGTCTGACTTATGAAAACGAGGATTATTCTGTTTTTGTCGGCGGCGGTTTTCTTTGCCGCGCCGCCATCATTATGCGGCCAAATGTACAACTCGAGTACTGTCGGGCGGTCCCATTATAATTATGAGGTAAGAATAAATGGACGTTTGGATCGGACATTCAGGACTAAAGAACACGCCGAACTATATGTAAAAAACAATGCTAACAGAATAAAATGTGATGCAAAGACATTGTCCGGAAATTATGCTCGAAAAGGGGATAAATCAAAGGCAGCAATTGCTAATGAAATTGCGGAGAGTTTGCCTGATTTCTACAAAAATTGTGTTGAAATAAGAAAGGTTTCAGTCGCTTCTGGAAACATAGGCGGCAGTATGCCGTGGCAGCAGGGCGAAAAGAAACCGATTCCGGGGGCGGCAGCCAAGATAAACCAG
>CAVFTG010000123.1:5210-5569 GCA_963625415.1 Barnesiella intestinihominis
GTGGTATACGGAGGCATCGGCGAAGGAGACCGGACAAATGTCAAGTGAAAAAGCTGCTGAATTTCTAAAAGATAAACTCGCGAATACTGTGGAAGTGTCGGAAAGCCGAAATGAGCGTGCAAAAGTCTCATCGAAATTAGTTCAGACCGATTTGAACACGACAATGAGCGAATTTGGAAAACCTGACTGGGGTTTTCTTAAGAATGTGCAGAATCCTGAAGCACGCGCCAAAATTTTCGACACACTTGCCAAATATTGTAAAAATGAATCTGACGGCAGAATAAATCCGGAGATTCTTAAGTCAAGCATAGATTTAATGAAACAAAAAATATCACGTACTTCAACAAACAAAGCGATAG
>CAVFTG010000124.1:0-3196 GCA_963625415.1 Barnesiella intestinihominis
CAGGCAATCTTATCTGCAGACCTTGACGTTGCCGATGTTCAGACCCCAGCGGCCGTCCTGCACGATTGGAACCTCCACTCCGTCAGCGTCCTTCTCCCACCAGATCTCCTTGAGGAAAGTGTGCGAATGACCGCCTATCACAAGGTCGACGCCGCTTGTCTTCGAAACAAGCTCCCTGTCCATCAGAGTCTTCTCCCCCTTGAAACCGAGATGCGTGAGGAGTATCACCATGTCGCATTTCTTTTCATTGCGGAGCAGCTCCGCATAGCGGTTCGCCGCCTCCACCGGGTCGAGGTACTTCAGCTGTCTGGAAATCTTTGCGTCGACGACGGGACGCACGTCCGTCGTCAGACCGATGATCCCGATCTTCAGCCCTCCCCTTTTTATCACCGCATAAGGTTTCACATAGCGCCCGAGTTCGAAGGCGGAAAAGTCATAGTTGGCGCATAGCACCGGAAATTTCATTTTCTTCACCCTTTCCGTCAGTTCGTCGAGACCGTTGTCGAATTCGTGATTCCCGATTGCCGTCGCGTCAAATCCGAGGGCATTCATCAGGTCCACCTCCACGAAACCATGAAGGATGTTGAAATAGGATGTCCCCTGACTGAAATCGCCCGCATGAAGCAGCAGCACGTTCCCCTTCCCGTCAGCCGTGCGCACGCTGTCGACATAGGCGGCCTGTTCGAGAACGCCTCCGTGTCCCTTGAGCGAGCCGGTGCGTTCAGGCTCGATGTGGCTGTGGGTGTCGTTCAGATGGATTATCGTAAGTTCCTGTGCAGAAGCTCCGTATGAGAAAACGAGCGCCGCGGCGAGCATATATGCGAATCTTTTCATGTCCATGCCTCCCCTATTTCTTTATGACCTTCACCCTGCCGTCCTTGTGATACTCCACGGGCAGACCTGCATCCGTCAGAGATTTCACCTTGTCGAGGATTATGTCGATTATGTCCAAGTCGTCGTAAACCTTGAGGTTACGGGAGTTTTTCGCGAGATACAGCCCGTCACCCCCGTCGAGAAGGAAGGAAATCGTCGCCACCCCGTACCATCTGTCATCGTCAATCGGCTCTCCTCCGATTTCCGCGGAAACGAGTTTCTTCTTCTCAGCGACGACCTTGCATCCGCCGAGAACCTGAAAGCGTTCCGCCGCCATCGTTTCGAGTATCGAACGGATTTCGCTTCCGGGGAGTTCGAGATAGACAATCTGATTCTTGAAAGGAAACATGGATATGAGATCGTCGAGTATTATCGCCCCCTTCGGCATGATTCCGCGTATTCCGCCGAAATTGCCGACTCCGAAATCCACCTTTTTGCCGGACTCCTTTTCGACTGCCTCCATTATGTTGTCTATGAACCAGTTCGAGAGAGCGGACTCCGGAGCCTTAGCCTCCATCTCATTCGTGCTGTACCCGACCACGACCTTCACGGGAGCCATGGTCGGCTGAACGGCGAGCAGCTTTTCCGCCGCCTTGAAGGTCGCGCTGCACCTCCCGTAAACCTTTCCGTTCGGCGCATGATACTTTCCGTGCCTGATTTCGCCCAGACACTCGCTGACATTGTCAGTCGACGGAGACTGCGCGCCCACCCGGCTGCCGTCCATGGGAACCACCGCCCATGACTCCACCTTGACCTTTCTGTCCGCCGTACCCTGACCGCCAGACGCCGCCGTCACTCCGCACGCCTCCGTCATTCCCAGAAGCACGGTTCCAGACAGCAGGAGAGCGGCCAGTCTCAAATCAATTCTTTCAATAATCATAATCAATTTCTTTATTTTCAGTGATTTGACCGTAGGTTTTCATTTCCGGTCATTCCATTCTCCGTTGCGTCATTTCCGGTCATTTCATCCTGAGCCATTTCCACAGATCCCTGAACGTGGATTTCTTGCCGAAAGTCAGAATGCCTATCTTGTAAATCTTCGCGGAAAGCCATGCACAGGCGATGAAAGTCAGCAGCAGCAGCGCGACAGAGAGCGCAAGCTCCCACAGCGGCACGCCGAAAGGTATCCTCGCGAGCATGACGATAGGAGAAGTGAACGGAATCATCGAACCCCAGAAAGCCAGCGGGCTGTCCGGCGACTTGAACGCGTAGATTGCGATGAAGAACCCCAGAAGAAGAGGAATCGTCACGGGAATCTGAAGCTGGCTGCTGTCCGCCTCATTCTCGACCGCTGAACCTATCGCCGCGAAAAGCGAAGCATAGAGCAGGTAGCCGAGCACGAAGAAAATCACGAACGAGACAAGTATCTCGGTATAATTCAATTCCATAAGCGCCGAGAGCACTGAGCTGTCCCCTGTGTCGAGGCTTGCGGCCATCGCGGAAGGGTCCATGTTCACCATCCCCGCCGCATCCGTACCGTCAACCCCCATGGCGCTCATCTGCTGACTTCCGCCGAGCATGCTGTCAAACCCGACAATGCCTCCGACGGCTGAAACTATCACTCCAGTCAGCAGAATCCACAGCAGGAACTGGGTCAGCGCGACCGCCGCCACTCCGATGATTTTTCCGAACATCAGCTCCGTGGCCTTGACGCTGGAAATCAGCACCTCCACCACGCGGCTCGACTTCTCCTCAATCACCGACGACATCACCATTCCGGAGAACATGGCTATGAACATGTAGATTATCATTCCGAGCAGCATCGAGACAATCATCTTCACCTCCGCCGAGTCGAGTCTGGCCTCGCCGGAATCGTCAATCGTGTAGGTGGTCACGCTGACATCAGCCTTGACGTCGTCCATTATCTTCCTCAAATCTCCGATGTCATACAGGGATATGCGGTAGTCCTCCACGGCATCCTCCACCTGCGATTCTATCTCCGATTTCAAATCGACGCTCAAGGCTTTCTTCGAATATGTCGTCACGCCGACGCTTCTTGTCGAATCGATTACCGGAGAAATCATCAGAACCACGTCTGCTCCGAACGCTTCAGGATCCGCCTTGAGGGAATCGGCGTCATGGGAGGAGCAGTCCCGGAAAATGCAGGTGCCGTCGGACTTGAGCTTCGGCATCACAATCCCGGATTCGTCCACCACCGCGACCTGCTTCCCCTTGTCCCGGGCGAAAATCATGATGAGGGAGGGAATCATCGTCAGAGCGGCGAAAAGCACCGGGCCGAGAAATGTCAGCACGATGAAGGATTTTTTTCTCACGCGGGTCATATATTCCCTTGAGATGACCACGCCTATATTTCTGAAATTCA
>CAVFTG010000124.1:3206-5564 GCA_963625415.1 Barnesiella intestinihominis
GAAATTCATGGTTATGTCAAATTTATCTTATTTCGCTGACGATTTGCCCCCGACAAGGGATATGAATATGTCGTTCATGCGGGGAAGGAGTTCCTGAAATGAATTGACGGCCAGACCGTCAGAGATGACCGAGGAAAGCACGTCGTTGCTCCGTACGTCCGGGGCGATGGAAAGGACCGCCGTATGCCGTCCGGAATCATTCCGGTCGCTCAGGACGGAGAACAGGCCTTCCCTGCCGGAGAGTCCGGACTCTCCCGTATAGACAAGCTCGACGTTGTTGTTGCCGTAGCGGTGACGGATGTCGTCAAGCGGGCCAGTGACGACGAGTTTCGACATGTTTATCAGCGCTATGTCGTCGCAGAGCTCCTCCACGGACTCCATGTTGTGCGTGGAAAGCACGATTGTCGCGCCCTCGTCCCGCAGACGCAGAATCTCTTTGCGGATGACCTGGGCGTTCACCGGATCGAAGCCGCTGAAAGGCTCGTCGAGTATGAGCAGGGACGGACGGTGAACCACGGTGGTGATGAACTGGACTTTCTGCGCCATTCCCTTGGAAAGCTCCTCCACCTTCTTGTTCCACCATGTCTCCATCCCGAAGCGCACGAACCATTTCTTGAGTTCGTTTTCGGCGTCACGGCGCGACATTCCCTTGAGTCTCGCGAGGAAAAGCGCCTGTTCGCCGACTTTCATCTTCCTGTACAGCCCCCTCTCTTCCGGCATATATCCGATTTTCTCGACATCCTGCTGCGTAATCGGACGACCGTCGAACAGGACAGAGCCGCCCGTAGGTATGGTTATCCTGTTGATTATTCTGATAAGAGTCGTCTTTCCCGACCCGTTCGGCCCGAGAAGTCCGAAAATCCTTCCCTTCTCCATCGTCACGCTGACGTGGTCAAGGGCGACTTTCTCGCCGAAAGATTTGCAGATGTCCCTGCATTCAATCAATCCCATAAATCTTAAGTCTTTATTCTGATGCTGACAAGCATCCATGTATCAATCAATATGTTCCATCGCACCGCGATTCACATGCAATCCAGTCTGTCCCGTCACAGCGCGAGCAGCTTCGCAGTAAGTTCCATCATCAGTTCCCCGCCCGAGGACTCGCCGGCCTCGCCCCCCTTGCCCTTGAAATCGTAGTCACGTATGAGCGCGATGGCGGCCATGCACTTGCGCACCGGGTAATTGCGCACCGCCGTGTCATACTCCCGCAGGAAATAGGGGTTCACCCCGAGCAGGGAAGCCTTCTCCGCGCTGCCCGCAGACGGTCTGGCCGAAAGCAGCGCATTGTATTTCAGAATTCTGTAGAAATGGGTGAACAGCGGTCCGGTGGCCATGGGAAGAGCGAATTTCGCCGCCGCTCCGATTCGCGAGGCAATCTTGAGAGCCTTTGCGGAATTGCGTGCCGAAAGTTCCCGCGTAAGTTCGAAAATGCTGTACTGCCGGCTTATCCCCACATTTCTCTCTATGTCCCCGACACTCACTTCCGTCGCGCCTTCGGGCAGATTCTTCAGCATCTTGTCAGTCTCGACGGCAATCTTGGACAGATCCGTGCCCGCATACTCAGCCATCAGTGCGGCGGCCTCCGGAGTTATTCCAAGCCCCCTTGAACGGTAATGGGAATTGATCCACTGCGGCATCTCATAGTCCCTCAGCTGGGAAGACTCCACCACCACTCCGATTTTCGAGACGCTCTTGTAGAGGGACTTCCTCTTGTCCGCGGAGGCTCCGTGCATCGCGATGACGAGAACCGTGGATTCCAGAGGCTTGCCGCAATAGACTGCCAGTTCTTCGAGAGAGCGCATCATCTGCGCCTCCTTGAGCACGACAAGATGGCGTTCCGCAAACATCGGGTAACGCCGCGCCTCGGTGATGACCGCATCCGCATCGACATCGGATCCGTAGCACACTGTCTGGTTGAAATCCCGCTCGCTGTCGTCACTGAACGCGTTCTCAATCACCGCGTCGCACACGAGATCCACATAATAGGGTTCATCCCCCATCAGAAGATAAACCGGGGCGAACTTTCCCGCCCTCATGTCAGCGACCGCCTCGGCGCACTGCCTGTCAGTTTCCGCAAATCCCTTTGCCATGGCATCCTGCACAAAAAAGCGGAGAAGTCTTCGAGAAAAGGCTTCTCCGCGAAAGATTTTCTACTTGACCTGTTTTTCCTTGACCCTCGTCAGTTTCTCCTTGAGGATGTCCGCGCAATCAACCACCGCATCCTCGAATGTGGCGGCATTGCGCTCAACCACGACGTCATTTCCCGGAATCTGCACTTTCACCCAGACATTCTTGTTGTCATGCTCCGGAAGCAGCGACAGTTTCACTTCGATACCGATGACGGAATCGTGAAACTTG
>CAVFTG010000125.1:0-5527 GCA_963625415.1 Barnesiella intestinihominis
GCACTATGATTCAGGATATTCATATATTTTATCAACATATTGACCGCAGTTATATCATCATCCTGAAAATAAAAAATATATCCCTTTTGATTATATTTGTGCAAATTTGGCCGGACGATGGAAACAGAATTCAATCCGCGCGATGTCGGCGCGGGCAAAGATAAGGAAATTGACGGAATTATAAGGCCGCAGGGGCTCGGAGAATTTTCAGGGCAGGATAAAATCATCACGAATCTGAAGATTTTCGTGGCGGCGGCGAAGATGAGAGGGGAGACCCTCGACCATGTGCTCTTCCACGGCCCTCCGGGACTCGGAAAGACCACTCTCGCGCACATAATAGCCAACGAACTCGGAGTGAACATGAAAGTCACCTCCGGCCCGGTGCTGGACAAGCCCGGAGACCTCGCCGGACTGCTGACCTCCCTTGAGGAGGGGGACGTGCTCTTCATAGACGAAATTCACAGGCTCGCTCCCGTCGTCGAGGAATATCTGTACTCCGCGATGGAGGACTTCGTCATAGACATAATGGTGGACAAAGGCCCCGGGGCAAAATCCATCCGTCTGTCACTCAATCCTTTCACTCTTGTCGGAGCCACCACGAGGAGCGGACTTCTCACATCTCCGCTCAGGGCGCGTTTCGGAATAAAGTGCGCCATGGAATATTATGACACGGCGACGCTCCAGAAGATTGTCGAGAGGAGCGCCGGGATTCTCAATGTCCCGATTGATGATGCGGCGGCTTATGAAATCGCACTGCGCAGCCGTGGGACACCGCGTATCGCGAATTCTCTGCTGAGGCGGGTGAGGGATTTCGCCCAGGTCGTCGGGACAGGGAAGATAGACCTTGAAATCTCAAGATATGCGCTGGATGCGCTCAACATAGACAAGAGGGGGCTGGATGCGATTGACAACAAGATTCTCCGCACCATAATAACGAAATTCAAGGGAGGTCCGGTGGGCGCGAACACCATCGCGACCGCAATAGGGGAGGATCAGGGAACTTTGGAGGAGGTTTACGAGCCGTTCCTCATAAAGGAGGGATTCATAATGCGCACGCCGCGCGGAAGGGAAGTGACTGAACTCGCTTACAGGCATCTCGGAATCGACCGTCTCCATCCCGACGAAAATCTGCTTTTTGAATGACATGTCGGGCGTTGCGATGTAGGAAAGAATGAAAGATTTGCTAAATTTGCAGCCCGTATGATATTCCGGGATTTTTTATAAACCTTATACATAATGGCAAAAGAATTGATTTCAAAGATTCCTGAGGGTCCTTTGGCCGAAAAATGGACAAAGCACAAGTCTCAGATCAGGGTTGTGTCGCCCGGCAACAAGAGAAAGATGGAAATCATTGTCATCGGCACGGGTCTGGGAGGAGCGTCTGCAGCCGCATCTCTCGGTGAACTCGGCTACAACGTGAAGGTTTTCTGCATCAGCGATTCACCGCGCCGTGCGCACTCCATTGCAGCACAGGGTGGTATCAACGCCGCAAAGAACTACCAGAACGACAACGACTCCATCTACCGTCTTTTCTACGATACAATCAAGGGCGGTGACTACCGCAGCCGCGAAGCGAACGTCTATCGTCTTGCTGAGGTCAGCAACAACATCATCGACCAGTGTGTCGCGCAGGGTGTTCCTTTCGCGAGGGAATACGGCGGACTTCTTGCAAACCGTTCTTTCGGCGGGGCTCAGGTGAGCCGTACGTTCTACGCCCGCGGTCAAACCGGCCAGCAGCTTCTTCTCGGAGCATATGCGGCCCTCAACCGTCAGATTGCGGCCGGCACCGTGAAGTCTTATCCGCGTCATGAGATGCTTGACATCGTGCTCATCATCGGCGAGGCTAAGGGAATCATAGCCCGCAACCTCGTGACTGGCGAAATAGAGCGTTTCGGCGCACACGCGGTCGTACTTGCGTCAGGCGGTTACGGAAACACCTATTTCCTTTCCACCAACGCAATGAATTCCAACGGTTCAGCGGCATGGCAGTGCTACAAGAAGGGGGCTTTCTTCGCGAACCCTTGCTTCGCGCAGATTCACCCGACCTGCATCCCGGTTCACGGAGAGCAGCAGTCTAAGCTCACCCTGATGTCAGAGTCCCTCCGCAACGACGGGCGCATCTGGGTTCCTAAGAAGCTTGAGGATGTGGCAAAGCTCCGCAAACACGAGATAAAGCCGTCCGACATCGCCGAGGAAGACAGGGATTACTATCTTGAGCGCCGTTATCCTGCATTCGGAAACCTCGTTCCGCGTGACGTGGCTTCACGTGCCGCGAAGGAGCGCTGCGACGCCGGATACGGAGTGAACGAGACCGGGCTTGCCGTTTTCCTTGACTTCAGGACTGCAATAGAGCGTCTCGGCAAGGATGTCATAAAGGCGCGTTACGGCAACCTCTTCCAGATGTACGAAAAGATTACCGCTTCCGATCCGTACAAGGAGCCTATGATGATTTATCCGGCAATCCACTATACGATGGGAGGTCTCTGGGTCGATTACAACCTCCAGACGACGATTCCGGGTCTTTACGCCATCGGTGAGGCGAACTTCTCCGACCACGGAGGAAACCGTCTCGGCGCGTCAGCCCTCATGCAGGGTCTCGCCGACGGATATTTCATCCTTCCATACACCATCGGGGACTATCTTGCATCGAAGTTCAAGGAGCCTAAGACAGACACGAGCGCTCCGGAATTCGAGGAGGCGGAGAAGGCTGTCCGTGCGAAGATTGACAGACTTCTTTCAATAAAGGGCAAGGAATCGGTCGACACCATACACAAGAAGCTCGGTCACATCATGTGGGAGCATGTGGGCATGGCACGCAACGAGGCCGGTCTTAAGGAAGGCATCGAGATGATCCGCGCCCTCAAGAAGGATTTCTGGAAAAATGTCTATGTCGCAGGCGAGCCTGGAACTTTCAACCAGGAGCTTGAAAAGGCTGTCCGTCTTGCTGACTTCCTTGAAATAGGTGAACTCATGGCTATCGACGCTCTTCACAGGCGCGAGTCCTGCGGCGGTCATTTCCGCGAGGAGATGCAGACAGAGGACGGGGAGACCAGGCGTGACGACGAAAACTACATGTATGTCGGTGCGTGGGAGTACAAGGGCGAAGGCGTTGAGCCTGAACTCCATAAGGAGCCTCTCAAGTACGAGAACATTCACATAGCGACAAGAAACTATAAAGACTAAACGATACGATGGATTTGACTTTGAAAGTATGGCGTCAGAAAAACGCCAAAGAGAAAGGGCATTTCGAGACCTATCATGTCAAGGGCATTTCACCTGACAGCTCTTTCCTTGAGATGCTTGACATCCTCAATGAGCAGCTTATCACGGAGGGTATGGATCCTGTCGCTGTCGAGAAGGGATGCAAGTCATCAGGTCCCGTTTCCTTCGACCACGACTGCCGTGAAGGAATATGCGGAGCCTGCTCACTCTATATCAACGGACGTGCACACGGACCTGACGACGAGGTTACCACCTGCCAGCTCCACATGCGCAAGTTCAAGGACGGTGACACGATCACCATTGAACCTTGGCGCAGCCACGGTTTCCCTGTAATCAAGGATCTTGTAGTTGACCGTCAGGCATTTGACAAGATTCTCCAGGCGGGTGGATATGTTTCAGTCGGAACGGGCGGAGTGCCTGACGCGAACTCGATTCCTATTCCTCGCGAAAAGGCTGAGGAAAGCATGGACGGAGCGGCCTGCATCGGTTGCGGAGCCTGTGTGGCGACCTGCAAGAACGGGTCTGCCATGCTCTTCGTGGCAGCCCGCGTAAGTTCGCTCGCTCTCCTGCCTCAGGGCAAGGTCGAGGGTGCCAAACGCGCCAAGGCCATGGTAGCCAAGATGGACGAACTCGGATTCGGAGCATGCACGAACACACGCGCATGCGAGATGGAATGCCCGAAGCATATCACCGTCTCTCACATCGCACGTCTGAACCGCGAGTTCCTCTGTGCGAAGTTCAAGGACTGAGCGCTCTTACCAGAGGAAATTATTGAAAGGGTAGCGTCCCGCGTGGATTTCTGCCACCATCTTATAAAGGTCGGAACGGAGTTTTTCCATTCCGGCTTTTTGTTTTGCCGAGATGAAGATGCACGGTGTGTTCTCCTTTGCGATCCATGAGTTTTTGTATTCCTCAAGCGTGTAGTTTTCAGGCTTTTTCGGCTCAAGGGAGAACTCGTCGTATTCCTCGTGGCGGTATGCGTCGATTTTGTTGAAAACGACGAATATGGGCTTGTTTATAGCCCCGATGTCCCTGAGTGTCTCGTTCACCACGCGTATGTGCTCCTCGTGGTTCGGGTGCGAGATGTCAACGACATGCATCAGTATGTCGGCCTCGCGCACCTCGTCAAGCGTGCTTTTGAACGCCTCCACGAGCTGTGTGGGGAGTTTTCTTATGAATCCGACAGTGTCGCTCAGAAGAAACGGGACATTCTCGATTACGACTTTCCGCACCGTGGTGTCGAGCGTCGCGAACAGTTTGTTCTCCGCGAAAACGTCGCTCTTGGCCAGAGTGTTCATCAGGGTGCTTTTCCCGACATTAGTGTATCCGACAAGCGCGATGCGCACAAGCGAACCCCTGTTTCCGCGCTGTGAGGCCATCTGCTTGTCAATCTTCCTGAGCTGTTCCTTGAGCCTTGCAATCTTGTCCTGAATGATCCGTCTGTCCGTCTCAATCTGAGTCTCTCCAGGCCCTCTCATACCGATTCCTCCCTTCTGCCTTTCGAGGTGTGTCCACATTCTCGTAAGTCTTGGAAGAAGATATTGATACTGCGCAAGTTCCACCTGCGTTTTCGCGTAGGCCGTTTTCGCTCTCTGTGCGAATATGTCCAGAATCAGATTTGTCCTGTCGAGAATCTTGATATTCAGTTCCCTCTCTATGTTCCGCAGCTGGGTGGGGGAGAGTTCATCGTCGAAGATGGCCACATCGATTTCATTCTGTTCTATGAAATCCTTTATTTCCGCGAGTTTGCCGCTTCTGATGTAAGTTCTCGGGTCTGCCTTGTCCACCTTCTGCACGAAGCGTCCGCGCCCCTCCACGCCCGCCGTTTCGGCCAGAAATTCGAGTTCGTCGAGATATTCGTTCACCTGCGCCTCATTGTCTTCCTGTTTGATGACTCCGATGAATACCGCCTTCTCGACGTATTTCTTGATGATTATGGGCTCTGAATTAAGCATGATTTGAATATCTTTTGGTCTATATTCGTTTTCTTATCGGTAACATACGCCCGGTATGATTTGAATATCTTTTTGGTCTATATTCGTTTTCTCATCGGTCACATACGCCCGGTATGCTCCCTCTTCGAAAATGAATCTATCCTCAAAAATCTGATTCAAATCTTTTGAGGACAGTTCTTTAGTCTTTCAATAAAAATGGCGACGGAATTTCTTCAATCGCCATTAATTCATATTGTTTCAAAAACTGTTTCAACTTGTTTCAACTTGTTTCAACTTGTTTCAACTTGTTTCAACTTGTTTCAACTTGTTTCAACTTGTTTCAACTTGTTTCAACTTGTTTCAACTTGTTT
>CAVFTG010000126.1:0-5507 GCA_963625415.1 Barnesiella intestinihominis
CGCTTGCCGTGAGCGAGGAGAACGCCTCCGGCGGAACCATCGTCACGGCTCCGACCTGCGGCTCATGCGGGGTGCTCCCGAGCGTGCTCTACCATCTCAAGAAGGTCTATGATTTCAGTGACCGCCGCATCATCCGCTCACTTGCGACTGCGGCGCTTGTGGGGAATGTGGTGAAGACCAACGCGTCCATTTCCGGGGCGGAGGTGGGCTGCCAGGGGGAAGTCGGGGTTGCCTGCGCGATGACTGCCGCCGCCGCCAACCAGCTGATGGGCGGGACACCGGCGCAGATTGAATATGCCGCGGAAATGGGGCTTGAGCACCATCTCGGGATGACATGCGACCCGGTCTGCGGACTGGTTCAGATTCCATGCATCGAGCGTAACGCCTATGCCGCTGCGCGGGCCTTGGACGCCAATATTTATGCCTCTTACACGGACGGGCTGCACAGGGTGTCGTTCGACCAGGTCGTGCGGGTTATGAAGCGGACCGGGAAGGATTTGCCGTCGCTGTATAAAGAGACTGGCGAAGGCGGTCTCGCGGCGGAGGTGGAATAAGGGGCGATCTGCTTCGTTGGACGGCTTGTCAAAATCCTCACAACCATCAGGTTGCTGCGGTGTTTGACTTCGCCGTCCGCCTTGCATCTCACCCCTTATTCCACCTCCGCCATCTCGGGGGATTCTTCAAGGAGGGGCGATCTGCTTCGTTGGACGATTCGTCAAAAATGAGGCTAAGAAGTCCCGAGAACGGAGCGAAGCGACGCAAGGGGTCTGGGGAATACGGTCCCCAGTGCCCCCAGGGGCTGTCACGAAGTGACTGGGGGTTGAAAAAAAAGGGAACAGAGGGCAACTTTTCAGTTACCCTCTGTTTGACTTCGCCGTCCGCCTTGCATGGATCGGTTACCAGATGATTACCCTTTCAGATTCAGGCCGCCACATCCTGTCGCCGTCTTTGATGTCAAACGCCTTGAAGAACGTGTCGAGATTGCGGAGGGTGACATTCACGCGGTTGCGGCCGAGGGAGTGTACGTCGAGCTTTGTGCGGCGGGCAATCTCCTCGTCCGTGATGTTGTCGGCCCAGACTTTCGCGTAGGCGAGGTAGAACCTCTGCTCTGCGGTGAATCCGTCAACGGGAGCCGGATGCTTACCCTTGAATGAGTTCTGGAGGGCGGTGTAGGAGATGCGCAGCCCGCCGTGATCCGCGATGTTCTCACCGAGGGAGAGAGAACCGTTGGCGTAAACTCCCGGAAGAACCTCCACCTCGTCGAACTGCCTGACGAGCACGGCGGTCTTGGCCTTGAATGCGGCGGCATCTTCGGCTGTCCACCAGTCGGCCATGTTCCCGTCCTTGTCGAACAGACGGCCCTGATCGTCGAAACCGTGGGTCATCTCGTGGCTTATCACGACTCCGATTGCTCCGTAGTTCACGGCATCGTCAGCGTCCGGATTGTAGAACGGCGGTTGGAGAATCGCTGCCGGGAAGCAGATTTCGTTCGTCGCGGGGTTGTAGTAGGCGTTTACGGTCTGCGGGCTCATAAGCCATTCCGCCTTGTCGACAGGCTTGCCGAGTCGGGTGAGGTTGTCCTGCACGGACCACATGGCGGCCTGACGGATGTTCTCATAGTAGCTTGCCGACGGGTTCACGTCGAGGGTGGAATAGTCCTTCCATGTGTCCGGATAACCTATTTTCACTGTGAACGCGTTCAGTTTCTCATGCGCTTTCGCCTTGGTCGCATCGCTCATCCAGTCGAGCGAGTCGATGTGCTCCGCGAGGGCGCTCTGGATGTTTGCCACCATCTCCGCCATTCTTTCCTTGTCCTTGGCCGGGAAATATCTGGCTACATACATCTCTCCCACGGCTTCCGAAAGGAGGGAGTTCGGAACGGCCATAGCCCTCTTCCAGCGGGGTTTCTGCTGACGGACTCCGGCCATCTGACGGGAGAAGAAGTCAAAGCTGGCACTGTAGAAGTCATCGCTGAGCGCACCGCAGGCTCCTTGGACAAGTTGTGCGAGCATATAGTTCTTCAGCACTTCGACTTTCTCCGATGCGAGCAGGGAGTCGAGCGCCTTGAAGAAAGACGGCTGGGATACTATGATCTTTCCCTCCGGTGTCACTCCAAGAGCTTCGAAGTAGTCACCGAGAGCAAGATTGGGATAGGTGGAAGTCAGTTCTCCGAAAGTCGTCGGATTGTACTGTCTCTCCATGTCCCTGCACTCGACGCTCGTCCAGGAAGCTTCAGCGAGGGCGTCCTCGACTTTCAGAGCGTCGGCGGCGCGTCCGGCCGCATTGTCGAGCCCGGCGAGTTCAAGAACCGTGGTCAGGAACTCAAGGTAACCGGATTTCAGTTTCGGGTCGCAGCCCTTGACATAGTAGTCCCGGTCGCCCATCCCGAGTCCGGACTGGTTCAGATAGAGAATGTTGCTGTCGCTGTCGGTCATGTCCGCCATGACATAAGTCCCGAAGAAAGGACTGTCGGCGGCGAGGTGCATCGCGGCAATCTCACGCATCAGGGCTTCCTTGTCCGATACGGCAAGAATTCCGTCGATGTACGGTCTGAGCGGAGCCGCACCCTCCCCATTTCTGCGGAGCGAGTCCAGCCCCATCTTGTACAGGTCGGAAATCTTCTGCTCCACGCTGCCGTGCTCCGCCTTGAGCGAGGATATTGACTGGAAAAGTTCGTTGAGCCTGTTCTCGTTGTTCTCTCCGAGTATGTCGAAAGAACCGTAACGGGCATATTCCGGCTTCAGAGGGTGGTTCTTCTGCCATCCTCCGGTCGCATATCCATAAAAATCGTCTTTCGGAGAAACGCTCCCGTTCAGGTCCGCAAGGTCAATTCCCGGCACCGCCGGTCTGTTTTGACCGCACGAGCACAGTGCAATGAAGGGAATCATCAGTGTCAAAATCTTTTTCATTATACTCTTTATGATAAAAACGGCATATGATAAAAACGGCGCAAAGATAAGCAATTATTCATGAAGCCGACAGGGGGTAAGAAGCTAAGCTTATCCTTTTTTGCGCAGCAAGGCGGCAAGAGCCGCCGCGACGTAGTGACGGAGTGGAACGGAGGAATGGAGTCGCCGACCGCAATGGAATGGAGGTCGCATGCCCCTCGGGGCTGTCGGCGAAGCCGACTGGGGGTAAGAAGCTAAGCTTATCCTTTTTTGCGCAGCAAAAAAGGGTAAGCTACATGCATCGCACCGCTACAACCTCCTGCTCTTGCTGCCTTCCGACCCTGGGAGAATTCAGAGGGAGCTGGTCGTGCATGACTTACCCCGCACAAAGGTACGAAAATAAATCGTTCCGCAAAAATTATTTGCAGGCGAAGCCAAGAAGACCCAACTCAGCGCCTGTCAGGCTCAAGACTGTCGAAGATGAAAGGCAGCAGGCATTCAACACGCTCGAACTTGTAGATGACCTTGCCGCCCACGAGGATAATCGCTATCGGTCTCCCGCCCTTGGTCTGGTACTCCGCCATCACCTGCCTGCATTGGCCGCACGGTGTCGCCGGACTTTCGCAGAGTACGCCGTCCTGACTCGCGGCGATGGCAATCGCCGTCATGGCCCTGTCCGGGTAATGTGCATTGGCATAGAACATTGCGGTTCTTTCTGCGCAGAGTCCCGACGGGTAGGCCGCGTTTTCCTGATTCGCTCCGGTGACGACGGTTCCGTCCGACATCCTCACCGCTGCGCCGACATTGAACTTCGAATACGGGGCGTAGGAGCCTCCGATTGCCTTGACGGCCGCTTCGGCGAGCCCCCTGTCCTCTGCGGAGAGTTCTTCTGTCGAACCGTATGTCTCGTAAGATATCTCAAGAATATTCTTTGTCATAATTATGCGTTTTATGTAAATTTGCAATATGCAATCGCAATATGCAATCGCACAAATATATGAAATAAAAGTGAAAATATATGAAAATCTGCGTAGGATTGTCCGGAGGTGTGGATTCGAGTGTCGCCGCCCTTCTGCTGAAAAGGCGGGGATATGACGTGTTCGGTCTGTTCATGCAGAACTGGCACGATGCGTCGACGACCCTTCACGGCGAATGCGAATGGGAAGAGGACCGTTTCGTGGCGGAGATGGTTGCCCGGAAAATCGGGATTCCGTTCTATTTCGTGGATTTGAGCAAGATCTATCGGGAAAGGGTCGTGGACTATATGTTCGATGAATATGCGAAAGGCCGCACTCCGAATCCGGATGTCCTGTGCAACAGGGAGATAAAGTTCGCGGCATTTTGGGAGACGGCCCGAAAGCTCGGGGCGGACATGGTGGCGACCGGTCACTACTGCCGCAAGGATGAGTTCACTGACGCGGACGGACGGGTGATTTACAGAATCTTCGAGGGGGCGGATCCGAACAAGGATCAGAGCTATTTCCTCTGCCAGCTCACCCAGGAGCAGCTGTCGGCCGCTCTTTTTCCGATAGGAGATATCACCAAACCCGAAGTTCGGAGAATAGCCCATGAGGCGGATCTGCCGTCCGCCGACAAGAAAGATTCTCAGGGGATATGCTTCGTCGGCAAGGTGGATCTTCCGACTTTCCTCAAACAGAAGCTGCAGCCCCGGGAGGGGAACGTGGTGGAAGTTTTCGATGCCTATTATGAGCAAAGCCCTCAGTATCAGGAAATGCGGCGGATTCTGACATCTCTGCTCCCGGACGGGGCGGAAGGCGAGGCGAACATGATTTCGGACTATGTGAGCGAGGACAAGGCGGGTTCCGGCACAGTCGGATCCGGCACTGGACAGGAGGGCGTCGAAGACGGACACACGGGTGAGGCGCCGCATTCTTTAGAAGCCGTGCCGGCCGCTGAGTGCCCGTGGGATATGGCAAAGGTCGCCGCGTTGCCAGATTCCGGTTTCGACGCGCTCAGCCGCAGCATCGACTATTCCGGCATCCGCTTCGAGACCGAGACCTACCGCAGCGGCAAAAAGCATGTCAGGAAGACCCGATGGAAGGAAAATCCCTTCGCTAAGATTGTCGGAGTCCACGACGGGGCGCAGTTCTACACCATCGGCCAGCGCAAGGGACTGAACATAGGCGGCCACGCCGATTCGATTTTCGTGATAGAGACCGACATCGACAGCAACACGATATATGTGGGGGAGGGACACCGGCACCCCGGACTTTCCCGCAGCTGCCTGAGGCTCTCCGCCGGTGAAGTCCATTGGATTCGCGAAGATTTGCGCATGACCACGGGCGAACTCCGGCGGCTCCGTGTGCGCATCCGCTACCGCCAGCCCCTCCAGAACGCCACGCTTGTGATGCGTTCGGATGCGCTCTACATCCTGTTCGACCATCCACAACGCGGAATAACGCCCGGCCAGTTTGCCGTCTGGTATTCCCCCGAGGGGGAAATGCTCGGCAGCGGCGTGATATCATAGCATATTTTTAAGACAGCCTCGGGGGCGGAATCTCCCCGCAGCAGTACGTGAAATCAATCGGTAAAACAATGAAGCAATGACAGATTGGGAAAAAATGCAGGCCGGCGAAATCTACAATGATTTCGACCGTG
>CAVFTG010000127.1:0-5435 GCA_963625415.1 Barnesiella intestinihominis
CGTCTGGTTTAGGGGAGTCTGTATCCCCGAATCAATGGCTATTGCGTTGTCATTTATGGATTTCTATGTGGTCACCGTGGATTTCGTATGTGAATCTGTAGTGCATTTTGAGTATGTCGAGGACTTCACATATTCTGTGCTCCGTGAAAGTTCCGGTGTAGCGGTCCGTGAGGTTTATGTCCCCGGAACATTCGATATTCACCATAAAATGCCGCTGCAGGATGTCAATGACCTGATAGAGAGGCTTGTTTATGAATACCATCCTGTCTTCGAGCCAGGCCGTTTCAACCGCATTGTCTGTCCGCATCCGGTTCATCCTGCCTGTGTTTCCGGAGATGATGACCTTCTCGTTGGGGCTGAGGCTCATTTCGGAGTCTCCATAGCGCAGGCTGATGCTTCCCTCAATCAGCGAAACCTCTTTCATCCTGTTGTCGGGGTTTGCATAAACGTTGAATTTGGTCCCGTGGACGGTCACCTCCATCCCCCGGGCAGAGACGGTGAATTTGCTTCGCGGGTCCTTGGCGACATCGAAATAGCCCTGACCGACAAGCTCGACGTTCCTGTCGGCCTGTCCGAAGGCGGCGGAGTAGCGGAGCTGTGATTTCGGACTGAGAGTGACCTTTGTCCCGTCAGGAAGAACCACCCTTGACCTGTCGTCGTTCCCGGCATCGATTCTGACTTCGCGGGAAGCGAGGCGGCCGGCTGTGGCTGCCGTGTCCGCCATCCTGATTCCG
Source organism: Barnesiella intestinihominis (assembly GCA_963625415.1). Taxonomy (GTDB): domain Bacteria; phylum Bacteroidota; class Bacteroidia; order Bacteroidales; family UBA932; genus Cryptobacteroides. The sequence goes on from CAVFTG010000127.1 coordinate 735, forward strand.
AGTCCGGCTGCAACCAGCAGGGCGAGTCCGGCGGCGATTCCGAGCCAGAGCGGAAGACGCTTCGCACTGCTTTGTCCCGCCTCTTCCATCCACTCCTTTTCGAGCATTCCGGCAATCTCCCCGTCCGAGGCCGCCTCCGCCTTTTCTGCGAGAAGGTCGAATTCCTCCGGGGTGATCTTGCCTTTTCTGTATTTTGAGAGCAGAGTCCTCATAATGCGTATTTTCAACGGTTACGCATTATATATCCGCAAGACACCAATTTATAACATGGGAAACTGCCTTAAAAGGCGAATTGCTGCGTTACGCTCCTTGTCAAAATCCTCACAACCGATAGGTTGCTGCGGTTTTGCCGTCGTCGCAAGCCTTGCACTTCATCCTTTTAAGACAGTTTCCCCGGGAAATGCCTTAAAAGGCGAATTGCTGCGTCAGCTCCGGTTTAGAGTGTTGAGAGTCAGGCGGAAAATGACGATGAGGAGAGGCATGTATTTGAGAAGATAGTCACGGATCTTTTTCAGCGCGGAGGACAGCTGGTTTCTGACCACCTGTTCGCTGATGCCGAGCTGCCCGGAAATCTCGCGGGCGGAAAGCCCCTCCTCGCGGTTGAGGCGAAAAATCTGTTTCTGCCGGGGTGACAGTTTGGCCTTTGCTGCATCCAGACCTTTTAGGTAGGCGTCGTAGTCGTAGGAGATGCGGGATTCCACGCTCACCGCAGCGGAGAGTTCCACCCAGTCCCGCACATTGGGATTCCTCAGCTGCCGGCGCAGTTCCTTGACAAGTGAGTTCCTGCAGGTCGTGAACAGATAGGCTCTGACGGAACGGTTCTCGTCAAGAGTCTCGCGATGCATCCAGAGTTTCACAAGCGATTCGTGGGTGATGTCCTTGGCGGTGTCAGCCGATTTTACGCAGGAATAGACAAACCTGTATAGGGGGGGGTATAATGACTCATAGAGTTCCCGGAAGCAGACATCTCCGCCCGTCTCGCGCTTCATCCCCGCTATGAGTTCCTTTTCTGTCATTTCCCGGCAAATGTAGAGAATTTCCGTGACATGACGGCTGCACCCTGAGATAATTCTTGTTATATTTGCGCCGCGAAATCAAAATTTACAGACATATGAAAGTCAAGATTACCAACAGCTCGCGCTGGGATGTCCCCGCCTATGCCACGGAGGGTTCTGCGGGAGTCGACTTGAGGGCGAACATCGATGGACCGGTGACTATAGCCCCGCTCCAGAGAGTGATTGTCCCGACGGGGCTTCGGATAGCCCTTCCCAAGGGGACTGAAGCTCAGGTGCGTCCCCGCAGCGGTCTGGCCGCGAAGCACGGAATCACGGTGCTGAACACTCCGGGGACGATTGACGCGGACTACCGCGGGGATGTCGGGGTCATACTCGTGAACCTGTCGGACAGGGAGTTCGTCGTGAATCCCGGCGAGCGCATCGCGCAGATGATTCTGGCCCGGTATGAGAGGTTCGACTGGGAGGTGGTGGAGGAATTGGACTGTACTGTGCGCGGGGAAGGCGGTCTGGGCTCAACCGGAATTGAATAAAAGGCGGTCTGCCGCGTTGGGCGGCTTGATGAAATCCTCACAACCGAAAGGTTGCTGCGGTTTCATCTTCGCCGTCCGCCTTGCATCCCATCCTTTTATTCAATTCCGGTGTCCAAGTTTTTAAAAGGCGGTCTGCCGCGTTGGGCGGGGCTGCTGAATTCTTACAATTGAATGGAAATTAATGCGTTATATAAAATCTTCCGGGAGTGCGGAGGCGGGGTTGCCACCGACAGCCGGAAAATCGGCGGGGGAGAGCTGTTCTTTGCGCTGAAAGGGGAGAACTTTGACGGAAACGAGTATGCTCTGAAGGCTCTTGAGAGCGGGGCGGCGTATGCCGTCATTGACGAAGATTCGGCGGCGGCCCGGGAAAATCCGGGGGATGACCGTCTGATACCGGTCCCGGACACCCTCCGCGCACTCTGGGCGCTGGCCCGGAAACACCGTGACAGTTTCGACATCCCCGTGCTCGGGTTGACCGGCACGAACGGCAAGACCACGACCAAGGAACTCATCAATGCCGTGCTCTCGGCGAGATACCGCACTCACGCGACCTGCGGCAACCTGAACAACAATATAGGCGTGCCGCTCACCATTCTCGGGATGCCCTCTGACACGGAAATCGCAATCATCGAGATGGGGGCGAGTCATCCGGGGGACATCCGCGAACTCGTGGAAATCGCCGCTCCGGACTATGGACTCATCACCAATGTCGGCAAGGCGCACATACTCGGCTTCGGCTCGTTCGAGGGTGTCAAGGCGACGAAAGGGGAGCTGTATGATTTCATCGCTGGAAACGGCGGGGGAGCGGGGACAATCTTCATTAACCGGGACAATCCTCTGCTGGTCGGGATGGCAGGGGCAAAAGGTTTCAATACGGCTCCGGAGAATTGTCGCTTTGATGCTGACGCGTTCAGTGCACGCCGCTGCATGAAGACTGGCTCAGCCGGACTGACGGCGGTTCCGTATGGGCTGCATAGTTCCGGGGCGGAGATTCTTTCTCCCGATGCCGCGAACCCATATCTGAGGCTGAAACTTTCAGACGGGACGGAGGTTTCGACTCATCTTGTCGGAGCCTACAACGCGGACAATGTGCTCGCCGCGCTCTGCGTCGGACGCTTTTTCGGAGTGCCGCAGGCTCAGGCGGTCGCCGCTGTCGAGACATACCTCCCGTCGAACAACCGCTCGCAGATGCAGCGCACGGGACGCAATGTGCTGATTGTGGATGCCTACAATGCCAATCCGTCGAGCATGAAGGCCGCGCTTGACAATTTCGCGGATTTTGATGCGCAGAAAAAGATTGTGCTGCTCGGCGACATGCTCGAACTCGGCGGGGAGTCGCAGATTGAGCACCGGAAAGTGCTGGATGCTGTTGCCGGGTATGGTTTTGATGGCTATTATGTCGGAGAGGAGTTCCGCAGGGCCGGAGCGAAGCGCTGCTTCGGGACTTCAGATGAACTCGCCGCCTGCATCGCAGCGCATGAACCGGAGTTCACTTCCGCAGCGGTTCTCATAAAGGGTTCGCGTGGGATGCGCATGGAACGGGTGATACCGGCACTGTAATCCTTTTTGAAATCACGCGGTGACCCGGACTGATTCCCGCAATACACGGATACGGCGTACCGCGACGATTGCCGCGACAGCCAGCAGGCTGCCGGTCACGAGTCCGGAGAGCGCCCCCGCGGTGATGTCTCCGATGAAATGTTTCCCGCAATAGACCCGGCTGATGCTGACAGTGACGGCCCATAGGAAAATCACGAAGCCATATATCCCGAGAAAAACCTGCCTGCGGGTTTCGGTTTCCCTTCCCATCGCCCCCTTGCGGCTGCGGATGAAGGCCAGACAGAGTGTAGAGCACATCGCGAACGAGAACACGTTGGCGGCGTGGCCGGAGTAGAATCCGCATCCTCCGCCGCCTTCAAGCACTCTCACCCCGTGCGCCGTCATCCACGGGTCCACACAGGGCCGCAGTCTTGCGACGGCATTCTTCGCGAGATTGGCGAGCTGGTCGGCGAATACCACGTTCAGCACCAGCGCGAGCGTCACGACGAGTCCGGCTTTCCATCCCATGCGGTAAATGACTATCCCCAGCACGATGAGATAGAGAGGAATCCAGACTTTCACCTGCGAGAACACCGGCATGACGGCATCTGTGAACCAGCCTCCGCCGGTGTTGAGCGCGAGTGTGGTTTCTTTGTCCAGCATTTCAAGCTGTTCGAGCATCGTTGTAAGCAGCTGCATCATGATAATCATATTCCCGTAGTTGTTCGTATCTCTTATATTCTCGTCGTCAGGCAGTCTCAGTAATTCTTTCCGTGAACTCGACCAGCCCTCACCTGTGGGAAAGGCCTTGTCAGCCTCTCCGGAACTCCGTCATTGGTGTAAACTTTTCCACAAAAGGTCTTTGAGCTGCTGTATTCCTTCACCGCTGAACGATGAGATGAAAACATGAGGCACGCCTTCCGGCAGTGTCGGCTCAATCTCCTCCTCAAGACGTTCGTCCAGCATGTCCGCCTTGGTGACGGCAAGCACGCGGCTCTTCACGAGCAGTTCGGGGTTATATTCCTTCAGCTCGTCAAGGAGTATCTCATAACTTTTCCGTATGTCCTCTTCCTCGGCGGAAACCATGAAGAGCAGTACGGAGTTGCGCTCTATATGTCTGAGGAATCTGATTCCCAGACCTTTACCGTCGTGCGCCCCTTCGATGATTCCCGGAATGTCCGCCATCACGAAAGACTGGTCGTCGTAGTAGCGCACCACCCCGACACTTGGTTCAAGGGTCGTGAAGGCATAGTCGGCCACCTTGGGCTTCGCGGCGGAGACAGTCGAAAGCAGAGTGGATTTCCCGGCGTTAGGGAAGCCCACAAGCCCCACGTCGGCAAGAAGCTTCAGTTCAAGGATGAACCATCCCTCGGAACCGAGTTCCCCCGGCTGCGCATATCTCGGCGTCTGGTTGGTAGGACTCTTGAAGTTGGCGTTGCCCAGACCTCCGCGTCCGCCCCTGACGAGCACATATTCCTCGCCGGCATCCACCATCTCGTGCAGCACCTCCCCGGTTTCAGCGTCTTTCGCCACGGTTCCCAGCGGCACATCCAGATAGACGTCTTTCCCGGCCTTTCCGTTGCACAGCGCACCGCTCCCGGCCTCGCCGTGTTCAG
>CAVFTG010000128.1:0-2030 GCA_963625415.1 Barnesiella intestinihominis
AGGGAACCGGCAGTCCGTCGAAATGGACGAACACCGGTTCCGAAATCTCCAAATCATCGGGGTCGAACGACAGAAAACTGAAAACCACAGCGCCGTCAGTCCCGTCAGACTTGCTTACCTTGGCGATCTTAAGCAGGTTTTCCAACTCGCGGAAAATTAGCTGAGTGTCGGAATCGCTAAGCCTCGGCAGGAGCTTCGCCTGCTTCTGCGGTCTCTGCGGCAGCTTCAGCGGCAGCCTCTGCGGCCTTCGCCTCTGCAGCGGCTTTCGCAGCCTCTGCGGCTTCCTGAGCCTTCTTTGCAAGAGCGGCAGCCCTCTCCTGATTGACCTTTGCCTCAGCCTCGGCGGCAGCCTTTGCCTTTGCGTCGGCGGCCTTTGCGAGACTTTCCTTCTTTGTGTTCACCTTCGCATCCTTGTCGGCTTTCCAAGCTGCGAACTTGGCGTCTGCCTGCTCCTGTGTGAGCGCGCCCTTTGCCACGCCGCCGTCAAGATGCTTGCGGAGAAGCACTCCTTCGTAGGAGAGGATTCTGCGGGTGACGAGAGTGAGTTCCGCACCGACTTTCACCCAATTGAGAGCCTTGTCGAAATCGAGGACGATTGTCGCAGGGTTCGTGTTCGGGTTGTAGGAGCCGATCTGCTCGATGAAACGACCGTCGCGAGGTGCGCGGGTGTCAGCCACAACAATGTGGAAGAATGCGAAATTCTTCTTACCGTGGCGCTGAAGACGAATTTTAACAGCCATTGTGAATCTGTTTTGAATGTTAATTGAATACCTTATGCTTTCCTTCCCGAGGAAAAGCCTGCAAAAATAGACATTTTATTTCGAATCTGCAAACGGCACATTTATTGAGCGCACCACCGCCCGCACGGATTGCACATATGGAACAATTCACTGAGAAACAGATTACCGGAAAACAAAAATCACTGAGAAAAATTACTGATTCATGAAAAAAATCATTTCAACCGCCTTCGGCATGCTCTTCGGCCTGCTTGCGGGCACGACGGCGCTCTCCGCACAGGAGTCGCGCAACGACAAAGCCGACGGCATCATCGGCAACTATTTCATCGACTACGAGGGCGAACAGTCCAAGGTCCGCTGCTACAAAGAGGCTGACGGCACCTACTCGTTCCAGAACTACTGGTCCAAGAACATGTACGACAAGGACGGGAACATATACCTCGACACGAAGAATCCCGACAAGGCTCTCCGCAACAAGCCCTGCAACGAGATGATAATCATGTGGGATCTCAAGTACAATCCGGAGAAGAAGAACTGGAAGGGCAGAATCTACGACCCGACCAGCGGACTCCGCGCCGACGCCACCGTCCGCTTCGACAAAGACGGCATGATTGCGGTCCGCGGCTCCGTAATGGGCATAGGCAAGACCGTAAAGTGGAAGCCGATTCCTGCGGAGCAGTAGGAGGCGCATGACCGATGAGAAAAGGGATATATCCCAAAAAGGATCAATGAATTTTGTGATGGATTTTTGAGGATAGATTCCTTTTTGAAGATGGAGTGTACTGGGTGTACATGACCGATGAGAAAAGGGATATATCCCAAAAAGACACACAAAAAAAGACGACTTTACAGTCGTCTTTTTTTGTGCGGATGGCGAGACTCGAACTCGCACAGGAAAAACTCCCACTACCCCCTCAAAGTAGCGCGTCTACCATTTCGCCACATCCGCCTTTGAATCGGGACTGCAAAGATAGACATAATTTGTATTCCTGCAATAATTTTTTTTTGAAATTTCACTCTTGCCCCCGAATGTGCGTATTTCCGGGTGGCCTACAGGATGAGACTGAAGAGGCGGAAAGTGGCGAAGGAGAAGAGCCAGGCTGTGGCGAGGGTCAGGGCGGCGGAGATGAACGCCCATTTCCAGCTGCCAGCCTCGTGGCGGATGGCGAAGAAAGTCGCTATGCACGGGAGGTAGAGCAGGATGAAGACCAGATAGGCGAGCGCTCCGGCCGGGGTAGTGTGCCTCTGGAGCGCCTTCTGGAGGTGGCCGGTGTTCTCCGGGTCGTCTTCGCT
>CAVFTG010000128.1:2040-5344 GCA_963625415.1 Barnesiella intestinihominis
GAGCGTACTGACAATCAACTCCTTGGCTCCGATTCCCGAGAGGATGCCGATATCCATCTTCCAGTCGAATCCGAGAGGCGCGAGGGCAGGCTCGACCGCCTTGCCGAGATAGCCGAGGAAGGAATTTTCCTGCTGCTCCTCAGTCGTGGAGTATTTGTCGTGGTTCGGGAAATAGCTCAGGAACCAGATTGCAATCGAACAGACGAGAATCACGCCGCCGATTTTTGAGAGATACTCCTTGCACTTCTCCCATGTGTGGCGGAACACCGCCTTCGATGTCGGAATCCTGTACGGCGGAAGCTCCATCACGAAAGGCAGGTCGTCGTCCTTGATGAAATGGCTGAGAATCCTTGCGCTGATGACCGCGAGGGCTATGCCGAGCACATAAAGTCCGAGCAGCACGAGACCGGCGTGGTGCGGGAAGAACGCCGCCGTCAGAAGAATATAGACCGGAAGCCTGCCCGAGCAGGACATGAACGGAATCACGAGGATGGTCAGCAGGCGGCTCTTGCGCGACTCGATGGTGCGCGTCGCCATGATTGCCGGCACATTGCAGCCGAAGCCCATGATCATGGGTATGAACGACTTCCCGTGGAGACCCATCCTGTGCATCAGACGATCCATAATGAACGCCGCCCGAGCCATATAGCCCGAATCCTCAAGCAGCGAGATGAAAAGGTAGAGAAGCAGGATGTTCGGCAGGAAAACCAGCACGCTGCCCACTCCGCCGATGATTCCGTCCACAATCAGATCACGCAGCCACCAGTCGCTCATGAAGCCGCCGACCATCTCCCCGAACTTGTCCACGCACCACTGAATCCAGTCCACCGGGTAGGCCCCGAGGGTGAACGTGCCCTGGAACACGATGAACAGCAGCACGAGGAAAATCGGGAACGCCATCCACCTGTCCGTGACCACCGCGTCAATCTTCTCCGAAAGGGTCTTCTGCTCATGCCCCTTGTCGTTGCGCTTCCAAGTCTCCGCGAGCGCGCCCTGGATGAAGGCATACTTCGCCTCCACAATCGCCGTCTCCGCGCTCATCCCGAGCATTTCCTTGAGCCTTTTCTGTTCCTCGAAGCGCGCGGCGATGATTTCGTCGCGCTCCGGAAGTGCCTCCACGACCTTCGCGATGTCGCTGTCGTTTTCGAGGTATTTTATCGCGAGGTAGCGCGTCGAGTATTTCTGGCGTATTTCATCGTCCTTCTGGATAATCAGCTTGATGCGGTCGATGCTCTGCTCAAGCTCCGGCCCGTGGTTGATGTGGATGTGGCGCGAAAGTTCCGGCGTATTGTGCTCATAGACGGCAATCACCGTGTCGAAAAGTTCGTCTATCCCCTCGCCCGTGCGGCTGACCGTGGGCACGACCGGGAGTCCGAGCAGATAGCCCAGCTGTTTGATGTCCAGGAAGTCGCCGCTCGCCTTGAGTTCGTCGTACATGTTCAGCGCGACCACCATTCTCAGGTTCATGTCGATGACCTGCGTCGTCAGATAGAGATTGCGCTGGAGATTCGACGCGTCGATGACGTTGATGACGACGTCCGGAACTTCGTCGATGAGATTTTTCCTCACATAGAGTTCCTCGGGGCTGTATGCCGACAGGGAATATGTACCCGGCAAATCGACGAGGGTGAAGGAATATCCCCCGTGCTCGAAGACCCCCTCCTTCGCGTCCACCGTCACCCCGCTGTAATTCCCCACATGTTCGTGGGCGTTCGCCGCGATGTTGAAGAGCGATGTCTTTCCGCAGTTCGGGTTTCCCACGAGCGCGACCCTTATCGACTTTCTCTTCTTGTCCACGAGCGCGTTTATCTCTTCGTCCGAGAACTCCGAATCCTTATTTTTTTTCGTGTCCTCGCAGTCATCCGCCTCAATCGCCCTGCGCGGCTGCGCCGGCCCGAACGCCTCCGGATTCTCCCTGAGCATCGCCCTCGCCTCATCCCGCGAGAGAACCTCAATCCTCTCCGCCTCCTCCCTCCGCAGGGAAATCTTGTAACCTATGATTTCATATTCGATGGGGTCACGCAGCGGCGCGTTGAGTATGACCTTCACCCTGCTGCCCTTGACGAATCCCATCTCGGTGATTCTTTTCCTGAAACTGCCGTGTCCGCTGACCTTCACCACGACGGCGGTCTCGCCTGTCTTCAAATCCGAAAGTTTCATGTTCTGCCCGTCTTTTTTTTCTGCCCGTCTCGACTTTAATCTCTCTTTTATCCGTTTTCCTTTTATCCGTCTCCTTTTGGCGGCGCAAAGATATTGAAAATGAATGCGCCGGCATATCCCCATTTGTGGGTATTTTCATGTTCCCCGGAATACGGATGCCGCTCTTCCCGCAGCGGACATTTTCCGATTCCGCGCATTTTTCGCATATTCTGCAAAATGTCGTAACTTTGTCCGCCTGTGTCCTGCACGGGCGGCGGTTATGGAATTGTCCGGACATCGCTTGTGAAAACAATTTTGTAAAAACGATTTCATTATGTTTGACATATTGTCGATAACCTGGAACGTCGATCCGGAAATATTCCACATCGGCGGCCTTTCAATCCGATACTACTCGATTCTGTTTGTCTCGGGATTCATCATCGGCTGGTACATATTCCGCCATTTTTTCAGAAACGAGGGGATTCAGGTCAGCCCGCTGCTGGACTATCTGCTTTACACCCTGCTGATTGCGACCATAGTCGGGGCGCGGCTCGGACACTGCCTTTTCTACCAGCCGGACTACTACTTCGGTTCGTGGGAGGGTTTCGCTGAGATTTTTATGCCGTGGAAGGGCGGTCTCGCGAGCCACGGAGGAGCGATTGCGCTGATAATCGCGATGATATGGTTCTCCCGCAAGTTCGGCCGCAGGTATGACTTCGACTTTGTCTGGATTATGGACCGGCTCGCCATAACGGTCTGCTTCGCCGGGGCGCTCATCCGTCTGGGAAACCTCTTCAACTCCGAGATTTTCGGCGGCCCGACCGACCTTCCGTGGGGCTTCCGTTTCCCGCGTTCCTACGAGTGGGTGCAGCTCTACGGCCCGGGCGCCGGGCATCCGGAAGGACTTGCCTGCCATCCGACCCAGCTCTACGAGGCTCTCTGCTACCTCATTCTCGGCGTTGTCCTCGTCCTGCTCTATGAAAAGCGGCTCGACAAGGTTCACCGGGGCTTCTTCATCGGCTGGTTCCTCATCGGCTGTTTCGGTTCGCGCTTCCTCATAGAGTTTATCAAGAATCCTCAGGTCGAGTTCGAGCGGAATATGATTCTCGATATGGGACAGTGGCTCAGCATTCCGTTCATCCTTCTCGGCGCAGGTTTTCTCGTC
>CAVFTG010000129.1:0-5322 GCA_963625415.1 Barnesiella intestinihominis
ATGTTATACATATAAAATTCGATAACTTTTGTCTGTGCGGGCATTTATAATTTATAATAATTCAAAATTGTAAATCCATGACGGATAGGGACACCGCAACGGAAACCGTTCTCCGAGCGCCTCTGAGGGTATACCCTGAGAAACCTTCAAAAAACAGATAACTTCATATATTTTTTCGGATTCTCCTTGATTTTTGAAACAAGGTCGCCGACCTCGGTGATGAGGGAGTCGGCGGAATCATAGATTTTCCCTTCCCGCAGAAGTCTGCCCACAGTGCCTTCCGGATTCTGAATGGATTCGGAGAGACGGGTCACCGAGTCCACAAGCCCTTCGACATCGCTTTTTTCGAGATTTGACGCAAACTTTCCGATGCTGTCCATAGTCCCGTCCGCTTTCACGGCCAGTGAGTCGAGCCTTACGGAAATGTCGGCGAGCTGACTGATGAAGGTCTGCAACTCAGCGGATTTGGCGTTGACACCGCCGCTGATGGACGAGAGATTCGCCATGGTGCGCCTCAAATCGGAAAGAATCCTGCGGATGTCGGCGCGGTTCTCCTCACAGAGAAGGGAGTTAAGGCTTCCTACCGCATCGTCGAGCCGTTTCATCGTCCCCGAGAGTCCGTCCACGACAGGGCCTATGTTCTCCGCGAGAGTCTCGACAAGATCCGCCTGCAGCACGGTACGGATTTCATCCCCGTCTTCCGCGGCCCTGCCGGATTCCCCTGCTTCGAGGACAATGCCCTTTCCGCCCATTATGCTGGTGCTGACAATCACCATCCTTGAATCATCCGGGATGACGAACTTCCTGTCTATGGAGCAGGTGACCTCGAAGTCGTCCGTTTCCGGACGGTATTCCACGGAGGTGACCTGTCCGGCCTTGTATCCCCTGTACTGTACCGGGGCTGACGGGACGAGACCGCCGACATTTTCGAAACGCCCCCTCAGATCCATCTCCCGATGGAAGACATCCCTCCCACGGAGGTAGTTTATGACGAAAAACGAGCCTGTGAGAATGACTGCGGCGAAGATTCCTATCTTGAGTTCCTTTCCGTGTTTCATGGAGTATCAGCGAATTCTTTCTATTTTTCCTTCCGGGCTCACCCACACGAGAAATGAATCAGGGAACTTTTTCCGGATTTCCGCGTTTTTCTTGCGTGCGCTCTCAAGCGTGCTGCCGCGCCCCGCCACGTACCTGTATATGTCGCCGTCATGAATCGCTTCCGCCTCATACCCTTTGAAGGCGGGATCGCCATCGGGGAGCAGACGGCTCAGAGCCAGTATCTGCGTGCCGTACCAGACGGATGCCGTCTTCGCGGAGCCGGGCTCCGGCTCCTGTTTCCCGGAAGCAGCCGTTTTGGCACCTGACTCCTGCGCCGGCTTTTCTGAAACAGCAGCTTTTGCTCCAGACTCCTGCGCCGGCTTTTCTGAAACAGCCGCTTTGGAATCTGAACCCGGCTCCGCAGAGCCCGCGGCCGGTCCGTGCACGTCAATGCTACGGTCGTAATCGGCCTTGAACTTCAGGAACGCCTCATAGAGGCAGTCCGCGAGTTTATCGAGTTTTGCGTCTGTGCGGAGAACCTTGAGGTCGTCGGCGTTGCTTATGAACCCGCATTCCAAGAGGACTGCCGGCATGGCGGTCTTCCACAGCACGAGGAACGGATCCTGATGCACTCCCTTGCTCACCGCGAACGGGCCGCCGAGCAGACTCCGGTTCACGTCGTCGGCGAACATCAGGCTCTGCTCGAGATAGGCGTTCTGCATCAGCGAGAAAAGGATTGAGGATTCCGGGTCATTCGGGTCATAGCCCTGGTAGTTCGTGCTGTAGTCCTCCTCAAGAAGGATCACCGAGTTCTCCCGTGCGCATTCGTTGAAATTGTTCGAATAAAGGTCGCGCCCCTCTACCGACGACTGCCCGAGGACATGGACGGAATAGCCGTTGGCGGCCGTGCCGGAAACCGAATTGACGTGTACCGATATGAACAGGTCGGCATTCGCTTCGTTGGCGATCTTCGCCCTTTTCACCAGAGGGACGAAGACATCGTAGTCCCTGGTCTTGAGAACCTTGACATCAGGACAGCCGGAGCGGATGCGCTGCTCGAGACGGCGGGATATGTCCAGCGTCAGATTCTTTTCCTTTGTCCTGCCGTCTTTCGATACTCCGCCGGGGTCATGCCCCCCGTGTCCCGGGTCTATGACGACGGTGTTCAGGCCGAGTCTGCTTCTCTGCCCGGCCGTCTGGGCCGGAAGAACCGCCGGCACGAGGGCGGCGAGCACCGGGAAAACCGCCTTGAAACATCTGAGAAATCCTTGCATATGCAGCATGTGATTTGCTAATGAATGAAATTAGTCGTAATTTTGTCGGCTGCAAAATTATAAAAAAATACGCATATTGAAACCGGGAGGGAGCGACAAGTTACATAATACGGCACTGGCGGCGATCATGCTGCTGGTGCTCTGTTCGTTCATGCTTCCCTCTTCCCCCGATGACAGGCGCTCACGCAGGAAATCGAGGAAAGAGGATGCCGAACTTGCGGCTTCCGTTCCCGACAGCGCGCAGAAAGCCGCAGCTGATTCCGTCAAGGCGGTGAAAGATTCGCTTCATCTCGCGGATTCCGTATTCAGAGCCGACTCCATGGCGCTGCTGAGCAAATCTTCCCTGGAGAGACCGGCGTTTTCGACGGCAAGAGACTCGATTGTCGAGGATTTCAGCGACGGACGGCAGATTGTCCACTACTACGAGGACGTTTCCGTAACCTACGGAGACATGAAGCTGACCGCCGACTATATGGAGTACGACCTCCAGACCCAGACACTCTTCGCAAGGGGGACCAAGGACACGCTCGGCAACGTGACGGGGCAGCCGACCATGAGCCAGGGCGGGAAAACCTACGGCATGGAGGAGCTCCGTTACAATTTCAAGAGCCGCAAGGCGAGAATCACGAACATAGTGACGCAGGAGGCCGACGGAATCCTGCACGGAAAGAACATCAAGATGATGCCGGACAACTCCATAAACATCACCCACGGAAAATACACCGTCTGCGATGCGGAGCACCCCCATTACTACTTGAATCTCACGGCCGCGAAAGTCATCACCAAACCGTCGCAGAAGACCGTTTTCGGGCCGGCCTATCCCGTCATCATGGATGTTCCGCTTCCGGTGGGACTCCCTTTCGGATTCGTCCCCAAGCGCCCCGACAGGGCCACAGGAATCCTGATCCCGACTTTCGGGGAGGAAACGGCGCGAGGCTTCTACCTCCGGGATCTGGGACTGTATTTCGTCATAGGGAACTATTTCGACGTGTCAATCACCACGAGCCTGTACACTCTCGGATCATGGGGGCTTGACATCAATTCGAGATATAAGGTGAATTACAAATGCACCGGAACATTCGCATTCAACTTCTCCAACGACCAGACGGGGGAAAGGGTGCGGCGGACTTTTTCCAGAGCCGCAACTTCGGAGTCAAATGGAGCCATTCGCAGGATTCCAAGGCCATCCCCGGAGTCTCCTTCAGCGCCTCGGTGAACTTCTCAAGCCCTGCGAACAGCAGGTATAACTCCCATTCCGTGACGGAGGCGCTCCAGAACCAGATTTCGTCTTCCGTGTCATTCTCCAAGAACTGGAACGGCAAATTCAACCTTTCGGTGAACGCGCTGCACAGCCAGAACACGAGGGACACGCTCTGCAACTATTCGTTCACTCTTCCGAACGTGACCTTCTCCATGAGCCGCATCTATCCGTTCAAGAAAAAGAACCGCGTCGGAAGCGAAAAATTCTATGAGAAATTCTCAATCGGCTACAGCACCACTCTCCAGAACAAGGTAAGCTTCGAATCAAGGGAGTTCGGGCAGCCGGGATTCGCGGACAAGTTCCAGAACGGAATGACGCACAGTTTCCAGATAGGTCTGCCGAATTTCACGCTGTTCAAATATATAAACGTCACTCCGAGCATCAGCTACGGAATGAACTGGCACTTCCGGAAGCAGGAAATGAAGTATATTGAACCGCAGTACGACGCCGACGGGAATCTGATTGCCGGCACGGGAGTCGTGGAAACGACAATCGGCAAGCAGTTCGGAACCTTCGGGACGACGCACACATATTCCGGAGGTGTGTCCATGAGCACGCGCCTGTACGGTATGTTCAATTTCGGACAGCACCGCAAGCTCCAGGCAATCAGGCATGTGGTCTCGCCGTCGATTTCGATGAACTACTCCCCTGAAAAAGGACTCGCATTCAACGGCTGGAGAACGCTCAGCTACACGGATCCCAAGACCGGAGAAACGGTCAGCAGGGACTACAACATCTACAACTACAGCGGGGCGCTCTACTCCGCCCCGGGCAAGGGGAAGACGGGAAGCATAAGCATGAGCCTCGGAAACAATTTCGAAGCGAAAGTCCGCGACCTGCGGGACACGACCGGAACGGGTTCCAAGAAGATAAAGCTCATCGACCAGCTGAATTTCAGCACGGGCTACAACTTCCTCGCCGACTCCCTGAGAATGAACAATGTGGGTGTCTCGCTCTCGACTTCAGTGTTCGGGAAACTCGGCATCAGCGCGAACTGCAACCTCGACCCCTATGCCGTGGACAGCCAAGGGCGCAAATACAACAAGTTCAGCATCGCCGCGGGCGGTCCGCTCCTGAGGCTGACGAACGCGAGCGCGTCACTCTCCTATTCGCTTTCCGGTGACGGGAAAATCAACGGGAACGACGGGACGAAACAGGCGGGAGGCAATCCGGCGGACTATTACACGCGCATCTACTACCATCCCGTCACGGGGGAATATATCCCGGGAGGATGGCTCTACTACATGAATCCGAACGTGCCGTGGTCGGTGAATTTCAATTATTCGTTCTCCTACAGCAAATCGTATTCATATCTGTCGGAAACTCAGCAGCTCATCACCAACCACCGTTTCAACCAGACGCTCGGAATCTCGGGAAACGTGAAGATTACGCCTAAGCTTTCTGTAAACATGCAGACCGGCTTCGACATCATGGCGATGAAGCTCACGACCACTCAGATTTCAGCGACTTACGACCTGCACTGCTTCAACATTTCATTTTCATGGGTGCCTACGGGAAAGTGGCAGTCGTGGAGTTTCAGGATTGCGGCGAATGCGGCGGCTCTCGCGGATCTGCTGAGGTTCAAGAAGAGCAGTTCATTCTGGGACAATTCCTATCAGTAAACCGTTCCCCGGCGTAGAGGTTCAAGACAGAAGGGCTATGCCGGCGGGATTACATTTTTGAAAATCCGGAAATATTTATAACTTTGCAGCGTCAATTCTCTTTGGGGCGGTTCTGTGCCCTGACGGA
>CAVFTG010000130.1:0-5184 GCA_963625415.1 Barnesiella intestinihominis
GGTGCGGATGCTGTCGTCGTTGTATTCGTTAACCGTAGGATTCGTCTGTGCCATATCGGAAGCTGTTTTGAAATATTCCTCTCCCCGTCAAAAAATGCGGAAAACACGCAAAGTTACAAAAAATGCGGAATGGGGCAAATCGGTTTTTGCGTATTCGGATGTCTTGAATATGCGGGTATATGGAGATATGTGCCTACAGGCATAGCATCGCCGTGAAGCCGCAGACGAGGGCGACCGCGCAGTTTATCGCCTTCGCCTTGAGAAAGGCTTTCCCGTTCTCGGCGAGAAGGGGGATGGAGGCGTGCCCGTCCTGGGATATGCTGCTGGCGAGAAGAACAGGGAACGGGACTATGCCGGCCGCGAAAAGGGTGACGAAAATCAGGTGCGGGCCGGATTCCGGGATTATCCCGACGGCGACGGCGAGCAGAATCATCAGCGCCGTGTTGCCGCTGACCCATGAGCCGATGTCAACGAAATGCATCAGCACTGCGAGGGCGGCGAGAATCCCGAATGTCCAGAGGAATATGTTCAGAAAATGTTTCCTGATGACATGATGCCAGAGGTGCTCCTCGACGAAATGGTCTGAAGCGAAGATTATCACTCCGAGCATCACCACGCTCAGGCAGGCGAAGAGAATGTTCATCCACGACTCGTCCAGCAGGTTGATTGAGAGTTCATGTGCTGCGGTCTCATTCGTGCAATGTTCATGGGCTGCGTCCCCGTCCGTGCAATGTTCATGGGTATGGCAGGTCATTGCCGCTTCCGCATGGTCGTGCTCCAGAAGCCCTGAGCCGAGCGCCGCAATGAACACGGCCAGTCCGGCGGCGAGCACGGCCCGCTTCCAGCCGAAATGTCTCCTGCCGTGTCCGTGGGGCTGCACATCCTCATGTTCGTGGATTTCAAATCCTTCGTCGCAGCAGATCTGTTCGGGGGCTGTCTCCGTTCCCTTTTTCTTTATCAGCCTGTTTCCGACAATGTCGGTCAGGACTCCCGTAATCACGGCGAGGACGAACAGCAGGGCGAACAGTGCCAGCGCCTTATGCGGAAACATCGCCAGCATCACGAAAGCCTCGTCGCCTGCGGATGAAATCATCATGGCCGTGAGCGCCCCGAAACTGAGCAGACCGTGGGTGTAGAGCGAAACCGTGGCGAATCCACCTATGCAGCCCGGAATCAGTCCGAGAGCGGCTCCGAAGACCACCTGTCCGAAGCGCGTCTTCCTGACACGGGAGAAGAATCTGCCGTGCGACTCGATGTTCAGGGCTTCAATCATCATCATCATCACGATGACGAGTCCGGTGATGAGTATGCTGTTGCGCAGGATGTCTATGATGATGTGCAGGAGATTCATTCCGTCTTGTCCGTGATATTCTTGAATTACAGGTTCTTGCTTATGAAACCGGCTGTTCGGTTTGTCTGTTTCCGTCTACTCCAGAAATCCGGAGATGAAAAGGTTGATGACCGGTCGGAGAGGGGAGTTGGTCGTGAGGGTCACGATTATGAGCGTCTCTCCCTCGGGAAGCAGGGAAGTGTCGACATGGACACGAATCTGCCCCTTTTCTCCCGGCGCGGTCGGCTGAATCGTCCCGTGTGAGTAGCGTGGCGCGTCAGTGTCGCATTTATAGACCTGAAAGCAGCGTTTCCCCTCGTTGGTGAAGTTGAACTCCGCGTCAATCGTCCGCCCCGCCTTCATTTTCCCGAACGAGAAAGTCGAGGTGTCGAAGCGCGGACGCGGTCCTTCGGATTTCTCCTTTTCCGTCATGGAGTTGAAGTTCGCCGTGGTGAAGGCATAAATTCTCAATTTGCCCGCTTTCACCCCCTCGGGCAGTCCCGCAAGGTCGTAGGATTCAATTCCGTCAACCGTCGGAACCGCATAGTAGAAGTTCTTGCCCCATCTCTCGGGCGAGGTCTTGACCGTGTAGCTTACTTTCGCCTCGCCGCCTGCCGGTATGACTTCCGGCGCGACCTTCAGCGTCAGCCCGTCGCTGATGTCCCTGAATTCGAGCCTCACCGGTTTTTTCCCGAGATTCGCGACCCGGAATTCGTCGCTGCGGCTTTCCCCCTGAAGAATGTTCCCGCATTTGATGTCCAATGTGCGGAAGCCGATGTCTCCGAAGCGTTCCGTGAATATCTCCGCCCGCGTCAGCTGTTTCTCATGGCACACGCCCCGCATCTTGAGTATCACAGGTTTCTTCATCCCCGAGAAATATGCCGTCAGATTCTTGTCGAACGGAAGGGGGGCCTCGTCGTTGCTGTAGGTCGCCGAAATCTTCCCCGTTTCCCCCGGTTTTATCGGCGATTTCGTCCATTCGACATCCGTGCATCCGCAGGATGTCACAACACTGTAGATCGCCACAGGCTCTTTTCCTATGTTCCTGACCGTGAAAGAGCAGCTCACCGGCCCGCTGCCGAGCAGAATGTCCCCGAAATCGTGGATGTCGCTGTCGAGTTCAATGTTGGCGCTGACCTTTACCTGAGCCTCCGCCGGCATCCATGCCGTCCCGGCGAAGAGTGCCGCCCAGATGCATGATATGTAATATATGTATGCACTTTTCATCCTGATTCTGAACATTCTGACTCCAATCATTCTGATTTCAATCATTCTCAAGGGGAACCGTTCACGACAGACCGCCGGTTCGGAAACGGAACACAAAGATACTTGAAAATATTTTGTAAAAAACCAAAACTGTTCTTAAATTTGCGTTGTGTTCGCCCGCCGGGTCATGTCCCGTGACGGCGCGGAAGGAACTGAAACGATTATTTAAACTCATAGAATTTATGGCTCACAAAATCACACAGGACTGCGTAGCCTGCGGTACCTGCATCAACGAATGCCCTGTCGGAGCGATTTCCGAGGGCGACATCTACAAAATCGATCCTAACGCCTGCATCGACTGCGGCACCTGCGCCGACGCCTGCCCTCAGGGCGCAATCGTCGCTGAATAGAGATATGAAATGTGCACACAAAAAAAGAGGATGAACTTCATCCTCTTTTTTTGTGTGTCTTCTTTGTGTATCTTCCGGCACTATGCAACCATCACGTAGGTGACGATGTACCATGTGTAGGCTGCATAGCACAGCAGCATGACAACGCCCTCGGCACGGCCGATTTTGCCGCGTATCCCGAAAATCATGGGAATCACCGCCGAGAGAATCATGGCCCCGTAATCGACGATTCCGATTTTTCCCGTGTCCAGCGGGGTTATCAGCGATGCCACGCCGAGAATCATCGCAGCGTTGAATATGTTCGAGCCGATGATGTTTCCGAGTGCCATGTCCGTGTCTTTCTTCAGCGCGGCGGTAATCGAAGCCGCAAGTTCGGGCAGCGATGTGCCGCAGGCAAGCAGGGTTACGGAGATGAATGCGTCGCTCACGCCGAGTTTCTTCGCAATCAGAATCGCCTCGTCGACGAAGAAACTGGAACTTACGATGAGCACGGCAAGCCCTCCGGCGATGCTCAGTGCGGCAAACCAGAGGCTGCCTTTCCAATTGCACTGGCATTTCTTTCCTTTGCAGGTCTCCGCAGCGCCGTCGGCATCGTTCCCGGCGGACCCGTTTTCGTCACCCGCCGCGTTTTCCGCAGTCCCGGTTTCCCCGGAGCCGCTTTTCCCCTTCTTCAGCGAAATCCACATGAACATTGAGAAGACGGCGAGAAGTACAATGCCGTCAACCCTCCCGATCTGCGGTTCTCCGCCGCAGAAGAAATTGTAGACCAGCAGAGTGAGCAGCGCGGAAACGCCGATGCAGAAAGGAATCTCGAATTTCATGTTCTCCCGCGACACTGCAATCGGGAAGAAAAGTGCGGTGAGTCCGAGAATGGCGAACACATTGAATATGTTCGAACCCACCACGTTGCCTATCGCGACTTCTGAATTGCCCTCAATTGCGCCCACAGTGCTGACCACCAGCTCCGGCAGCGACGTGCCGATACCAACAATCACGGCTCCGATGACAAAGCTCGAAACCTTGCATTTCTTTGCCACCGTGACGGCGCCGTTCACCAGAAAGTCCGCGCCGAGAACCACCCCGGCAAGTGACAGAATCAAGATAAGATAGTCCATATTCAAATATATTTTCCGCAAAAATGCGAATAATTTGTTAAACAATTATTACAGCCCCTCGATGACCAGCCCGTCGTAGGCGGGGAGTATGTCGGCGGGGGAGCCGTCCGGGTTTGCCGGGAGACTGAGAAGTTCCGGGACGAAATCCCTGTAACGGGGCAGACGGTCACTCAGGTGGGTGAGCCATGAATGTTTCGCGCCGACTCTGCGGCAGACCCCAATCGCCTGCTCCAGACCCCAGTGGGAATTGTGCGTGCCGCGTTTCACTGTGTTTATGACGAAATGTTCGAGACCTTCGAGTTTCGCGAATTCCTCTTCCGGGATGTAGTTCATGTCCGTGCAGTAGGCGATGTCTCCGAAACGGAAGCCGAGCACCGGCAGGGAGCCGTGCAGACCGCGGATCGGGATGACGGTGGTCTCGCGCACGGTACCGCCGGAGCCTCCGGAGATTTCATGGTATCCGACCCCCGACTCCCAGACGAGATGCTGCGCCGAATCATCGAAACGGACGGTGAACGGTTCATTCGTGATGTTGTGGATGTGCCATTCTGGAACTCCGGGGTATTTGTGCGCGGCGAAGGCGTAGGAATATTCCATCTTCAGCGAATCCTCCACATATTTTTCGCAGTAGATGTCGCAGGAACGCCCCTCCGTGTAGTTGAGCGCCCGCACGTCATCAAGTCCTCCTGTGTGATCCTTGTGGTTGTGTGTCAGCAGGATGGCATCGAGATGGCGGACATCCGCCCGAAGCATCTGCGTCCTGAAATCCGGCCCTGCGTCCACCAGAATCGTCATCCCCTCATGCTCCACCAACACGCTCGCCCTGAGCCTCTTGTCCTTCGGATCCGTACTCCGGCAGACTTCGCACTGACATCCGATGACCGGCACTCCCTGCGAAGTCCCGCTTCCGAAAAACGTCAGCCGCGTCCGTTTCGTTTTCATATCCCGACAATTTTCCATATAAGGTCATATTTATGTAATCCAATCCTTTTTGTATGTGCGCGAAAGGCTTCAGAAAGCGGGAGGTGAGAAACCCTACGCGATTTTTTATGTGCGAAAGGCTTCAGAAAGCGGGAGGTGAGAAACCCTACGCGATTTTTTTCATGAGCGGATGGTTCTCACC
>CAVFTG010000131.1:0-5180 GCA_963625415.1 Barnesiella intestinihominis
CCGCAAGATGATTCAGGGCAACGGAGTCAGCATCAACAAGGAAAAGGTCAGCGACATCAATGCCCGGATAGGCCGGGAGTCCGTTCTCGACGGCAAATACATCCTCGCCCAGAAAGGCAAGAAGAACTACTGCATCATCCGGGTGGAGTAAATCGAACATTTCGGATTCATGACATTGATTGCAGATTCCGGGGCGACAAAAACCGACTGGGCGTTTTTGAGCGATGACTCCGCGCCGCTTTTCTTCAGCAGCGCAGGCTATAACCTCAATTTCACCTCCGCACGCGAGATTCAGGAGGACATCGGAAACAGTCTGCCCCGGGGATTCGAGACCTCCCGGGTGAGAGAAATCCATTTCTACGGCTCAGGCGTGAGCGGGAATGACCGGGATTTGATGGAAGAGACCCTCCGTGGGGTGTTTCCGGATGCCGGGGACATCTTTGTCGGGACGGATCTCCTCGCCGCCGCACGCGCCCTCCTCGGAGACGCGCCCGGTTTCGCGGCCATTCTCGGAACGGGGATGAACACCTGCATCTATGACGGCCGGGAAATGACGGAGCACATCGCCCCGCTTGGATTCATCCTCGGAGACGAGGGAAGCGGAGCCTACATCGGGAGACTGATTCTGAGGGACTATGTGAGGGGAAACATGCCGCCAGACATCCGCGAAGAAGTCGGAGCCATGGTCGGAATGTGCGAAGACGAAATCATCGGACAGATTTACCGGAAACCTCAGCCCAACCGTTACTGCGCCCGTTTCTGCAAATGGGCGGGAG
The DNA here is from genome assembly GCA_963625415.1 of Barnesiella intestinihominis. Taxonomy (GTDB): domain Bacteria; phylum Bacteroidota; class Bacteroidia; order Bacteroidales; family UBA932; genus Cryptobacteroides. The sequence goes on from CAVFTG010000131.1 coordinate 777, forward strand.
AGCGCAGGCACAGCTCCCCCTACTGCAACTCCCTGATGAAAAACGCATTCAGGGATTTCTTCCGCAATGTGGTCTGCCTCTACCCTGATTACCGCCAATACGCGTTCAACTGCGCGGGTTCAGTGGGATTCTGCAACCGCGACCTCCTGTGCGAAGTCGCCGGAGAATTCGGGATGCGGCCGGGGATTTTCATAAAATCGCCCATCGACGGTCTTGTCGGATACCACCGGAAGTCCGGGCGTTAAAAATCCGGGCGTTAAAAAATTTATTCGTATCTTTGCGTGATTTTCCGTTCCGCCCGAGGAAACGCCCGAGAAGGACGGACTATGCCACATATCTGATTACAAATGAATTTGTATTACACAGTTATGACCGTGATGGCGGTGCTTGCCGTCTTCGTGTTCATAATGCTCTTTTATTTCAAGGCAGGCTACGGCTACCTCTCCGACAGCAAATGGGGTCCGACGATTCCGAACAAGGCGGCGTGGATAATAATGGAGGCTCCGTCTTTCTTCTACCTGCTGTTCTACACTCTCAAGTTCGCGCTTGACGGACCAGGAGAAGGACTGGGCGTCGACGGCACGGTGAACGGGAACTGCACGGGAGTGCTCTATTTCATGGCGGGGCTCTTCCTGCTGCACTATTTCCAGCGCTCGTTCATATTCCCGCTCCTGATGAGGGGGAAGAGCCGCACTCCGATCGCAATCATGGCGATGGGGATGGTGTTCAACACAGTGAACGCCTTTCTCATAGCGGGATGGATGTTCGGGATTCCGGGGTTCATGGAGGCGCAGGCTCCCGAGGGATTCTACACGGCGGAGTGGTTCCGCGACCCGCGATTCATCATCGGGACCGTCATTTTCTTCACCGGAATGGCGATAAACCTCGATTCGGACCATGTAATACGACATCTCCGCAAGCCGGGCGACACGAAGCACTATATTCCGAAGAAAGGGATGTACAAATATGTCACGAGCGCCAACTATTTCGGTGAACTCGTCGAATGGATCGGCTATGCCGTGCTCACGTGGTCTCCGGCTGGTCTGCTCTTCGCGGTGTGGACGTTCGCGAACCTCGGACCGAGGGCGAAGTCGCTGACGGAGAAATATGTGGAGGAGTTCGGCGAGGAATACACCTCCCTGCATAAGAAAAACCTTATACCATATATATGGTAGATTTGAATATCTTTTTGGGCCCATATTCATCCTTTCATCGGTCACATACCCCGGTATGCTCCCTCTTCAAGAATGAATCTGTCCTCAAAAATCTGATTCGAATCATTCCAGGAATTGACTGATAAATATCACATAATATCATTCCGGGAATTGACTGTATAATGACTGCATAATATGAGTGAAATCTTTACACCGTACAGGCTCGGGCCCATCGAGCTGCGCAACAGAACTATCCGTTCGGCGGCGTTCGAGGGGATGGGCAGGGACAACGCCCCTACGGAAGAGCTTTTCAACTACCACAGGGCGGTGGCCCGCGGCGGCATCGGAATGACGACCGTCGCGTATGCGGCCGTGTGCAGGAGCGGTATCAGCTTCGACTCACAGCTGTGGATGCGCGAAGAGATTGTCCCTGCGCTGAAAAGGCTCACCGATGCGGTGCACGCCGAGGGCGCGAAAGCCAGCATCCAGCTCGGCCACTGCGGGAATATGACCCACAGGCGCACCTGCGGACAGACCCCTGTCGGAGCAATCAACGGATTCAACCTCTACTCCCCCACTTTCTACAGGAAGATGAAGCAGGAGGACATTGATTCCGTGGTGAAGTCCTATGGTGAAGCCGTGAAACTCGCCATGAAAGCCGGATTCGACGCGGTGGAGATTCACGCCGGACACGGCTACCTCATCTCGCAGTTCCTCTCTCCGTGGACCAACCGCCGCCACGACCGCTACGGCGGAAGCCTCGACAACCGGATGAACTTCATGAGGGAGTGCATACGCGAGGTGGTGAAGGCTGCGGACGGCAAAATCGCTGTGACGGCGAAACTGAACACACGCGACGGATTCCGCGGCGGTCAGGAGGTGGACGAGTTGATTGAGGTGGCGAAGGAGCTCCGCAGACTCGGAGTGGACGCCATCACGCTCTCCGGAGGATTCGTGAGCCGGGCCCCGATGTATGTGATGCGCGGGGAGTTCCCGACCAAGGCCATCGCGCACTATATGCCGAAGTCCTTCTGGTGGCTCAAGGCAGGTCTGCATCTCGGCGCGTGGGCTGTCTGCCCGACCGAGACTTTCAGGCATCTGTTCTTCATGGAGGACGCGCTCAAGTTCAGGGCGGCGATGCCGGACTACCCGTTCATCTATGTGGGCGGGGTCACCACCGGCGAGGACGCGCGAAAAGTTCTCGAGAACGGATTCCCGCTCTTCCAGATGGGACGGGCCGTGCTTGAAGACCCTGATTTCGTGAACAAGCTCAAGGCGGATGAGAACCATTGCAGCGGCTGCACGCATTCGAATTTCTGCATAGGACGGATGTACACGCTCTCGGCCCAGTGCCACAAGCACTGCGAGGACATCACTCCGGCTCTGGAACGGGAAGTCCACCGCATCGAGGCCCGCAATGACAGGCGGGAGAAGAAGGCCGGCTGCAAATAAGGCAATCAGGCCCTTAACCGGAATCCTCTCAGGGACGATGGGGCGGGACTTGCACAAATGAAATACAGGTAAATCGGTTTGTCGCGCCCGAAAGGGTGAGGAAAGTCCGGGCAGGACAGGGCATCCCGCAGTGGAAAGCACTGATGGAGGCAACTTTATGACCGCCGTAACAGAAAATGACCGCTGCATCGAAGGTGCGGGCACGCCTACGGGAACGGCCCGGCCGCAGCAAGGGTGAAAACGCGAGGCAAGAGCTCACGACCGGCCGTGGCGACACGTCCGGGGTACGGCACCGGGACCTGCAAGACCAAATATACCGGCAATCAAGGGCTGCCCGCCCGCTGCCGGGGGGTAGGTTGCGAAGATAAATGACAGACTAAAACAGAACCCGGCTTACGGATTTACCTTAAATTAAAAGGACGGCGGCGCCGTCCTTTTAATTTAAGGTTATCCGGTCGAAAAACGGTGGCATCCTCACCCTTCCCCGCGAGGGTTCAAAATAATATTCATAACTTTGCCGTTCGACCATTCGGAAAAACAATATGAAAAAAATCAAATACTATCTGATGTCCGCGAGATTCAGGACGCTGCCGCTCTCGCTCGCAGGGATAATCACCGGCATAGGACTCGCGGCGGCGGACTACAGAATCAACTGGATTGCCGCAGGTCTCGTAGCCCTGACCGCCGTCTGCCTCCAGATTCTTTCGAACGTGTCCAACGAGTACGGAGACAGTCTCAGCGGCACCGACGGAGAAGGCCGGCAGGGTCCCAACTACTCCGAAGGGCATCTCGGTGACAGGGACTACCGTGGGATGATTGCGTTCTGGGCGGTGATGAGCTGCATTTCGGGGGCTTCGATGGTCTATGTCTCCTACGGTACTTTTCTCCGGCTTGAACCGATACTGCTGATTCTGCTCGGCGCGGCGGCAATCCGGGCGGCGATGCGCTACACTCTCGGCAGCAATCCCTACGGCTACCGCGGACTCGGGGACATAGCCGTGTTCACCTTTTTCGGGATAGTCTCGGTTCTCGGAGCATACTTCGTGGTCGCACACGAGATACCGTCGTTCTACCTTCTGCTTCCCGCCTCTGCAATCGGGCTGTTCAGCGTGGGAGTCCTGAACATCAACAACATAAGGGACATCAAGACCGACGCCGCGACAAGGGTGACGATGGCGATGCGGCTCGGAGAAAGGAATGCGAGGATATACCAGACAATACTGATACTCGGCGGCTGGGCGCTGCTGCTCTGGTATGCCGCCGGATGCCGCTTCCCCGACTGGAGGCACTTCCTGTTCGTCGCGACTCTCCCCCTCTATGTCATACACATAATCGGCGTCTGGAGGCACGACGGACACAGGCTTGACAGATACCTGCCTATGCTTGTGATGGGGACATTCGCGCTCTCGCTCCTGCTTGCCGCAGGCTTCACCGCACATCTCTGGTAACTCCCGCCCCACCTGCACAACAGCGACACGAAATGAAAACGGGAAAAAACAAGGACAAGCCAGATATACGGGAAGACAACAGGCTTCGGGTTTTCCTCACTCTTGCGCAGAACGGCAGTTTCACAGGAACGGCCGAGACGCTCGGCGTGACTCAGCCGAGCATAAGCCAGAACATCTCCGAGCTGGAGAGGCTCTACGGCATAAAACTCTTCGAACGGGAAAGGGGCGCGGCAACTCTGACGGAGCAGGGAAAACTGTTCCGGGAGTATGCGGAGAGAATCGAGGGGGCGTACAGGGATCTGGCGGCCTTCGCCTCAAAAGCGCGGACGGAGAGCGACAGGCAGGAGGAC
>CAVFTG010000132.1:0-5106 GCA_963625415.1 Barnesiella intestinihominis
TCCACAAGAAACAGCAGCAGAGCCGCCAGCATCCAGATGAGCCAAAGATCCATAAGTTCGAAAAAAATAATGACCGTTCAAAAACCTCCCAAAGGTAGGAATATGTTTCTGAAAAACCAATCTTTTTATTCTCCACTCTCCCGGGAGTTTGCATTTATCGGAGATCCAGATTATCTTTACGACGATAACGGAAATGATTATGGAGAACTTCGGAGAAATTATCCTATATCGCCCTGATGATGAGGTGAGGATTGAGGTAAGAGTCAAGGAGGATACTGTATGGCTAACGCAGGAGCAGATTGCGATTCTTTTTGGCACAAAGAGACCCGCCATTACCAAACATTTAAACAACATCTACCGTTGCGAAGAGCTTGAATTAAAAAGCACTTGTTCCATTTTGGAACATATGGGAAACGACGGGAAACAGAAATACACGACAAAGTACTATAATCTGGATGCTATTCTTTCTGTCGGTTATCGAGTAAACAGCAGGAACGCGACATTATTCCGCCGTTGGGCTAACGGTGTTTTGAAGGAACACCTGCTGAAAGGGTACTCATTGAACGGAAGGCTGGATGAAATGGAGCGGAGGCAGGACAGGAGACTTCAGGAACACGAGCAGAGGCTTGATCGGATTGACAAAAAAATCGACTTCTTTGTTCGTACCTCGCTCCCGCCAATAGAGGGAGTGTTCTGCGACGGGCAGATATTCGACGCCTACTCATTCGCTTCCGAGCTAATCCGCTCCGCCCGAAAGTCTATTCTACTCATAGACAACTATATCGACGATTCTGTCTTGCTGATGTTTGCCAAACGCGGCGAGGGCGTTAGCGCGGACATCTACACACGAGCACCGAATCGGCAACTGCTGCTTGATCTCGAGAAGCACAACAAACAATATCCTCCAGTGCGGCTGCACGCCTGCGATCATATCCACGACCGCTTCCTCATCCTCGACGATGCCGAAGTGTACCACATCGGCGCTTCGCTCAAGGACCTCGGCAGGAAACTCTTCGCATTCTCCAGATTGCAAATAGAACCGTCCGTCATCACGGCTATATTGCGGTAATCAGGAGCATTTCTGAGAAATGCGTGCAGAGCAGACAGCAGTCTGCATGGGGTTAAGAAACATGAAAAAGGGCCGGGTAAAATCTTTTTACCCGGCCCTTTTTCAGTTCATTATGTAAGTCAGGTTCGTGTTGAACCCCAGTTCCGGCGACCCGACAAAAGTGCCCGCGCTGATGGATGTGCCGGTGGCGGCGATTGCCACAATCCAGCCGGGCATTGAGCGCCCGGCAACGAAATAGTCCTCTATGTTGCGGTTTTTTCTGGAGAAAAGCCTAAAACGACATATCGCCGCGACAGCTTTGACCGCACGAGGGAATTTTGCAATCTACCAGACAACCGCGCCGCCCGAGGTGAAGTTCTCTGTGGTCAGACCGGTGCCGGACTGTGTTGTCGGCGTTCCGGCGATTGCGGAGAGACCCGGCCAGTCGGAAATTCTGTAGCTGTCCTTGACCCCGTCCGGAGCAAGCGGGAAGAAGCTGAACTCGCCGCCGATTTTCTTCTCGATGTCGGAAACGGAGAAGATGTAGTCCGCAAGCGGCGGGAGGGTTGCCGGCACATCACCGGTGAAACGCTGCGGGAACCAGAAGCCTATCGCCATCAGCTCATCCGCCGAACACTTCCATATAGGCTTCCCGCCGTTTCCTTTCTTGGTGCGAAGAGCGACAAGGTAGCGTGCGGAAGGCATCGCACAGGCCTTCGAGCCGTCGTACCTGTTCTTGCTGCGCATATTGTCATAGACGATCCAGTCCTCCTGATAGGCGCAGCCGATGACGACATAGAGAGTGTCGGAACAGGTCCAATAGTCCTGACGGTGACGCTCGACCAGCCCCCAGTGGCTTGCATCGTAGTTCCCGGTGCCGAGGTCATACTTATAGAGTTCCGGGGCGACATTTGTCGAGTAGAATGTCTGCACATTCAGGTCGAACAGCACGTCAGACCTGCCGGCTCCCCTGTCGGCCGATCCGAGGAGATGCCCCCGGATGAGGTAGGTCCCGTCCGGAACCCCGCCCCAGAAACGGGAAGTGTTGTTCGGCCAATCGTTCCAGTCGTCGGCATATATTCTCGACTGTTCGTCTGCCGTGAGTTCCGGATCCGGTCTGAACGGGTCCACTTTAGGCCGCGTGCTGCCGCCCTCCTGATAGATGGAGTGGCAAGGGAAAGCCACCCACATCGGGTTGTGGCGGCGGACATCGTAGCAGGCCTCGTAGTTGCGGACTTCCTGTTTCGTTTTATAGGTCGTTCCGCGATGGTCGATGTACCTGTAGTCCGGACTTGCCTTGAGCGTCTGCGGGCGTTCGACATAATCCTTTACCTCCGGTTCCGGGTCTGGATCTGGATCTGGTTCTGGTTCCGGCTCGGGCTCGGGTTCCGGCTCGGGTTCCGGTTTTTCAGTGGGATCCTTCTCCGGAACAATTGCCGGTTCGCACGACCACAGACCGGCGGCGAGAAACACCGCAATCAAAAGGAACAGAGCATATTTTTTCATATTCCAAATCATTTTCAATCAGACATTAACAATCAGGAATCTCATCTTCGGACATTTCACGAGCCGGCAATCTGCGGACCCGTCACCATTCAGACTGCGTCTTGGAGAAACTCTCAATGGTCATGGTCCCAGTGGCCGCCGGCCATGTCAGAGTGCAGCTCCCGAGTCCATAAATCTTTGATGCATTCCCATGACACAGATTGCCCACGGAAATCGTGTTGCTGTCCGCGTCATAAGTCCCGAGAGGATATTCATCCTGCGACACATATGTGTTGTAGGTGGCATAGCATCCGAAGCTGTAATCCGAGTTGAAGCCCAGATAACTCTGGTGGCTTATACCCAGCTTGTTTACGGTGAAGACTATATCGACAGCATTCGGATTGCGGGCGTCGAAGATTGTGAGGAATGTCCCCTCCTCGTCCGTAAAACCGAGGGTCATCAGCTCCTCATTGCCCTTGAAGACATTCTCAAGCACGAAGACATCCATTCCCGGAACTTTCTTCAGCACGAGAGGAGTGGCGGAGAAATCCACACTGAATAGACTGAACAGATCTGTCGTGAATGTCGCCTCCGTTGAAACCGTTTCCAGAACGGTGGTGTTCGGATTGAAGATGTACCACTCCGTGGAAATATGCTTTTTCACGAGCGTCTCCATTCCGGTTGAGGATGCCGCGACCACAAGAAGCACATAGTCAGTCCCCTGAGACAAGCTCCACCAGCTCCATGAGCATCCGTCCGCTTGGGCGTTCCCGATGTCCTCGGCAGTCAGAGGCTTGCCGTATTCCTTCATGATTTCGGAATCGCTCTTACCGGAGGCGGCAAGCTGCTCATATGCCGTTTTCGTGAACATCCACAGGGAGATGGAGGCGGCATCGGCCGACTTCAGGAGGGCGGAGATTCTGCTGTATGAGACCTCAGTGAACGAGACATCCAGAGCCGGAGGCGTTCCCGTCGCGGCCGCCGTAGTCACGTCGAAGACCGTGCACTTGCCAATCCCCTCGCCTCCGACGCAATAGCGGGCGATGACTTTGTAGGATGTCTCCGCAGAAATCGGCACGGCATTCCCGGTGTAGTTGTAGGCTTCAGTAAATTCCATCCTGAATGTTCCTCCGCCGGCTGTCCGGCTGTCGTAGACGTTGAGGATTGCCTCCGCAAGACCCTGCTGCGTCCAGCCCCCGGATTCCGAGTTCATGTATTCGTCCCATGCCGCGGAAGCGATTGCCACATAGACGACAGAAATTCCGTCGTCACAAACGGCATCGACGGAAATAGAGGTCGGCGCGGGTTCGCCTGCAGTCAGGCTTATGGGCGCGGATGCTTTGTATGAGAGGAGCGGCATTTCCTTGATTTCGCTTCTGTCGACGGAAAAGGCGTCAGTCTTGGTGCGGACAAAGACATTCCCGTCAGAATCCTCGGCAACGAGGCTGATTCCGGCCGCATCCTCGAACGGGGCGGTGACGAAGTAGAACCATGTCGCGGACGATGACAGGGCAAGGTCAACGCTTTCGCAGTCAATGGAGACAGACGGCGACAGCCAGCCGGAGTAATTCGCATTGAATTCCATTCCGGAGAGATTCCCTTCACGTATCTGCGCGTCGGTGAACTTCAGCATTCCGGCAATATTCACTCCCGAATTGGAGAGAAGACGGACATTGGAAAGCTGTTCGCCGTTTCCCGTAAGCCCAACCTTCACCACGGAGCCTATGTTGCGGAAATGGAGTTCAGTCTCCGTTCCGTATGCCGCCATGGGATTCGCGTATTGCGCAAAAGTCCCGGAACGCCAGTCCTGCGAGCCGCGAAGGCGGAGATTGTGATACCAGACATCCCCGTCCTGTAAATACCAATAATCCACGACATCTTCTCCGGTCTGGGCATTCTTCCGCTGCGGAACATAGAACGCATAATATTCGTCAGCTCTGGCCACGCCCTCGACAGTAGCCTTCGAGGAGTCGTCAGCATCAACCGTGACCTCATACGGGTCGCCGTTGATCAGGATTTTGTCACCTGCGGTCCAGATCACTGTCTTGTCGTTCAGCAGGGCGGTTTTTGTTTCAGAGGCCGAAAGCCGGAGAGTTACAGTTCCCCCTCCCACTGCAGGGGCGGAAGGTTTGATGTTTTCCACGGGTTCCTTAGCGCACGAGAGCGCAAGGCCGAGCGCCACGGTAAGCGTCATGACACTCGGAGCAAGGTGTTTCATTGTTTTCATCTGCAACTGAATGTTTTGCGTTAATACCTTAAAGCGCAAATATAACCAATTTTCTCAGACTTCCTACAGATTGAAGGCGACTTTCAGTTCGTCCATCTGGGCGTCGGTCATGCCTTCCGGTTCGAATCCCATGTTGCGGGAGGCTTCGTAGATGAGGGCGGCCTTGTTCAGCACGTCGACCTGGTCGAAGGCCTCGCCGATTTCCGGTCCGACGGCGCAGACTCCGTGCTTTTCCCACATCACCACATCATATTCGTCAAGCTGCGCGACCGTCGCGTCGGCGAGGGCGGAAGAGGAAGGCATCTCGTACGGGATTATCCCCAGACCCTTAGGGCAGAAGGCGCGG
>CAVFTG010000133.1:0-5104 GCA_963625415.1 Barnesiella intestinihominis
GGCTTGCGAGGAGGAAAAACCGCAGCAACCTGACGGTTGTGAGGATTTTGACGACGAGCATAACGAAGCTGTCCGCTTATTTATGCGAGCGTCATCGAAGTTGGAAGAACACAGGGAAAGTATAAGTCACAGGCACCGCACGGTCACGCTGCTTTCCAGGACTCCATTTAGGTGAGCTGGAAACAACCCTGACAGCTTCCTTGTCGAGTGACGGATCGACTCCTCGGAGCACTTTCACCTTGGCCACGGTGCCGTCTTTTTCAACTGTGAACTGAAGGGTGACACGACCCTGCACACCGTTTTCCTTCGCGATTTCAGGATAGACGAGCCTCTTGTTCACCCATTTCGAGAATTCGTTGGCGTCTCCGCCCATGAAGGAAGGTTTCTCCTCCACAAGCTGGAACGGAATGGCTTCCTCTTCAACGACCTCTTCCTGAACGTTCTCGACATAGTCCATGATTTCCACTCCGACAGTGTTGTCATCCTCGAGAGAGAGGAAATCGTTGTCAATCTTTATCTCGTCGTCGACGATGTCAATCTGGTCTGAAAGAACAGGAATCTTCGGAGCCTCCGGAGGTGGCGGAGGTGTCTCCTGCGTGATAGGAATGATTTCTTCCTCCTGAACAACTTGGTTGTCAGCTTCAAGCGTGGCTACTTTCGTCTCTTTTGACGTCCAGTTGAACGCGAAATAGACGACCACGAGAGCTATGACAAGTCCGATTTCCACGAACAGCAGTTTCTTGTTTTCAAGACTTGCTTTTGGCGACTTTTTAACTTCCATAGTTATATAGAATCTTTTTATTATTTCCTTCCGTGCGCTTCTTCTCCCAAGTGACGCATACGCCCACAGGGGATGTGGATGCCCATAAAGTCGCGTAAAGTTAGAAATAATAATTTTTATAACAAAGTTTTCTTTTATTAGTTGTAGATTTGCAATTGAAATTTCGGGAGCATTCGTCCCGTACCCATTTTATGATTTCTTATTATTTTCAGGACACTGACTTCGTTTTCCGGGACAGGAGAAAAACCGGTGAATGGCTCAGGATTGCGGCGGAGAGCGAGATATTCCGGATAGGGGACATCTCCATAATTTTCTGTTCGGACAATTATATTCTCGACATCAATCAGAAATTTCTTCAGCACGACTATTTCACGGACATAATAACTTTCGATTACTGCGAAGGCGACCGTCTTTCCGGCGACCTTTTCATCAGCGTCGATTCAGTGAGGGAGAACGCCATCGAGTTCGGAACGGAATTCAAGGACGAATTGAACCGGGTCATCATTCACGGTCTTTTGCACCTCATCGGCTATGACGACCACACGGAGGAGGATATAAAGATGATGCGCTCAAAGGAGAACTATTATCTTTCGCTGCGCGAACTTCTTTAGAATGTTGGATTCAATGACTATGGGATTCGATTATTACGACATAATCGTTGTCGGGGGTGGTCATGCCGGATGCGAGGCTGCTATGGCCGCGGCCCGTCTCGGCTCGCGGACTCTTCTGATTTCGATGGACATGAACAAGTTCGGACAGATGTCCTGCAATCCTGCGGTCGGCGGAATCGCGAAGGGTCAGATTGTCCGGGAGATTGACGCGCTCGGCGGATGCATGGGCATAGTCACGGATTCGTCGACGCTCCAGTTCCGCATGCTGAACCGTTCGAAGGGTCCTGCCATGTGGAGTCCTCGCGCCCAGTGTGATAAGAACAGGTTCAGCGCAATTTGGCTAAAATTACTTGAAACTAATTGTATATTAAATATTTATCAAGATACTGTCACCGAATTTCTTTTTGAGAATTCAAAAATCGCGGGCTGTCGTACGACCACTGGAGCAATTTTTAAATCTCAAGCGGTTATTCTGACGGCCGGAACCTTTCTTTCGGGACGGCTTTTCATCGGGCACAACGATTTCGTCGGTGGAAGGATAGGGGAGATGTCATCCTTCGGTCTGACCGAACAGCTCAAATCGATGGGGATACGGACCGGTCGGATGAAAACCGGAACTCCTCCGCGCATTGACATATCTTCTGTCGATGTAAATGCTCTTCCCGTTCAGAAGGGGGATGCCGCGCCGGAGAAATTTTCTTTCCTTCCTTTCCTTTCTTCCGTGCAGGGAGGAGCTCCGCAGCGTGACTGTTTCATAGTCCATACCAATGAAACCGTCCACGACATACTTCGTTCGGGTTTCAAGGATTCTCCGCTTTTTTCAGGAAAGATTACCGGCATCGGTCCGCGCTACTGTCCGAGCATAGAGGACAAGCTGCGCACATTTGCCGACAAGACCGAGCATCAGCTTTTTCTGGAACCCGAGGGTCGCGACACGAATGAATTCTACCTTCAGGGATTCTCTTCCTCTCTCCCTTTGGAAGTTCAGCTTGATGCGCTGCATCATATCAAGGGTCTTGAGAATGTCAGAATTTACCGTCCGGCCTATGCTGTCGAATATGACTATTTCGATCCGACCCAGTTGAAGCCGTCTCTTGAATTGAAGAGTATCGAGGGACTTTTCTTCGCGGGGCAGATTAACGGAACGACAGGTTACGAGGAGGCGGCCGCGCAGGGTCTCATGGCCGGAATCAATGCTCATCTTAAGGTTGCAGGCAAGGATGCTTTTGTTCTCAAGAGGGACGAGGCATATATAGGGGTTCTCATCGATGACCTTGTGACCAAGGGTGTGGACGAGCCGTACAGGATGTTTACTTCCCGTGCCGAGTACAGGATTCTTCTCAGGCAGGACAATGCGGACTTTCGTCTGACTCCGCTTTCGCACAAGATTGGTCTTGCTGATGATTTCCGATATGATTTCACCATGAGGAAATATGAGGAAGTCTCGAAACTTGAGATTTTTTTTGAAGACTATTCAATTCGTCCCGAGGATGTAAATGACTATCTGCTTTCCAAATCCACAGCCGAAATTCCATCCCGAAGGAAACTGGCGGATCTTGTTTCACGTCCGCAGGTCAATGTTCGTGAAATTTTGAATTATGTTCCACGTGGAACATTTAAGAAATATGGGATAGGGGAGACTTCTTTTGCTCCTTATTTTGACAGTGATCTATGTTCCTATGGATTGGATATTGCTTCCGCAGCCATGTCTGTGGGGATTTTTCCGAATGTTTCAGAAGAAGAGTCAAATCGGATTCAAGGGAAGATGTATCATGATTCCCTGCTCGATATTGTCGATATACATATAAAATATAAGGGATATATCGAGCGTGAACGTCAGGCTGCCGACAAGATTCTGCGTTTGGAAAATCTTATCATTCCTGATGATTTTGATTTTGACAGAGTGTCATCCCTTTCGATAGAGTGTCGGCAGAAATTGAAGAAGTATGCTCCACGAACCATTGCGCAGGCTTCGCGCATTTCAGGGGTTTCTCCTGCCGATATCTCTGTTCTCCTTGTGTATTTCGGTCGGTAAAGTATATGTTCCACGTGGAACGTATAAGTCACTAAAGTCTTTTCAGTGACATCTTGATCAGCTGCTCAAGTGTGGCATCCGGAGTTTCCTTGAGCACTGCGGCGATGGCTTTGGTGACATTGGGTTTCGTGAATCCGAGCATGACGAGGGCGGTGGTGGCTTCTTCGACGTTCGGGTTGCCTCCTGTCTGGAAAATCGTGGTCTGCTCCGTTCCTCCGCCTTTCGTGACTTTGTCCTTGAGTTCGAGGATGAGACGTTGCGCGGACTTCAGCCCGATGCCCTTGATGCTCTTTATCCGGTTGATATCCTCAGAAAGAATGGCATTGCGGAGTTCTTCCGGACTCATGGATGAAAGCATCATCCTTGCAGTCGCTGCTCCGACTCCGGACACTCCGATAAGCAGACGGAACAGTTCCCGTTCATCTTTTGTGGCGAATCCGAAATACTGCTCGTCGTCCTCGCGGAGGTAGTGGTGGATGTAGACGGTCGCCTCACCCCTCGTTTTCAATTCTTCAAAAGACTGGAGTGATATAAGGATTTTGTAGCCTATTCCGTGGCATTCCAGAGTCATCTCGGTGGGGAGTATTTCCGTCACCGTGCCTTTGATGTAGTCTATCATACGCTTTTTCTTTACAAGTCGAAGTGCTGCAAAAGTAGAATAATTTTTTACAAGATAGAAGAGTATTTTGTAATTTTGCAATTTTGCGCGGAACATTATTCGGTTAGCGCAAACTGATGCAACAGATGAAAATTGACGAAATAAGGGCAAAATTTCCGGCTCTGTCGGAAAAAGTCTATGGAAAGCCGCTTGTCTATCTGGACAATGCGGCGACTTCCCAGCGTCTCGACTCGGTGCTCCGGATGCAGGATTCTTATTCGAGGGAAGCGAACGCGAATATCCACAGGGGAGTGCACCTGCTTTCAAATGTGGCCACGGAGCATTACGAACAGGCTCGCGATGCTGTAAGGGCGTTTCTCAATGCGGAATCGCGGGAAGAGATAATTCTCACTTCCGGCACAACGGAATCAATCAATCTCGTCGCATATTCTTTCGGCGAGGCTTTCGTGAAGGAGGGGGACAATATTGTGGTTTCCGCCGTTGAGCACCATTCGAACATAGTCCCATGGCAGCTGCTCTGCCGGAGAAAGGGGGCTGACCTGCGGGTCATTCCCGTCGGGGACGACGGTGTCCTGAGGCTTGAGGAACTGGAGAGTCTCGTGGACGGAAGAACCCGGATTGTCGCGGTGGCACAGGTTTCGAACGTGCTCGGAACAGTGAACCCCGTCCAAGACATAATCTCGTTCAGCCATGAGCGCGGCGTTCCTGTGCTGGTGGACGGGGCTCAGGGAATTGTCCACTGCGGAGCGGATGTCCGGGAGATGGACTGTGATTTCTACTCCTTCTCCGGGCATAAGATTTATGCTGCGACAGGAACAGGCGCGCTTTACGGAAAGAAGAAGTATCTCGAGGCCATGCCTCCGTTCCTCTCCGGAGGGGAAATGGTGGACACCGTCAGTTTCGAAAACACCACTTTCGCTCCGCTTCCGATGAAATTCGAGGCAGGAACACGGAATTTTATCGGTCAGGCGACTTTGAAACCAGCACTCGAATTTGCTGAATCATTGAATGATAATGAAATAATAAAATATCAGAACGAGGTTTCAGGTTTTCTCTAC
>CAVFTG010000134.1:0-5099 GCA_963625415.1 Barnesiella intestinihominis
GTGTACGACATATCATCCAAACCGCCCGCAACCATCGAGTGGGAATAGGGGCGTGACGAAGAAAAGGCGGTCTGCCGCGTTGGATGTCTTGATGAAATCTCACAACCGAATTGACTTAAGAAGGACTTACTCCTGTCCAAAGAAAAGGGAACACTATAATGTTCTTACGCCCGTCAGGCTCGGACTGCGTCACAATCTGACCTGTCCATTGAAAAGGGAAAGCCGCTTTCACAAGCGGCTTTTCCCAATCTCATAAAAATGGCTAAACGATTATTGATGTCGCAAAGGTAGCGCGATGCGGCGGGGGCGGCAATACCCACAAATGGGTATTTGAACTGCGGAGGTTTCCGAGTACAGTTTCCCCCCCCCGGGCAATTTCACTTCTTAAGGGTGAAGAAGAACCGGAGTCCGTGCGGCTCACGGTTGACGGCGCGGATTTCACCTCCGTGGAACGCCACGGCATTGCGCACGATTGAAAGCCCCAGGCCGGATCCACCATCGTCGCGGGTGCGGCCTTCGGAAATGCGGTAGAAGCGCTCGAACAGCCTCGGGAGGTGCTCCGGAGGGACTCCGCAGCCGGTGTCGTAATAACTCAGATGCAGCATTGAATCCCGCTGTCCGTCCTGACACTCAATGCGCAGAGTCACTCCGTCCCCGGCATATTTCAGGCTGTTCTCGACAAGATTGCGGAAAATGGCATGGAGCAGCGTCCTGTTTCCGCAGACCGTAAGATTGTCCGGCAGGAGATTTTCCATGGCATCTCCCCTTTCAGCGATGCGTTCGGAAAACTCGGCGCATACCTCATCCGCGATTTCTCTGAGATTGACGTTCTGCCTCACAAGCTTCTCCGGAGACTCCTCGATTTTGCTTATCAGGGACATGTCCCGGATTAGGTCGGAGAGCCGGACGGCCTGGACTCGGGCGCGGTGGATGAAATCACGCCGGCGTCCGGGATCCATGTCGGGGCAGGATTCAAGGGTCTCGAGGCAGCCCATGATGCTCGTCACCGGAGTGCGCAGTTCGTGGGAGACATTCCCGGTGAGCTGCTGCTTGAGGTTCGCCACAGCCTTGTCGCTGTCCTCGACATAGCGGCTCTGGAGTCTCTGCACGTCGTCGCCGAAATGGGTCGAGAGCAGTACTATCACCAGCAGGGCGATCGCGAAGAGAAGGGCCGAGGCGAGCGGGAAAATGTTGCTCGGGCGTATGAGCGGTTCCACATCGGCATCGTAGGGAAGAGCCACCCGTATGATCCTGCCTCCGTAAGTCTTTGAATAGTAGAGATATTTCATGCCGGTGGTCATCGAAACCCGCACCGCCGTGGCCACGGAGTCCCGCAGCGAACCCGTGATTTCCGGACGGTCGGCATGGTTCTCCAGATTCAGGTTCCTTATGCTGTCGAAGAGCACGTTCCCGGCGGTGTCAAGCACGGTCGCGCGCAAATCCTCCGGAAAAAGGGAGGACACATATTCATAGTCATCGGTTTTCGCGAGTATCCCGGCATAGGAATCAAGGTCGTTCTCGACATAGCGGATTTTCGTCTGCGTGTCAAGCCTCATCTGAAAAATCACCAGCATGAAGGCGAAAACCGCGAAAGCCGCAGCGAAACAGACAATAAGCTGCCGGCTGTAGATCCTGCGGACAGAAGATTTCCGTGTGTCGTCGCTTCTCATGGCCGTGGACTGAAACTGTAGCCGAAACCGGACCGGTTTGTTATGCAGGATTTCGCCTCCCCGAGTTTGGCGCGGATTCTCGCGATGTGCACATCTATCGTCCTGTCAAGCACATAGGGCGCGTCCTTCCACAGGATGGAGATTATCTCCTCGCGTGAGAAAATCTTTTCCGGATGCCCTGCGAGCAGCGAAAGCAGTTCGAACTCCTTTTTCGAGAGGGTCACCGGCTTCCCGCAGACATGGACAAGCTTGGATCTGAGGTCGATTTTCATGCTCCCCGACTCGATGACGTCGGAATCCACCGCAGCGCTTCCGGCGGAACTCCTCCGCAGCACGGCCCTCACCCTCGCGAGCACTTCCTGAATCGAGAAAGGCTTGCAGACATAGTCGTCTCCGCCGGCCGAGAACCCGGTAAGCAGGTCATTCTCAGAGCTTTTGGCGGTAAGGAATATAATCGGGACATCGAGACGACGCTCCTTTCTCACGATTTCCGCCATTCTGAAGCCCGACATCCCGCCCATCATCACGTCGAGCAGAATCAGCCCGCACCCGGAATCCAGCTTCGTCAGAGCCTCTTCCGCAGACGACGCCGTATCAACGGAATATCCCGCGTTCTCCAGATTGAAACGAAGAATTTCGCATATGTCCTCCTCGTCATCGACGACAAGTATCCGCGTCCCTGTTGAATTCACATCCTCCGCCATATACCGTCATATTGTATCATATCATGATTTTCCGGCACAAATATACTCAGTTTTACAAGATTCCCATGTCCGTGCGGAGGGGAAAATTCCCGATGTAACAGAATTTTAACCGTTCCGTAATATGCAGCCAACATTCCGGGGATATTTTTGCAGTGACAAAACAGGTTTATATGGATTTGATGTATTTGGGCTTCGTCATCTTTCTTTTTCTGCTGGCGATTTCGGACCTTTGGGTGGGAGTCAGCAACGACGCGGTCAACTTTCTCAATTCGGCGGTGGGTTCAAAGGCCGCCAAGTTCCGGACAATCATCACGATAGCGGCAGTCGGAGTGTTCTGCGGCGCGGTCATGAGCAACGGCATGATGGACATCGCAAGGCACGGAATCTTCCGGCCGGAACAGTTCGCGTTCAGCGAAATCATGCTGATCTGCCTCGCGGTGATGGTCACGGACATCGTGCTCATCGACACTTTCAATTCGCTCGGAATGCCGACATCCACGACAGTTTCGCTCGTGTTCGAACTGCTCGGAGCGACATGCGCGATGACCATGGTGAAGATGAACGCCGCGGAGGGCGGCACACTGGGATTTTCAGACTACATGAACACTTCGAAGGCTCTGCAGGTGATTCTCGCGATTTTCATCTCAGTGGCCATCGCCTTCGTGGTCGGCGTCGTCGTACAGTGGATTGTGCGGCTGCTGTTCACCTTCAACTACCGCAACAAGTCACTGAAATGGAAAATCGGACTGTTCGGCGGAGTGTCGGTGACCGCCATCATCTATTTCATGCTGTTCAAGGGTCTCTCCTCCATGTCTTTCATGACACCGGAAATAAAGGACTGGATCGGGGGGCATACGGCGCTGCTCATCTGCGGCTGCCTTGTGTTCTCCACTCTGCTGATGCAGGGGCTGCACGCATTGAAAGTCAACGTGTTCAAGGTCATAGTGCTTGTCGGAACATTCGCGCTCGCGACGGCATTCGCGGGGAATGATCTCGTGAACTTCATCGGAGTTCCGCTAACGGGCTACGCCTCCTATCAGGACTGGACAGCCTCCGGAGCCGGCGATCCGTCGCTCCACATGATGGATGTGCTGAACGAGTCGGCGAAGACTCCGCTCGTGTTCCTCATCGCGGCGGGGGTCGTGATGGTGTTCGCGCTCGCCACTTCAAAGAAAGCGCACAACGTGACCAAGACGGAGCTGAATCTCGCCAAACAGGAAGAGGGCGAGGAGATGTTCGGCACATCGAGAGTGGCGCGCAGCCTTGTCCGCTTCGGCAACGCCGTGGCTCACGCCGCTGTCGCCGCTTCCCCGGACGGATTCCGCAGATGGGTGGACAAGCGTTTCGACCGGAGTTTCATCGAAATCGAAGACGGCGCTCAGTATGACCTCGTCCGCGCATCGGTGAACCTCGTGACGGCGTCGCTGCTGATCGCCCTCGGAACATCCATGAAACTCCCACTTTCGACGACCTATGTGACTTTCATGGTCGCGATGGCGACTTCTCTCGCGGACAGGGCGTGGGGGCGCGAAAGCGCGGTTTACAGGATCACGGGAGTCCTCTCGGTCATCGGAGGATGGTTCCTCACCGCGGCAATCGCCTTCGCCGCAGCATTCATAGTGGCTCTGATAATGCACTGGGGCGGCACGGTGGCGATGGTCGTGATTGTCGTCGCCGGACTGCTCGTGATGATTCACAGCAACATCAGCTACAAGCACAAAAGCGATGAGGAGAACGGAGACAAGATGTTCCTCAGCGTCATCCGCTCCACTGATCAGGAGGAGACTGACAGGCTCGTCTGCAAGTATGTGGCCGCGAACGAGAGCCTTGTCCTCGGCAACGTGATTCTCAACTACCGCAGAGTCACCGACGGGCTCATGACCGAGAACGTCAAGATGCTCAAGAAATCAAGCTACGAGCTGAAGGGACAGAAAGACAGGCTGAAGAACATCCGCCGCAAGGACACAATCTGCGTCCGCCACCTCGATCAGGAGACGGCGATGCGCAAGAGCGCGTGGTTTTTCGCCTCGTTCAACGAACTCGAGCAGCTCTACTACGCCATCCGGCGAATCTGCGAACCGGCCTACGAGCACATCGACAACCATTTCACTCCGATTCCCCGGCGATATGTCGACGAGTTCGTTCCGGAGAGGGACAGTCTCATCGGGCATATGGACGAAATCATGATGCACTGCGAAGACGGGGACTACGCGTCGCTGAAAGGGGTCGAGGAGAAGCTGAAAGTGCAGCAGAAGGATTTCTCCACCATGCGCAAAGCCCTGATGGAGGACATACGCGCCAACGCCGTGAACATGAACACGGGCTACCTCTACCTCAACGTCCTTCAGGAGTCCGAGCAGATGGCCATCATCCTCAGGCAGATGGTGCGCTCTTCCAGAAAGTTCCAGCTGTCTTAGTGGGGTGACGCAAGGGGTCAGGGGAATACGATCCCCAGCGCCCCCGGGGGCTGTCACGAAGTGACTGGGGGTTGGAAAAAGAAAGGGAGGGTGACTTTTTGGGTCACCCTCCCTTGAACTCGGCGTTACGGTGAGGAACTTATGACAGCCCCACCGCAAAGCATGTCGGGATTATTCGGATTTCTTTGACACAACCCAGTAGTCACCGTCCTGAACTGACTGGTAACCTTCGGCAACATAGCTGTTGCCGGCAAAGTTGGCTGCAGGATTGAATGCCTTGAACTTTCCACCGTAAACGATTACCTGAC
>CAVFTG010000135.1:0-5029 GCA_963625415.1 Barnesiella intestinihominis
ATCTGTCCCGCCTGAAGTTTCGTCTCCTGAAGGCATACGAAATCGGCGTCAAACCCGGTGAAGATGTCCGCGAACCCTTTTCCGCAGACAGCCCGCAGCCCGTTGACGTTCCAAGAAATGAACTTAATCATAAAATGAAAATTCGGTGCCCTCCTTGGTGTCCTTTATTGCAATCCCCAGCGCCTTCAGATCGTCGCGTATGCGGTCGCTCGTGGCCCAGTCCTTCGCCGCCTTCGCCGCCTTGCGCTCCTCCAGCACCATATTCACGAGACCGTCAATCACTTCCAGCGACTTGCCGCCGCCCCCGGCCTCCTCGTCCCTTAGTCCGAGCACTCCGAACACGATGTCATCGAACAGGCGCAGCAGAGTCTCGAGTTCCGCCTTGCCGAGATGTCCCGGCTGCCCCTCCTTGGCGGTCTTTGAAGTGTTTATCATCTTCACGGCCTCGAAAATCCCGGACAGGGCGACGGAGGTGTTGAGGTCATCGCAGAGAGCCTCATAGACTCCCTCGCAGAGTCCGGCGACGGCTTCCCGGACGGACGGCTCCGCCCCTGCTCCGGAAGAGGATGCCGCCGGACCTTGAGCCGGGGCGAATGAATCCGGAGCGATGTCCGTGATGAACTCTCCGTATTGCAGCGCGTCGGCATCATTCCCGTTCTCGCCCTTCACGATGTGCTCAGCGCCGGTGCTCCTGCAGAGGGCGCAGAGGTCGCGGTAGGCCTGCATCACTCTCTTCAGCCCTTTCTCCGCGCCCTGAAGCGCCTCGTTGCTGAAATCGAGCGTGCTGCGGTAGTGGGCCTGAAGGATGAAGAAGCGTACGGTCATCGGGCTGTAGGCCTGGGCGAGAAGCGGATGCGTCCCGTTGAACAGTTCGCCGAGGGTTATGAAATTGCCGAGCGACTTGCCCATCTTCTTGCCGTTGATGGTGATCATGTTGTTGTGCATCCAGTATTTCACTCCCGTGCAGCCTCGCGAAGCCACGTTCTGGGCAATCTCGCATTCGTGGTGGGGGAACATCAGATCCATCCCGCCACCGTGGATGTCAAACTCCTTCCCGAGATACTTTTCGCTCATGACCGAGCACTCAAGATGCCATCCGGGGAATCCCTCGCTCCACGGCGACGGCCACTTCATCAGATGCTCCGGAGCGGCCTTCTTCCACAGTGCGAAGTCATACGCCGCCCTCTTGTCGTCCTGACCGTCGAGATTGCGCGTCCCCTCAAGCGTGTCGTCGAGCGTGCGGCCGGAAAGTATGCCGTAGCGGTGGTCGCGGTTGTACTTGACGACATCGAAATAAATCGACCCGTTGCTTTCGTAGGCATATCCCGAATCAAGGATTTTCTTCACGAGTTCCTCCTGCTCGATGATATGCGCCGACGCCCTCGGTTCAATCGAAGGCGGCGCGACATTCAGCGAACGCATGGATTCGTGGTAGGCGAGCGTATATTTCTGAACGACCTCCATAGGCTCAAGCTGCTCCAGCTTCGCTTTCTTCGCAATCTTGTCCTCGCCCTCGTCGGCATCCCCCACAAGATGTCCCACGTCGGTTATATTCCTGACATACCGTACTTTATAGCCGAGATGCCGGAGAAGGCGGACAAGAACGTCGTAGGTAATTCCGGGGCGCGCATGTCCCAGATGCGCCTCCCCATAGACCGTCGGCCCGCAGACATAAAGTCCGACCCGTCCCGGGTGAATCGGCTCGAAAAGTTCCTTTTTCCTCGAAAGAGTGTCGGTGATGTACAGATTTCTCATATTTGCTGTTTTGTTGATTTCGGATGTTGTTTTTCAGATATATCTCGCCGTGTATGACTCCTTGCAGCCTCGGAGATCCTCCGGTGTGCCGGCGAAGACCACGCGGCCTCCGTCATCCCCCGCCTCCGGGCCGAGTTCTATGACCCAGTCCGCAGCGCGGATCACGTCGGCGTTGTGCTCGACGACCACGATGGAATGGCCTCTGGAGAGCAGGGAGTCGAATGACTTGAGGAGTTTCTCCACGTCGTAGAAATGAAGACCGGTGGTCGGCTCGTCGAATATGAAGAGGATTTGCTGCTCCTTGGACTTGCCGCTCTGCTCGGTGTTCATCAGCATGAAATAGGCGAGTTTGATTCTCTGGCTCTCACCTCCGGAGAGCGTGCTGCTGCTCTGCCCGAGGGTTATGTAGCCGAGACCGACATCCACGAGCACCTGAAGCTTTCCGGCGATTTTCCGAGCCGTCGGGTCGGACTGCGAGCCGAAAAATCCGATGGCTTCCTCGACGCTCATGTTCAGGATGTCGTCGATGTTCTTGCCCTGATAGCGCACTTCGAGGATGTCCGGCTTGAACCTCTTGCCGCCGCAGGCCTCGCAGACCATGGTCACGTCCGCCATGAACTGCATGCTTATCTTCACGAATCCGTCGCCCTGACACTCCGGGCAGCGGCCCCCGTCCTGGTTGAACGAGAAGAACGACGGGGTGTAGCCGTTGATTTTCGCGTACTGCTGATCCGAGAGCAGCTTGCGGATGTCGTCGTATATCTTCAGGTAAGTCACGGCGTTGCTGCGCGAACTGCGTCCTATGGGGTTCTGGTCGACATATTCGACCTGAGTTATGCGGTCTATGTTGCCGGAGAGCTTCCGGAAGGTCCCCGGCACCGGCCCGGCATGGTTGATTTCACGGTAGAGGGCGGGGTGGAGAATGTCGCCGACGAGCGAAGACTTTCCCGAGCCGCTCACGCCGCTGACCACGGTGAGGACACCGAGCGGGAACCGGACATTTATGTCCTTGAGGTTGTGCTCCATGGCTCCCTCGACGGTGACGGAGTAGTTCCAGCTGCGTTTCCGGCGGGTTATTCTCGGCCGGCGTCCGCTGAGGTACTGAAGCGTCAGCGACTTTTCGAACAGGTCCGGAGTGTCGGGAGCATCGTTCAGCCGGCCTTTGAAGACGATTTCTCCGCCATGCACCCCGGCTTTCGGGCCGATGTCAATCAACATGTCGGCCGCTTTCATTATGTTTTCGTCGTGCTCCACCACCACGACGGTGTTCCCGATGTCGCGAAGCCTCTTCAAGACCGAAATCAGCCTGTCCGTATCCCTCGGATGCAGTCCGATGCTCGGCTCGTCGAGAATGTACAGCGAACCCACAAGCGAGTTTCCCAGAGCCGCCACAAGGTTTATCCTCTGGCTTTCCCCTCCGGAAAGGGAGTTGGAGCGGCGGTCGAGCGTGAGATAGCCCAGCCCTACGTCGTTGATGCAGTCGAGCCTTTCGAGAATTTCCCCGATGGCCTTTCCCGCAACGTTCCGGTCATAGTCGTCAAGCTCCAGATTCCTGAGAAAACCGCTCAGCTGCCCGACATTCATCTTCAGCAGTTCGTGGATGTTCTTCCCTCCGACTTTCACATAGAGCGCCTCTTTCCTAAGGCGGCTTCCTCCGCATTCGTGGCAGACGGTCTTGCCGCTGTAGCGGCTCAGCATGTATTTGTACTGTATCTTGTATTTGTTCTGCTCCACCCATCTGAAGAACTCGTTCAGCCCGATAATCGAGTCCTCCTCGGCTCCGGCCGGGCAGCCGTTCCAGATTTTGTTCCGCTGTTCTTCCGTGAGATTGTGGTACGGCTCGAAAATCGGAATGCCGTATCTGGCCGCGTTCTTCACGAGCAGGTTCTTGAACCAGCCCATCTTCTCTCCCCTCCAGCAGGCAATCGCGTCATCGTAGAGCGTCCTGCTCTTGTCCGGCACGACGAGATCTTCGCTTATTCCGATGATTTCGCCGAGTCCGCCGCACTCCGGGCAGGCTCCGAGCGGGCTGTTGAAGCTGAAGAGGTATTCGTCCGGCTGCCGGAACTTCATGCCGTCCAGTTCAAACTTGTCCGAAAAGTCCTTCCGGTGAAGCCCTTCGCTATCCATCCAGCAGACTGACATATGCCCGTCTCCCTTGTCGAAAGCCGTCTGGACGGAAGAATGAAGCCTCGCGGACAGTTCCTCCGAGATTCCGTCCCCGCCGATTTTCAGCCTGTCCACAAGCAGCGACAGATTTTCCGGAAAATCGCCGCTCTCCGAAAGCCGCATGACATCATCGATGTCCGTCTGTCTGTCCGTAAAAAACCGCGAGAACCCCTCTTCCTTGAGGGCGAGCATCAGCTCAACCTTGTCGTCCCGCTTTTCCCAGCCGATGTCGGAGAGTATGTAGACGGGAACCGCCGCCGCGCCAGGATTGCCGGATTCGGAGGTTTCAGTGCCGTTTCCGTCCGGTTTCAGGGTTCCGATGAAGCGGAGAACGTCGCCGGTCGTGCTCGCAGTGACCATCCGGCCGGAGACGGGGGAGAAGGTCTTTCCGATTTTGGCGAATATGAGTTTGAGATGGTCATATATCTCCGTCGTCGTGGCGACTGTCGAACGCGGATTGCGAATGTTCACCTTCTGTTCTATCGCTATCGCCGGCGGAATGCCCCCGATGGATTCGACATCCGGTTTGGCCATCCTCCCGAGAAACTGTCTGGCATAGGACGAAAGGCTTTCCGCAAATCGTCTCTGCCCTTCGGCGAACAGCGTGTCGAACGCGAGCGATGATTTGCCGGAACCGGATATCCCCGTAATCACGACAAATCTCCCTCGCGGTATTTCGAGTGTCAAGTTTTTGAGATTGTTGACTTTAGCCCCTCTTATGACAATATTTCCCGTGTCCCTCATTCTCTGAATATAAAACCGCTCCTGTCTCCATCTTTCCCGGATTTGTCGGAAAAGATTACAAAAATACGAAAAAATATTTGGAGGATATGAAAAAATGCGTACCTTTGCATCCGCAATCGGGAAAAACGGTTGCAGCTGACAAGTCTGGTGCGGTAGTTCAGCTGGTTAGAATACCGGCCTGTCACGCCGGGGGTCGAGGGTTCGAGTCCCTTCCGCACCGCTTCAAAATGCCTCAGAGGTCACTCTGGGGCATTTGCTTTTTAAATTTGATACTGAGTTGATACTGAACTTTGTCATTTGATACCGAAAAGCCACAGATGATACTGGATCACCCGTGGCCGTACGAATTATCAACGCTGAG
>CAVFTG010000136.1:0-4823 GCA_963625415.1 Barnesiella intestinihominis
CTTTGCGACCTCGTTCTTCACGAAGCCTTCGAGAGTGTTCTTCGCCGATTCCGGAAGGCAGATTTCGATGTCGCAGTCCTTTCCGTCGGCGAAAGCCTTGACTGCGGAAGTTATGATGGTCTTGACGAATTCCTCATCGGAAAGAGCGGTCTTGACCTTCGCGTCGGTGGCATCCGCGACGATGAGTTTCTCAATCGCCTGCCTTGTCTCGCTGACGGCCTGCCTTGAAGCGAGCGCGATGTCGCCTTCTGTCTTTGTCCTGAGGTCTTCCGCATCCTTGTGAGCTTTGGCGACTATGGCTTCCGCCTGTTTCTTCGCCTCGGCCACAATCGCCTCAGCCTCGCTATGCGCCTTCGAAAGAACAGCCTCTCCTTCGGCCTTTCCCTTTGACAGCCCCTCATTGTAGAGCTTTTCTGTCAGTTCCTGCAATTTGTTCTGCATCGTATTGGTGTTTTAATTATTATGTCTATGCTTAACTGGTTGATATATAGTTCGTTCTTTCTCAAGAAACCGAGTGCGCCATTTGCAAAAAGCAAGCCGTAATGCATATTCTTGAATCGTCAGGCGTAGTTTGAAACGAAAAAAAACGACTTTTTGTAACTTTCGGATTCGATATGAATTACATGGGCGTCACATTGGCGGTTTCCTTCCGTCTATCCAATGGTCACAATCGGGGCGCCTTCGAGAACGGAATCGCCCTTTGAGACGCTCACGGCCGTGACCGTCCCGCCCACGGAAGCCTCAATCTCGTTCTCCATCTTCATCGCCTCCAGCACTGCTACTGTCTGACCCGCCTTGACGCTGTCACCGACCTTGACCTTCATGTCCACAATCACTCCCGGAAGCGGTGCGGTGACCGTTTCTCCGCCCTGCGGGACTCCGGAATCCGCCGGCTTCGGAAATGAGCCGCCTGCATTCTCAGCATTCCCGGATTGCTTGACATTCAAGGCATTCCCGCCATTGACGGATGTGGCGGCTTCTGTTCCGGACACGGTTCCGTCCGACCCGATTTCGACATTGTATTCCGTTCCGTTCACCCTCACGAGGGCGTTCCGTCCGGAAACCGAACATACTTCGACCTCATAGTCGTGTCCGTTGATTTTGAAACTGTATTTTTCCATCTCCTGTCGTTACTTAATTTTTCCGATGTTCATCTTCCGATGCTCATCTTCCGATGATTGTCATCCTCTCTTTTTCCCGATGCCCACCTCCGGCAATCCCACTCAGTTCAGATAGCAGACATCCCCCTCGCGGCGTTTGCGGCGTATGGTGATGACATAACTCTCCCTGTCGTGGACATTTTCGCCCGCGTGCAGCGCGATTGCAGCTGCGATTGCAGCCGTGATTTCTCCGTCCGACCGCGTCGCTGAAACCGGGTCTGCCTGCGCCACGGAAACCGGTGCGACGGTCTTGAAGTCATTTTCTGCGATATCCGTTCTCATATCACATCGGAAGGTTGTCGTGCTTGCGCACTGGGTTTTCCACTTTCTTGCCTTCGAGCTGGATGAGGGCGCGTATTATCCGGAAGCGGGTGTTCGCCGGTTCGATTACGTCGTCTATGTAGCCGTAGGCCGCCGAATAGTACGGGTTGCAGAACAGCTCGTCATATTCTTTCTTCTTCTCTTCCTTGAGGGCGGCCCGTTTCTCCGGGTCTTCCATAGCCTTGAGTTCTTTCGAGTAGAGAATCTCCACCGCACCGTCGGCCCCCATCACGGCGATGTTGGCGCTCGGCCATGCGTAGTTGATGTCTCCGCGCAGCTGCTTGCAGCTCATCACGATATGCGCCCCGCCGTAGCTTTTGCGCAGGGTCACCGTGATTTTCGGAACTGTCGCCTCCCCGTAGGCGTAGAGGAGTTTCGCCCCGTTGGAGATGATCCCTCCGTACTCCTGCTGCGTGCCGCAGAGGAAGCCGGGAACATCCACAAGGGTTACCAGCGGGATGTTGAAAGCGTCGCAGAAGCGGACGAATCGTGCCGCCTTGCGCGAGGCGTTTATGTCGAGCACTCCCGCGAGTATCTTCGGCTGGTTCGCCACGATTCCGACGGACTTGCCGCCCATGTGTGCGAAACCTATGATTATGTTCTTTGCCCAACTCCTGTGGACTTCGAGGAAAACTCCGTCATCGACGACGGAGCCGATGACACCATACATGTCGTAGGCCTTGTTCGGATTGTCGGGAATTATGTCGTTGAGGGCGTAGTCCACGCGGTTGCAGGGGTCGCCGGTCGGTCTTTCAGGCGGATTCTCGCGGTTGTTGGAAGGGATGTAGCCGAGCAGTTCGCGGATGAGCCGCAGTCCTTCCCGCTCGTTTTCCGCCGCGAAATGCGCCACTCCGCTCTTGGTCGCGTGCACGGACGCTCCGCCGAGCTGTTCCTGCGTGACAACCTCCCCTGTTACGCTCTTGACGACCGCCGGGCCGGTGAGGAACATGTAGGAGGTGTCCTGGACCATTATGTTGAAATCAGTCAGGGCGGGGGAGTAAACCGCTCCTCCGGCGCAAGGCCCGAATATTCCCGAAATCTGCGGAATCACGCCAGAGGACAGGATGTTCCTCTCGAAGATTTCCCCGAAACCCGCCAGCGAACTGACCCCCTCCTGGATTCTCGCTCCGCCGGAGTCGTTGAGTCCGATGCAGGGAGCGCCGTTGCGCATGGCCATGTCCATCACCTTGCAGATTTTCTGCGCCATAGTCTCGGAAAGCGAGCCTCCCGTCACGGTGAAGTCCTGGGCGAACACATAGACGACCCTGCCGTCAACCGTGCCCTGTCCCGTCACGACCCCGTCGCCGTCGAAATGGGTTCTGTCCATCCCGAAATTGTGGCAGCGGTGGTGCACGAACATGTCATATTCCTCAAAGCTGCCCTCGTCAAGAAGCAGCGCAATCCTTTCTCTTGCAGTGAGTTTGCCTTTGGAGTGCTGGGCATCGATACGCGCCTGCCCGCCGCCCAGTCTCGCGACCTTGCGTTTTTCGACGAGTTCTTTGATTTTCTCTGTCTGAATGCTCATATATGCCAAATGATATAAGTCGGGGGGGGCTGTCACCGCTTCGTTCATTCCCCCTGTTTACAAAATCCTCCAAAGGTAATGATATTTTTGCAGATTTTTTGCCTGGGATATGCATCTGCTTCCGATTTCTCCGGAAATATGTGCAAAAAGGTGAAAACCGTTTACACGGATTGCGGAAAAACGCTAAATTTGTATGTTTTTTTTGAATCTGCGGACCCGCAGAAACGGAGGCGTATTATGAAACCCGGCAGCGGAATGCAGGCACTCACTTCAGACGGAAAGTTCAGGGGACAGCCGCTTGGAAACGGATCGGTCGTGTTCCGTGGAATCGTCTATGCGCGTTACACCCGCTTCGGGCTTCCGGAAATCGTCGATTACGGTTCCGGATGTCATGACGCAGGCGGATACGGCTGCGTCTGTCCGCAGGACTTGTCGCACCTGAACGGGCAGCTCGGTCCGGATTCCGGGCTTGCGATGCGCGAGGGGGAGCTTTGCCTGAGCGTGACCGTGCCGCCGGGGACTGTCCAGTCGGAATCAGGCTCGGCATCTCCGGGGGATGTCCCGGCTTCATCGGACGACCGTACAGGACTTCCGGTGATGGTGTGGATTCACGGCGGGTCATACCTCACGGGCGGGAGCGAAGACCACCGCTACGATGTTTCTTCTCTTACCGAGACCGGAAATGTCATCGTCGTGAAGATTTCCTACCGTCTCGGGGCGGAGGGCTATCTGTGGATGCCGGAGAGGGGTGCCGCAAATCTCGGCCTTGAAGACCAGAAAACCGCCCTGCGCTGGATTCGGAGGCATATTTCGTCTTTCGGAGGAGACCCGGACAATGTGACCCTCTGGGGGCAGTCCGCAGGAGCGCATTCGGTCGCCTCGCTCATTGCTTCGGCGGACGACGCGGAACTCTCCACAAATGTTCCACGCTTCGGGGGAGAGATACTGTTCCACAGGGCGATACTCCAGTCTCCTCCGCTCGGAATAGGGATGAGCGCCCGCGACGCGGAGAAGCTCCGCGCGATTTTCCTGCGACGTCTATCCAGGCGGACGGGTGAGGTTGACGTGGAAGAAATGGGAAGGAAAGCCGGTACAGGCGATGCGGAGGGGATGTGGAGAATAGCGGAGACGGCTTCGGTTGAGGAACTGATTGCGGTGCAGACTTCGATGAAGAAAATGCATTTCGCCCTTCCTTTTATGCCGGTTCTTCCGGACTGCACCTCTGTTCCGTCATCTTCTGTGGCCGAGTCCCCGCGCTGCCGGTCGGCAGCCGCCGGCACGCCGTTCCGGGTGCTGCTCTGTTACAATAAGGATGACGCTTCGGTCTATGCGAGGAAGATTCTCGGAAGGACACTCTACCGCACCCCGCTCGGCGCGGTTCTGACGAAAATCCTAACTTCCCGCATATTCGCGTCTCCGGCTGAAAAATATCTGAAGAAACTCAGGCAGAACGGAGTCGGTGCGGCCCTGTACCGCTTCTCCTGGCATCCGGAGGGCAGTCCTCTCGGCTGCTGCCACAGCATAGAGCTTCCGTTCCTGCTCGGACATCAAGAGGACTGGACTTCAGCGGAAATGCTCAAGGGAATGACTGAAGAGGAATACCGGTGTCATTCGGCATCATTCAAGACCCTCTGGACGGAATTCGCCCGCAGCGGCGTATTTCCCTCTGCCGGAAGTTTGGCGACCTTGCGCCGATTGGATGCCGAATAGGTGCAGAGTTGTGAAGGATTTCTGAGAATTTTCAGATTTCCTCCAGCCTGTACAGGTCGCAGCCCTTGATTTGTGCGACAATCAGATGCAGGCTCGTGTTCCCGCAG
>CAVFTG010000137.1:0-4795 GCA_963625415.1 Barnesiella intestinihominis
AGAAATTGACAGTATCATCTGAGGACAGGTTCTGATTGCCTCCTCTCCGATGAGAACGAAACTGATGTCCGGACGCTTGTTTGGGCATCTTTTTTTTGTATATTTGTGTTATGGCTGACAGTACAAAGATTGACGAACTGTTCGGGAAATACACCGAAGAAGGGCGCGCCCTGATTGCGAGGGCGTGGAAAATCGCCGAAGACAGCCTCGCGGGGCAGACCCGGGGAAACGGGCATCCGTTCATCGAGCATCCGGTCAATGTCGCAAGGATTGTCAGCGACGAAATCGGACTCCCCGCCGAATGCGTGGCCGCAGTTTTCCTCCACGAGGCCCACAGGTTCAGTCCTGAGGCGCAGCCGCCGCGGGATTTCCCTGCGGATGTGCTCTCGATGGTTGACGGGCTGGACAAAATCGCCGCCATAAAACCGAAGGATACGAAACTTGAGGCGGAGAACTACAAGAAACTCATAGTCTCATATTCCCGAGACCCACGCGTCACCGTCATAAAGCTCGCCGACCGTCTGGAGATAATGCGGTCTCTCGACATGTTCCCGAAATCGTCAAGGGAACGCAAGACGCTCGAAACCATCATGCTCTATGTCCCGCTCGCCCATCAGCTCGGGCTCTACAACATGAAGAGCGAGATGGAGGACATCTATTTCCGCTACGCCGACCCGGAGCAGTACCGCGCCATCACCAACAAGCTCAAGGCCACGGAAAAGGACCGTCAGAGGCTCACGGACCAGTTCATCGAACCTCTCAAGCAGAAGCTTTCCGACAACGGCATCAACTACAAGCTCAAGATACGCACGAAGACGGCGTGGTCGATTTACAACAAGATGCGCAAGCAGGGCGTGCCTTTCGAGGGCGTGTACGACGTGTTCGCCATCCGGTTCATCATCGACTGCGAACCGGGCAGGAAACGTGAGCATGACCTCTGCTGGCAGGTCTTCGGCTATGTGACCGAGGAGTACGAGCAGGACGAGAAACGCCTGAGGGACTGGCTGTCGAAGCCTAAGCCGAACGGCTACGAGTCTCTGCACATCACCGTCAAGAACCGCGACGGAGCCTACATCGAAGTGCAGATAAGAACCGCCCGCATGGACGAGACCGCCGAGAGCGGACTTGCCTCCCACTGGTCCTACAAGGGCATAAGCCACGAGGAGACGCTGGACAAATGGCTGAAGTCCGTCCGCAGCATTCTCGAGCATCACACGGACTCTTCCGAGTTCTACGAGGACGACCTCCCGACCCCTCCGAGCGGGGAGATTTTCGTGTACACCCCCACCGGGGAACTGCGCAAGCTGCCTGCGGGCGCGACAGTGCTGGACTTCGCCTTTGACATCCACAGCAATCTCGGCGTGAAATGCACGGGAGGAAAGGTGAACGGGAAAGCCGTGCCGATCCGGGAACGCCTGAACACTGGAGACATCGTCGAAATCATCAGCGGCAAGAACCAGAAGCCGACGGCTGACTGGCTGAACTTCGTCGTCAGCTCGAAGGCCAAGGCGAAAATCAAGCAGAAGCTGGCGGAGGCTGAATTCGAACAGGCCTCCTCCGGGAAGGAGATGCTCCTGCGGCGGCTGAAGAACTGGAAGATAGAGCTGGTCGACGAGATGCTCGCCGCTCTGATGAAGAAGTACCAGAAGAAGACCCTGAACTCTTTCTACGCCGCCGTGGGCAAGGAGGAGATTGACATCTTCGACATCCGCGACTTCATACAGGCCGGGGGCGAGGCTCCGAAGATTCCGGAGGGCAAGTCTCAGAAGCCCGCCGTCGAACAGCAGTCTTCGGGCAGGGGAGGCGACGACATACTCGTGATCGACGCGAAGAATGTGAAGGGGCTTGACTACAGGATGTCCAAGTGCTGCAACCCGGTCTTCGGAGACGACGTTTTCGGTTTCGTCAGCCGTCTGGACGGAATCAAGATTCACCGGATGTCCTGTCCGAACGCCGCGAGGCTCATGAGCCAGTACCCGTACAGAATCCAGAAAGTCCGCTGGAGCGACACTCCGTCCTCGTCGAACTTCCAGGTCACTCTCCGCGTGAGCGCCGCGCACGAGCCGTCTGTGGTGAACGAAATCATGGACGTGATCAACGCCTTCCGCGCCTCCATGCGTTCGTTCAATGTCAATGACAACGCCCGCTCCGGCACCTACGACATACTCCTGAAGGTCGCAGTCCCGAGCAACCTCGAACTCGACAAGGTGATTTCCCAGATACGCGCCCTGCGCAACGTGCTCAAAGTCAGCAGGAGTTGACCTCGGGCACGTTTCGCAGGGCCTCGGGCTTCTGAGCCGCTTGACCTCCGGCTCTTGACAGACAGTGCAAATTTCCTTACCTTTACCCGACATTTGCTAAAACACGCATCTTAGAGAAACTCAGAAATGCCGAAGATATCCGTAATCATCCCTGTCTATAATGTGGAAAAATATGTCGGACGCTGCCTTGACTCCGTTCTCGGGCAGACATTCACCGACTGGGAGGCCGTCTGCGTCAACGACGGGAGTCCCGACCGCAGCCGCGGGATACTCGCTGAATATGCGGAAATGGACAGCCGCATAAAAATCATCGACAAACCCAACGGCGGCCTGAGCGACGCGAGAAACGCCGGGATGCGGAACGCCTCGGGGGAATATGTCGTCTTTCTGGATTCCGACGATTTCATTCACCCGCAGACATTCGAAATCTCATATGCCCTCGCCATGAAGACTGGGACGGACATAGTCTCATGGTACAAGGACCCGAATTACAGGAACATCACGGTGATACGCCATATGCTCGGATTGGATACGATGGATTTCAGGCCTCTGAGTTTCCGGCGGCGGTTCAGCGCGGACAGTTTCAGATTCCATGTGACAGACGATGTATATGCACATTCCACAGAACTCTCGCATCCGAAGGGCATAGAATGGCCTCTCAAGCATTTCTATGTGTGGAGACACCTGATCAGGAAGACAGTCGTCGAGGACGTGCCTTTCGTGAAGGGCATAACTTTCGAGGATTTTCCGTGGTGGAGCGATGTGATGCTGAAAAACCCGTCCGTGACGATAACTTACCTCCCGTTCTATTACTACTATCCGAACCTCGGCTCAATAGACATGAGTTCGTCGCGGATGAAGAAAATCACGAGCTGGTGCATAGGACTCGACATTTCTTACTCCGTATATCAGGAAAGGGGAAGCGGTTATCAGAAGGAGATGTGGGCGCGGAACTGCAAGTGGCCTGTCATTAACGGGCAGATAGCAAGGCGGCTCGGAAAATTCAATCCGACCGCTCCCGAATGCGCCGAGGCCGCGTCACGCCTTGCGCATCTGTGGGAGGCCGGAGCTTTCGCCGACGCCGGATCGTGGCTTGACCGCAGAAGCGTCAGGACCATCCGCAAATTCATCGGGCGATGAGCTTCGCGTAGTCCTCGAACGAGCGGTTTATCACGTCGCGGGCGACTTCCGCCCCGTAGATGCTGATGAACTGCATCCTGCGCCCGTTTTCACCGGGTATGTCCTTGTAGGTGGTGAAATAGTGGATGAGCCTGCGGACAATCTCAATCGGCAGTTCGTTCAGGTCGTTGAATTCGCCGTACACGGCGTCGTTCTTGAGCACGGCTATGATTTTGTCGTCCGCCTGGTTGTTGTCCAGAAGCCTCAGCCCTCCTATCGGCCTCGCCCAGACGAGCACGTCGCCGTGGGTCACGTCTTTCTCCGTGAGCACGCAGATGTCAAGCGGGTCTCCGTCGCCCTCGATGTCATAGCGCGCGAGCGCCTTGTTGGTCAGTTCGGCCATCTTCTCCTTGCAGTAGGATCTCGGGATGAAGCCGTAAAGTGACGGGACTATGTTGGAGAATTTCTGCGGACGGTCTATGGAGAGGTAGCCCGTTTCCTTGTCAACCTCATATTTGACAGTGTCTGTCGGCACGATTTCAATGAAAGCGCGCACTTCCTCGGCGGAACCGGGATTGATTCCATGCCAGGGGTGCGCCTTGCACTTGCTGCTGTAATCCATGGGTCAGCCTGTTTCAGGTCTGGTTTTTCTGAAACGGAAGACAAATATAGTCAAAAATATGTCAGTTAGCACGAATATTGATGAAAATATGGGTTCGCGATGAACATCCGCCGGGATGCGGATTTAGAAATATCGTGACATAGGAATATGGCGAAATGGAATATGACTGACAGTTTTCATGGACTCGACTGGTTCGGCTGTCAGGCGGAAATGGTCTGGAAGGCTCACATTGTGAACTGGCTCTGGAGACCGCGCGACGAGAGGAGGAAAGTGCGCACCGAAGTGACTGGCAGATGCATTCACAAATATCTCGACCGCTATGTCCCGGTTGTCAGGGACTTCGGCCGCAGTGAGGTTCAGAAGTCCGGACCGGAGCAACCTGCCGGTCGTGAGGAACCGGGCATGGAGCGTAACGCAGAGATGTGCAATTCAGAACAGTCTGCCGAGAAAATCTGGACAATATGGTTTCAGGGCGAAGCCGCCGCGCCCCCTCTGGTCAAAGCATGCTGGCGAAGCGCCCGCGCAAACTGTCCGGGTCACGAATTGGTCATCCTTGACGGAAAGACCGTCTTCGACCACATCACGCTCCCTCCGGAAATCGTCAGCCGGTGGCGGTCCGGAAAGATTTCGCCGGCCCATTTCTCCGACCTGTGCCGGGTGGAGCTTCTCTATGAGCACGGCGGCCTGTGGCTCGATGCGACCGACTTCATCGCCCATCCTATGCCGCAGTGGCTCTGGGACGAGGATTTCTTCGTCTATCTCGCCGGGGACATAAATCCCTACACTTTCATGC
>CAVFTG010000138.1:0-4738 GCA_963625415.1 Barnesiella intestinihominis
GACATCGTCCCCTCACCCACGCGGAAAAGTTCATCCGAGCCGTAGATTATCAGCGTCAGAGCCTCCTGCGGAACAAGTTCTATGGGGTCATAGAGCGAAAAGTCATATTTCCTTGCGATTGAGCGGATTATGTCGAATTTTTTCGTCTGGCGCATATTCCCCAGAGGCACGATTCCACCGTCGGCAATCGAAACGGACGGGTCGGGGATTATGGATTTCACATCGACGTTCACGATGGTCCCGAGTCCCTTGCAGTGAGGACAATAGCCCTGCGGAGAATTGAAGGAGAATGTGTGCGGGGCCGGCTCCTCAAGGGACAGACCCGTGTCCGGACAGACAAGATGCTTGGAATAATGGTGCAGTTCGCCCGTCTCCATGTCCAGAACCGCCAGCGAACCCTTCCCGAGGTTCAGAGCCGTCATCACCGACTCCCTGATTCTTTTTTCGTCCTTCGCCTCCGGCTTCAGCCTGTCCACCACGAGTTCTATGAAATGAGGCTTATAGCGGTCCAGCGCCTCGATTTCCGAGAGTTCGACGATTTCGGAATCAATCCGCGCCTGCGTATATCCCCTCTTGCGCATCTGGGCGAGCAGTTCCCGGTAGTGCCCCTTGCGCCCTCGGACGAGCGGGGAGAGAAGCAGGCATTTGCGCCCGCCGTAGCTTCCGATAATCAGCGAAACAATCCTGTCGTCGGTGTAGCGCACCATCTCCCTTCCCGTCGCGGGGGAATAGGCCTTCGACGCCCGGGCGTACAGAAGTCTCAGAAAATCATATATTTCCGTAATCGTACCCACGGTCGAGCGGGGATTCTTTCCAGTGGTCTTCTGCTCAATCGCGATGACCGGGCTCAGTCCGCCGATGCTCTCCACCTGAGGCTTTTCAAGTATGCCCATGAAATGCTTCGCGTAGGTCGAGAGCGTGTCCATATAGCGCCGCTGCCCCTCCGCATAGAGCGTGTCGAACGCGAGCGAGGATTTTCCGCTCCCGCTCAGCCCGGTAATCACGACAAACTTGCCTCGTGGGATGTCAAGTGAAACATTTCGGAGATTGTGCGCCTTCGCGCCGCGTATTTCGATGTAACCGTCATTCTGCTCCATATTATGCAAAATTACGAAATTTGTGGAAAATATGTCCGTCCTCCGCGTTTTCGGTCGTTAATTTGCAGAGACGGCGGTTTCTTCCGTTCCGTATGGAGGATATGGAGACATATCCCCGTTTCGTATGGGACGGACATGGGATATGGTCATGAAAACATATCCTGATTTATCGGAAATGACTGGTTTATTGTAATATGGCTGAATATGGAAAAGATGCGGATTTATTGCGAAAACACGCGGACGTACAGTGACGTCGAATTCGGAACGCCGCTTCTCGACGTCGCAAGGGACATGATGCCGAAGGAAACGGCGGGCACGCAGGACAAGCAGATTCTCGCGGCACTGGTGGACAACTCGCTGCGGGGGCTTGATTTCGAGATATGCCGTCCCCACAAAATCCTGTTCATAGGCTACGGGCATCAGAACGGAATCAGAACCTACATACGATCTCTCTGCTTTTTGCTCCAGAAGGCGGCGAGAGACAAATTCCCCGACAAGTTCCTGCACATCAGATACGCCCTTCCGAGCGGCCTATACTGCGAACTTCACGACAATCCGGACGGCGTAAGATACAACGTGCACACTCCCACTCGGGAGGAAGTCCGCATTCTACGGGACAGGATGAAAGAGATTGTCGATGAGGATCTTCCGTTCCGCCGCTCTATACTCGTCTCCGACGAGGCGGCGGAGATTTTCGGTAAGAACGGACAGCCGGAAAAGGTGGAACTGATGAAGACGCTCGGCTCCTACACCTATCATGTACATTTTCTCGCCGGCACGGCTGACACGTTCTACGGTCCGCTGGTTCCGAGTACAGGCTATCTGAAGACGTTCGAACTCCGCCAGTTCGGAAACGGGATGTGCCTCCAATATCCTGAACTCGGGAACAAGGGCAGAATCTTGCCGATGAAAAGGCAGTCGAAACTCGCAGCGGCGCTCGATGAACATGAGAAATGGTGCCGTGTGCTCGGAATCCGCAGCGTGGGGACTCTGAACAAGGCCATACTCGGAGGATATGCCGGCAAAATCATCAACATCGCCGAGGCCCGCCACGAGAGGAAGTACGCTGAGATCGCCGATGCCATCAAAAAAAGCCGCAACGATGTGAAAATCGTGTTCATCGCAGGTCCGTCATCCTCCGGAAAGACCTCGTCATCGCTCCGCCTGGCGCAGCAGTGCAAGATTCTCGGACTGAACCCGAAAGTCATCGAACTCGACAACTATTTCGTCGACCGCGACCACACCCCGAAAGATGAGAACGGGCACTACGATTTCGAGTCGCTCCAGGCCATGGATCTCGATTTCCTCAACACCCAGCTGAACTATCTTCTGGACGGCCGCGAGGTGGAAATCCCGAAATTCGACTTCAAGAGCGGGACAAGGCTCTTTGACGGCAACTGGATGAAACTCGACAAGGAAGACATCCTCATCATGGAAGGAATCCACGCACTGAATCCGGAGATGGTTCCGGGAGTTGACAACTCGAGGATTTTCCGTGTCTATGCATCCGCGCTCACATCCCTCGCCCTCGACGAGAACAACAGCATCTCCACCACGGACAGCCGTCTTCTCCGGCGCATCGTGCGCGACAACAGGGTCAGGGGCATATCACCGGAAGATACGATTCTCCGCTGGCCGAGCGTGCGCCGGGGCGAGAACCGCAACATCTTCCCGTTTCAGGAGAACGCCGACATCATGTTCAATTCGGCTCTGATTTTTGAGCTTCCGACACTGAAATACTATGTGGAGCCGCTTCTGCGCCGCATCAATCCGACATCACCGGCTTACAGCGAGGCTGTGCGCCTGCTGAAGTTTCTGAGCTACATCGTCGCGCTCAGCCCGGAGGAGATTGCCGCGATTCCGCCGACGTCAATAATGCGTGAGTTCATCGGCGGCCAGACTTTGTAAACTGCAGTTTACTCCCGGCTTCTTTCCCACTACATTTGCGTTTGTCTGCTATGCCTGTCAGAACGGGAGGTCGTCGTCGGGGGCGGCGGTTGGCGGAGGGACTACGGACGGTTGAGGTTGAGGCTGAGGCTGAGGATATGCGGGCTGTTGAGACTGCCCGCTCTGGAAAGATGCCGGGTTATCGGACTTGCGGCCGAGAAGCTGAACCGACTCCGCGAGGATTTCCGTCGTGCTGCGGACATTGTTGTCCCTGTCCGTCCAACTGCGGGTGCGGATGCGTCCCTCGACATAAAGCGGCGTACCCTTGCGGACAAATTTCTCGACCAGATCGGCGTTTCCGCGCCAGGCCGAAACGCTGTGATACTCCGGCGTTTCCTTCCATTCCCCGGTCTTTCTATCCCGGTAACGGTCATTCGTGACAAGGCGCAGGCGTGCGACTTTCACGCTGTTCTGTGCGGAGTCGCCTTCAAGATAGCGGATTTCCGGGTCGGCGGCGACATTGCCGATAAGCATTACTTTATTCAAAGAGGCCATAGTACGAAATTATTTTTCAGCGACTGTTTCTGCAAGAGCCTGAGGATTGGGATTCACCCCTGTCATCAATCCGTAGCCGGTGAGAGCCTGTCCGAGAAGCCATCGCTCGCCGGGGATATATTCCACCTGCGGCGGGAGGGCGGCGAGAATCTCCGGGGTGAATGAAGGGTTGCGGTAGTTCGCTTCAAGCACAATCTTGAGACGGCTGTCAACCCCGGTCCTGCAACCGCCGGGTTCCGTGATTCCCCCTCTTGCGACGGACAGCGGCTCCGCCGCAGAAGACGACTGGAAAGGAAAAGTCTCCAGCGGGGACGGGAGCGTGTATATCAGCGCGTCATGCCGGAAGATTTCGGATTCGAACCGGTCAAGCGGAAGCGCCGCCACCGTCCCGGCGTTCAGCTTCCCCCGCAGTCCGCCGG
Source organism: Barnesiella intestinihominis (assembly GCA_963625415.1). GTDB lineage: Bacteria > Bacteroidota > Bacteroidia > Bacteroidales > UBA932 > Cryptobacteroides. The sequence goes on from CAVFTG010000138.1 coordinate 3,959, forward strand.
CGGCTTGGGACAGAGACGGACCGACCGAAGAAAGATGCCGGACAAATTCCAGAGCGCGGGACATATTCCTGTTCATCACTGTCACTTCAAGTCCGAGAGAGTAAGCAGCAGCCGCAGCGGCCTTCCCCGCACCTCCGCAGCCCGCAACCAGAACTTTCCGGAGCCGCCCGCCTTCAGACTGTTTCCCGATGCAGTCTTCAAGTATGCCCCTGACAGAGGTGCAGTCCGAATTGAAGCAGCTCAGCCCCCGTGATGTCTTGACAAGCATGTTCGCCGCTCCTATGAGTTCAGCCTCCGCGCTGCGGAACTTCGCCTTGTCGAAAGCAAGTTCCTTGAACGGGGCGGTCACATTCACCGCATCATAGGACTTCATGAACACACGGAACGCCTGCTCAAAGTCCTCAAATTCAAGCAGATCGTAACGAAAACGCCCATCATAAGCCGCCTTGAAAAGGCGGGGGCTGAGCGAATGGGCAATCGGAAACCCTATGAGACCGTATTTTGACATATTGCTGTTATTTCGGAAAACTTCCTCCGTCAGGTTCATCTCGCTCGGAGTTCACATGCAGCCTGATTCCGGGAAGTCTTTCCCATTTCACTTTCAGAATCCGTTTAATTTTTTCAGATTCTCAAATCCGCGAACTTCTTCTCACCGATGCCGCTGACGGACAGCCTCGTAAAGAAGGACGGCTGCACTTACAGAGACATTCAGGGAGTCCAGATGACCGAGCATCGGAATCTTTATGTGCGCGTCGGCCGCCTCCCTCCACGCCGGGGTGA
>CAVFTG010000139.1:0-4721 GCA_963625415.1 Barnesiella intestinihominis
CATGGAGGTGATGTACAACGCGATAGACAAGGGTTTCACCATCGCATGGGGAGCCGACGTGAGCGAGAGGGGATTCACCCGCGACGGCACCGCAGTCGTGCCTGACGTCGACGCGGCTCCGACGGCCGGTTCCGACCAGGAGCACTGGATCGGCAAATCAGAGGAGAAGCCATCTGAGGTGACTGCATCCGAGGAGAAGAAAATCACCCAGGAGAAGCGTCAGATAGCCTACGACAACAAGCAGACGACCGACGACCACGGAATGCACATCTACGGCATCGCCAAGGATCAGAACGGCAATCCTTTCTTCATCGTGAAGAATTCATGGGGTGAGGCTGGAGCATACAAGGGAATCTGGTACGCTTCCGACGCCTTTGTCCGCTACAAGACTCTCAACGTCGTGGTTCACAAGGATGCCATTCCGAAGCAGATCAGGAAGAAACTCGGCATAAAATAGGCTGCCGTTCAACAGGATGATGGCTCAGCCGGTTCAAGTTCACCGGCGGCCGTTTTTGAAAATGATTCGTATGAACGGCATTGTCAAGCATATCCCCAATACCATCACGTCGCTGAATCTGCTCTGTGGTGTGCTGGGGATTCTGTCATGTCTGCGGGGAGATGTTCCTGCGGCGTTCTTTCTGATGCTTTCCGCGGCCGTATTCGATTTCTGCGACGGACTTGCCGCAAGGGCGCTCCACGCCTATTCCGATATGGGAAAGGAATTGGATTCGCTTGCCGACCAGGTGAGTTTCGGCGTTCTGCCCTCGGTGATGGCAGTCTGCTTCGCGCAGGCTTCTTTCGAGAGTCTCGGCACCGCCGCCATGGACGTCTCCCCGGCGGTTCATTGGCTGGTGGTGTGCTCGCCCGTTGCAGTGGCGGTTTTTTCAGGACTCAGACTCGCGAAGTTCAATGTCGACGAGCGTCAGAGCAAGGATTTCATCGGACTTGCCACGCCTGCGTCCGCAATGCTGTTCGCGTCGCTCGTGTGTTTTTCCATGAAGTCCGACAGTCCGCTCGCATGCCGGCTTTCGGAGTGGAATGTCGTCAGGATTGCGGTTCCGCTGATTTCGGTATCCCTCGCAGCCCTGCTTGTCTGTGAAATTCCGATGTTCGGAATGAAGATAAAGAAGGGGAGAAACCTCGCCGCCGGACTCTACGGCAAGCTCAGAATCGCCTTTTTCGCCGGGGCGGCCGTCATTGTGGCTGCCGTGGCCGCATTAAGGCTTCATTTCTCGCTCGCGTTCAGTCTCATATTCCTTTACTACATAATCCTGAATGTCGCGGCGCTTCCGTTCTCGTCAGGGAAAGGCGGCGTCGGGAAAAATGGGGACGGTGGAAATTGAACGGGGAGGGGTGACGAATTCGTAAAAACAGATTCGTAAAAACAGATGGGAAAACGGATTATCCTCATATCGATTCTTGTCCCGGTTCTCATGTCGGCGGTTTCCTGCGGACAGAAAGCCGGGACGGGTGAACCGTATCTTCCCGTAGTTGAACAGGCCATCTCCGACACGAGTTCTGCGGCATGGCATCTGCTCGCCGGATATGAACCGGGGAAGGTCAGCGGCAGCATCGCCGTCATAGGCGATTTCAATCCGCTCTGCAGTCTGGTTTCCGAGATTCTGAGTTCCGACAGGTTCGACAACATCGACGGCCGGGAGATTCCGGATGAACTTCACGATTTTGCCGGGGAGGTTGTCGCTCCCGTGTTCGACGTCGCAAACGCGCCATATGCAGGACATGCCGGTGACGGAGCCGCGTTGCAGCTGCGCGAAGCGGCCGTGAGCATGGCGGTGGCATCTCTTGGCAGCGTAAGTTATTCGAATACATTCGATTCGCAGATGACGGCTTCGCGGATTCCAGCAAAAGTCCTGATTGTGGCTTCTCCGTATCTTTGCCGTTACGCGATGAGGGACATCGACACCCTGTTCACCGCCAAGGGCATTGACATTCCGGTGCTTTCGCTTTCGGACGAGATGTTCCGCCGGGCGGGAGAGCGTCATCCGGACGGTCTTGTGGCGGTGATCGCCGATGGAAAGGAACTGGAATGCGGACTGTACAGGGGAGTTTATGAAAGACTGCGCCGGTCTTCCGGCGGGTCATTCCCTTCCTACATCGAATACGCCGACTCAGGACGGAATTCCCGGGATGCGTTCAATGCGTTTCTGGACAGTTATATAGCGTCCGGGGCATCGCAGAAAATCTCCGCCGTCCTTCTGGCGGGTTCAACAGATTCCCTCAATGTCAGGGATTTTTCCTCGGCACTGGAAGAAATCCGCACTTCGCAGGGGCTGGAGATGGAGAACCGCCGTTCCGCTCTGGCGGATGATTTCGAGTTCATAAGCGGAGAAGATGCTGTCATACGCAGATGCTACCGTGAACTGAGGAGCAGGAACCTGTTCACTCACAGGATTGCCTATCCTTCGGTAAAAGCTTATGTGACAGTTCCTTCGTCGGATGCCGTATTCACGAGAACAGTCCCTATGAACCGGCTGTACATCAGCGGTGACGACTATGGGAAGGTCAATTCTCTGGTGGCTCCGATGATATTGCTGAGCATGTGCGGGAAGACCGCTGAAATAGATTTGTTATAACGCAGGTGAACGAGAACAATTTCATAGAGAACATCGCAGCGGAGGCTATTGAAGCTCTTCCGCTTGCTTCGTTCCCCGGAGACATAGAAGTAATCGATTCATTGTCCGATGATTACAATAGAGCCGTCCGTTACCTGAAAAGGCAGCGGATTCTCGGGTTCGACACAGAGACCAAACCGTGTTTCACGCCGCATTCCCCGCATCCCGGAGTGGCTCTTCTCCAGCTGTCCGGAGGTGGGAAGGCTTTCCTCTTCCGCATCAAGGCGCTGGGGATGCAGCGCGGCCTTTGCAACATTCTGGCCAATCCGAACATCATCAAGGTGGGGGCGGCCACGGCTGACGATGTGAAAGGGCTTCAGAGATATGCCCGTTTCAAGCCCGAGTCCTTCGTCGATTTGCAGAAGATTGTCCCCGAGTGGGGCATACGGGACAAGAGCGTGAAGAAAATGGCAGCGATAATTCTCGGAGTGAAGGTTTCCAAAACTCAGCAGCTCTCAAACTGGGAGGCGGAGACTCTTTCAGAGCCCCAGCGGAAATATGCGGCCACCGATGCGTGGATTTGCCGCGAAATGTACAGGAGGCTGATGGAAACCGAGAGGAAGCAGCCGGATCTGCATTCTTTGGCGCTTGTGGAGAGCGTCTCAGTTTCGATTGTCACTGAACAAAACAACATCTGATATGGTCAGAATCGTGTTGAAAAGAGGGCGCGACGAGTCCGTCCGCCGCTTCCATCCCTGGGTGTTCTCCGGTTCGGTAGCACAGATTCAGGGGAGTCCGGCTGAGGGTGACCTTGTAGCGGTCTATGCGGCTGACGGGAGTTTTCTCGCCTGCGGGCACTACCAGATTGGGTCGATTGCCGTGCGCATACTGAGTTTCGATTCCGACGCGCTCGCTCCTGACTTCTGGGAGATAATGATTTCCCGTGCGCTTGCGGTGAGGGTCGCGGCCGGACTGGCAGCAGCTCCTGCGGAGCATGAAGACGGGGCCGCCGGCGGATCGGGTGCTGAAGTTCCCCCGGAAGGCGGCGGACGGACAAACTGCTACCGTCTCGTCCACGGAGAGGGCGACAACCTGCCGGGTCTCATAATCGACTACTACGACGGAGTCTGCGTGATGCAGGCTCATTCCGTTGGGATGTTCCGCTCGAGAAAACAGATTTGTTCCGCACTGCGGTCGGTCTACGGCGCGTCTCTGAAGGCTGTCTATGACAAAAGTTCCGGGACGGCGCCTTTCAAGGCAGGTCTCGATCTGATTGACGGCTATCTCTACCGGAAAGAGGGTTTCAGCGACGATGAGCAGATTGTGCTTGAGAACGGCCATCGTTTCATCGTGAACTGGACTGAAGGGCAGAAAACCGGCTTCTTCCTTGACCAGAGGGAGAACCGCGCGCTTGTGGAGCGTTATGCCGCGGGCCGGAATGTGCTGAACCTGTTCTGCTACACCGGAGGTTTTTCGGTCTATGCCCTCGCGGGGGGAGCGAAGCACGTCGATTCAGTCGACAGTTCCGCCCGTGCGATGGAGCTTGTGGAGAAGAATGTAGCCCTGAACGGCTTCAGCACCGGTTCTGAAACCGCCAGTCATCAGGGACTCTGCTGTGACGCGATTGATTATGTGAAAAGCGTCCCGGAAGGGAAGTACGATCTCATCATCGTCGATCCGCCGGCATTCGCCAAGCACAGGGGAGCGTTGGACAACGCCCTGCGCGCCTACCGGAGACTCAACGCGGCCGCCATCTCGAAGGTTGCTCCGGGCGGTCTCGTGTTCACCTACAGCTGTTCTCAGGTGGTTGACAAGGAGTCATTCGCCCTCGCGGTCTTTTCCGCGGCCGCCCAGACAGGACGCGGTGTCCGCATTCTCGACCGTCTGAATCAGCCGGCCGACCACTCGGTGAACATCTACCATCCGGAGGGGGAGTATTTGAAGGGTCTGCTCCTTTATGTCGAGTGATTTGTCGAGTGATTTGCGGGTCTTTTTGGTATAGATGGCTTTTCTCAAAAATCCCTCGCAAATAAATTTGCAGAAAGAGAAAATATTCCTAACTTTGCATTCCCGATTGGTGCTATGGCCGAGGGGCTAGGCACAGGTCTGCAAAACCTGCTACAGCAGTTCGAATCTGCTTGGCACCTC
>CAVFTG010000140.1:0-3592 GCA_963625415.1 Barnesiella intestinihominis
CAAACCTCCGACGCCCGGCGTGCTTACCGTCCAATGTCAGATGCTGTCAAAACCAGAACATCCCCATTGAATGATTGCTGCAAATATATGCAGTTTTTTATATTTATGCAAAAACAGGAAAGCCCTACCGCTTCACGGCTGCCTTCGGGTCGGAGACGGCGGCCTGTTTGTGAAGCATCTTGCAGGTTCCGTCGAAAGACGCGCCGAGTTCGACGGCGATCTTCGCGACCTCGAGGTCTCCCTTTACAGAGCATGTGGATTTGAGAGAAAGAACCCCGCGCACGATGGTGCTTCCCTCAAGTTTTCCGAAAATGTCGGCGTTCTCACAGTTTATTTCGCCTTTCACGAACGCGCCCTCACCCACGACTACACGCCCGGAAGTTGAAATTTTTCCGTCAAAAGTCCCGTCGATTCTGATGTCCGACCCGGACTCGATCTCCCCCTTGAACACGGTTCCGGCCGAAATCCGGCTGAGCGCGTTTATATTGCCTGTCGGCTGTTCCTTACTTGCCATATTATCAAAAAGTCAAAAAATATTATCAAAAATTAATCATTCACAACAATCCCCGAGAAAAAGGAACGCAGCAAGCGCCTCTTAGTTCCGACCTCACGCCTCGCGGCCGTGACAGTTCTTATACTTCTTCCCCGACCCGCAAGGACAAGGGTCATTGCGTCCGACGGTCTTCTCTGCCCTCATCGGCATATTGCTTCTCGGCTGAGAGCCGTTTGTGACAAGGTCGCTGCGGCTCGTGGTCATCCGGTTCATGTTAATCCTCGGAGCTTCGGCCGCAGGTCTCGGCGCTTCCTCGCGAAGAGCTATGCCGGCACGGAGGAGGAACGAGAGGGCGTCCTGGTTGAGCGACTCGAGCATCGCGCTGAACAGATTGAAACTCTCGAACTTGTAGATGAGAAGCGGATCCTTCTGCTCGTAAGACGCATTCTGCACGGACTGCTTGAGGTCGTCCATGTCGCGCAGATGGTCTTTCCAGTGACGGTCAATCTCGAAGAGCACTACGGTCTTTGAAAGCGTCTTGCCGATCTCCTTGCCCTGATTCTCATAGGCACGCTGGAGATTGACGGAAAGGTTGAGCATCCGCCGGCCGTCGGTGATCGGAATCGCGATGTTCACATAGCGGTTGCCCTGAGTCTCATAGACCTTCTGAATGATCGGCAGCGCCCGCTGGACCATCGCGTCCATACGGCGTTCATACGTCGCCTTCATGTTCTCGAAAAGCTTGTCCGAGAGCGCGGAGGCGTTGGCCTTGTCATAGAATTCTTCATCGAAATCGAGGTCGAGCGAGAGCGTTCCCATGACATGCTCCGCAAACGCGTCGTAAGTCATGTTCTCCGCCTTCTCGGCATAAATCTCCGCCGTATCCTGCATCATGTTCGTGATGTCGATCTCGATTCTCTCACCCGAGAGGGCGTTGCGTCTCTTGCTGTAAATCACCTCGCGCTGCGAATTCATCACATCGTCATATTCCAGCGTTCTCTTGCGGATTCCGAAATTGTTCTCCTCGACCTTCTTCTGCGCTTTCTCGATTGAACTTGAAAGCATCGAAGACTCGAGAGCCTCGTTGTCGGCCATTCCGAGATTGTCCACGACCTTGGCGATTCTCTCCGAGCCGAAGAGGCGCATCAGCTTGTCCTCGAGGGAGATGAAGAATATGGAAGAACCCGGGTCACCCTGACGTCCTGCACGTCCGCGCAGCTGGCGGTCGACACGGCGGCTGTCGTGGCGCTCCGTTCCTATGATGGCAAGACCGCCGGCCTCGCGCACCTCCGGAGAAAGCTTGATGTCCGTACCTCGACCGGCCATGTTGGTGGCGATGGTCACCGTGCTGGACTGTCCGGCCTGAGCCACGATCTCAGCCTCGCGGGCATGCTGTTTCGCATTGAGGACCTGCGCCTTGATGCCGTGGCGGAGGAACATCCTGCTCAAAAGCTCGGAGGTGTCCACATCCGTCGTGCCGACAAGCACCGGACGTCCCTGTTCCCTGAGTTCGAGGACTTTCTCAATCACCGCGTTGTACTTCGCCTGCTTGGTCTTGTAAATCAGGTCGTTGTAGTCAATGCGGGCAATAGGGCGGTTGGTCGGGATGACAACCACGTCAAGCTTGTAGATGCTCCAGAACTCGCCCGCCTCTGTCTCGGCCGTACCGGTCATTCCGGCGAGCTTGTGATACATTCGGAAATAGTTCTGGAGAGTGATGGTCGCGAATGTCTGCGTCGCCGCCTCGACCTTCACGTTCTCCTTGGCCTCGACGGCCTGATGGAGTCCGTCGCTCCAGCGGCGTCCCTCCATGATACGGCCGGTCTGCTCATCGACGATCTTGATTTTTCCGTCTTCTGAGATTATGTAATCGACGTTCAGTTCGAACATCGTATAGGCCTTGAGAAGCTGGATGACAGTGTGCACGCGCTCGCTCTTGAGGGCGAAGTCAGCCATCAGTTCATCCTTCTTCTGACGCTTCTCCGCCGGGTCGGAAGTCGTCTTCTCAATCTCGGCTATTGCGGAGCCGACATCCGGAAGCACGAAGAAATTGTCGTCGCTGACAGCCTGCGCAAGGACATCGCGCCCCTTGTCAGTCATGTCGACCGTGTTCTGCTTCTCGTTTATGACGAAATAAAGCGGGTCGGTGATGTACGGCATCTCACGCTCATTGTCCTGCATGTAGTAGTTCTCGACTTTCTGGAGAAGCTGCTTCATGCCAGGTTCACTGAGGAACTTGATGAGCGGACGGTATTTGGGATAGCCCTTGTACGCACGGAACAGCAGCACTCCCCCTTCCTTTTCGTTGCCTTCGGCGATGAGTTTCTTCGCCTCGTTCAATATCCCCGTGACAAGAGTCTTCTGCCTGTTGTAGAGATTCTCCACATAAGGCTTGTACTGCGCGAACTGCTGGTCGTCCCCCCTTTCCACCGGTCCGGAGATGATGAGCGGTGTCCTCGCGTCGTCGATGAGCACGGAGTCGACCTCATCGACAATGGCGAACTGGTGCTTTCTCTGCACCAGATCCTGCTGGCTGAACGCCATGTTGTCGCGCAGATAGTCGAAACCGAACTCGTTGTTCGTTCCGAAAGTGATGTCGCAGGCATATGCGCGGCGGCGGGCGTCGGAGTTCGGTTCATGCTTGTCTATGCAGTCGACGCTGAGTCCATGGAACATGTACAGCGGCCCCATCCACTCGGAGTCACGCTTGGAGAGGTAGTCGTTGACCGTGACCATATGCACGCCCTTTCCGGAAAGCGCATTCAGGAACACCGGCAGCGTCGCGACCAGAGTCTTCCCCTCACCGGTGGCCATCTCGGCGATCTTACCCTGATGAAGGACTATTCCGCCGATGAGCTGCACATCGTAATGAACCATGTCCCAGGTGATTCTGTTGCCGCCGGCCGTCCAGCTGTTGAACCACACGGCCTTGTCCTGTCCGCCGTCCGCACCGGAGCGTATCTCCACGAAATCATGCGAGGCCGCCATCTTCCGGTCGAAATCGTTCGCCGCGACCTCGACCTCCGCGTTCTGCGCGAATCTGCGGGCGGTCGATTTCATGATTGCGAACGCCTGAGGAAGAATCTCGTTCAGAGCCGC
>CAVFTG010000140.1:3602-4611 GCA_963625415.1 Barnesiella intestinihominis
GTCCTCATCGACCTTCTTGACGAGTTTGTCCGACTCTGTCGCAAGCGCCTCCTTCTCCTCAATCGAAAGGTCTCCGTCCAGCTGAACCTTTATTTCATTGATTCTCTTTTCGTCATCGGCGATGCGCGAGGCCACGAACGCCTTGAGTTCGTCAGTCTTCGCCCTGAGTTCATCGTTCGACAGCTTGTCAATATCTTCGTATGCCGCAAGAACCTTGTCGAGAAGAGGCTTTATCTCCTTCATGTCCCGCTCGGCCTTGGTCCCGAAAAGTTTTTTGAAAATGTCCGCTAATCCCATTTATCCTGAATTTTTATATTGCAATTACATGCGCCGCGAAAGGGGCGTTGCGCAATGCGCAAGCATTGTGCCCGACAGACGCGTCACCAAAATCCCGCAAATTTAACTATTTGAGGGGATATGACAAAATGGAATCCGGCGGCAAACCTCAAAAAACCTCAAAAAACCTCAAAAAAACGAAAAGATTGCCAAGGTTGGCAGCGGAACTTGAGTTACCCTGTTATTTTGACGCAGCGTTAAAAAATGGCGGAGTCCCGGGGCAGCGTCTGCAAGTACCCGGCGTCATCGGGAAGTTTCCGCCCCGAGGCCGCCGCGCCTGCGCCGGCAGCCACCGCAAGAGAGTCGCAGCGCTCGTTCTCCGGATGTCCGGCGTGCCCCTTGATCCAATGGAAAGTGACATTGTGCACCGACAGAAGCGGTTCGAGCCTCATCCACAGATCCGGATTCTTCACCTTGGCATAACCCTTCGACTTCCACTTGGCAAGCCATCCCTCGTTGATCGCTTTCACGACGTACGATGAGTCGCTCACGACATGGACGGTGGCCGACCGCCACCGGATCGCCTCAAGCCCCCGGATCACCGCGAGCAGTTCCATCCGGTTGTTGGTCGTGAGGGCGAACCCTCCGCTCATCTCCCGCGAATAGTCACCGCAGCGCAGCACAATCCCATAGCCCCCCGGACCCGGATTCCCGCTCGAAGCCCCATCTGTGT
>CAVFTG010000141.1:0-696 GCA_963625415.1 Barnesiella intestinihominis
TTTCAATAAGGGATGCAAAGTAAGCACTTTTTTCCGGATATGCCAAAATTAGTTGAGAATAAATTTGTTTCGCTTCGTCAAAATAGCCCTGCTCGGCATAGATTTCAGCCAGAGTCCGGGTGTATAATCCGAGGTGGGGGACATCCCGCTCGTCTTTGGCCCTGTCTGCGGAGACTTTCGGAACGCGGCGGAAGAAATTGTCGTCCGCACCCCTGACCCCGTCGTAGTCCGAGGCTGAGAAATAGTCGCCTCCGACGATATGCACACTGCGTCTGTATCCGTTCTCCTGCCCGTCCGCCGGGTCTCCGACCGTTTCCGTATCCTTTGTTCCGGGGCGTGATTTCAGCTGGGACTCTATCAGAGCCTTTATGTCCGCATCCGCATATCCCCCGGAGACGGGGCTCTCCAGAATTTCAGACAGTTTCTTTCTGCACGGCACATGAAGGGCCGACTCCGCGAAAAGCCGTCCTCCGCGCTCCTCGTTTCCCGTGACGGCCGCCATTCTCCGGCACAGTTCCTTCCTCGCCGCACCGAACCACGGGTAGATTCCGACCACTCCCGACAGCTCCTCCGTCGTGAGCCTCTTCAAATCGATAGTCCTTTCTGCCATAATCCTACCAGTTGGCGACGGTCGCGTTGAAAATGTCCTCGCAGAGCTTGTCGAGGATTCCGTCCGTCCCCGAGATGAGTTCGCTT
>CAVFTG010000141.1:706-4534 GCA_963625415.1 Barnesiella intestinihominis
GCGTCAAGCATCTGATCGGCCGAGAAGTCCGCGTATGCCGAGAACGATTTCTCGAAGTCGTCCTCCGGGTATTTTTTGTTGGTGAAATAGATTTTCACATTGACCGTCAGACGGTTCATCGCCGCCTGCTCGCTTGCTGAGACCGATGTCGCCTTCACGTCATAGCCCGTGATTTCGCCCGCGATCGTGAGATCAGCGTCAATGTCCACCTGCTCCAGTTTCGTCAGTTTGCGGAACTTGTCCTTCATCGCCTCCGTCAGGTCATTGGCGAGCGACGGATTGACCTTGAGTGCCTTGTATTCAAAATATTCGATGTTCACCGTCTTGACGTCGGGCTGTATGGACGTTCCGGTGAAAGAATAAATCCCGCAGGATGTCGCGAAAAAGGCGTACATCAGGAGAAAAAATATGCCGTATCTGTGTTTCATGTTCCGTTTGAATGAGTCCTGACCTCCGGTGTCACTGCCGGATGACCTTTATTTATCTCTTGTCCCCCTCGGGCTGCTGCCTGATTTTCCTGTAGAGCGTGCGTTCGGAGATTCCGAGTTCCGCAGCCGCCGCTTTCCGGTTTCCGTCATGTTTCTTCAACGCCTTGTCAATCAGTTCCATGCTCAGCTTCTTCAGTGAAATGTCCTGACTGACCTCGTCCGCCATGCCCTGCTCCTCAGGCTCCATGTCTTCCGGCTCCGGCCTGTACCGGGCCTCGCTCCGCCAATCCTGCCCGAAACCGCCATCCTGCGGCGGGGTGATCGCCGGAGTGCCTTTAATCGCCGCGCCGCCCTGGAAAATGACGCTTTTCAGCGAGTCCACATCCTGCCTCAGCTGATAGATGGCTCTGATTATCGCTTCTCTCTCCTCCGGGTTCTTGAACATGTCCTGTCCGCTTCCCACGGTCGCGGGAAGCAGATTCTCGTCCTGGGAGGGGAGATACTGCCGCAATGTTTCCGCATTGACCTCGCATTTGTCTGCTTTCGAAGCGCATTTCGCGGACTCTATGGCCGACACGGTCTCCGCCACGTTCTTGAGCTGGCGGATATTGCCGGGCCAGCGGTATTTCCTCAAGGCTATGACCGCATCTTCGGTGAGCACGACTCTGGCGACTCCGTATCTGTCCGAAAAGTCGGTTGCGAACTTCCTGAACAGCAGATGGATGTCGCCGGGGCGTTCGCGCAGGGAAGGCACCATGATTGTCACTGCGTTCAGCCTGTAGAACAGGTCTTCACGGAACTTGCCTCTGGAAACGGCGTGGAGGAGGTTCACGTTGGTCGCGGCCACGACCCTCACGTCCGTCTTGAGCACTTTCGACGAGCCGACCCGGATGAATTCGCCGGACTGGAGCACTCTCAGCAGCTTGGCCTGCGAGGCCATGGGCAGTTCTCCGATTTCGTCAAGAAAGAGCGTGCCTCCGTCCGCCTCTTCGAAGTAGCCCTTGCGCGTGTCAATCGCTCCGGTGAACGAGCCTTTCTCGTGCCCGAACAGTTCGGAATCGACCGTCCCTTCCGGAATCGCCCCGCAGTTCACGGCAAAATATTTCCCCGTCCTCCTGCGGCTGTTCTGGTGGATTATTTTCGGAATGTTCTCTTTTCCGACACCGCTCTCTCCAGAGATGAGTACGGTGATGTCGGTCGGAGCCACGGCAACGGCGATTTCCAGCGCCCTGTTCAGGGCGGGGTCATTGCCGATGATGTCGTATTTATTCTTGAGTGACTGAAGTTCGTTGGCGTTCATATTTCTGATTTCGCTCCCGCCGTGCGCGGGGACATGGTCTCTAATCTGTCCGGGGTTCACGTCCCGAAGTTCCGGACAAAGTTAAGAATCTGTCCGGACAAAGTTAAGAATCTGCTTCGAATTTTTCTCGCTTTTGTTTCCATATGTCCGTTCTTCGCCGTCTTTTTGCCCGTTGAGCACTATTTTTGCGGTGAGATGTCGTTTTACGGGTGCGCGAATGCCTGTTTATTATGAAAATTGACTATATTTGCGGAGATTAGCGCATTTGCGGAAATTGACGCCCGTCCGGCATGGGTTCGCCGGCATGTGGCGGAAGGAATGAAATTTTATAAAACCTTTTAAAAAGTCAATAAAATGAAAAAGAGTATCAAATTCTTGGCTATTGCCCTCGGTCTTGCCGCAGTTGCCTGCAGCTCACCGGAGAAAATGGCGGAACAGGCGGAGAACGTCATTGTGAAATGCGACCCTGCGGTTCTCGAAGTGGTGGCCGGCAACATCGACGCCACGGTTTCTGTAACTTACCCTAAGGGTTATTTCCATCCGAAGGCGGTTCTCGCGGTCACTCCGGTGATTGTCTATGACGGAGGCGAGCAGGCGATGGAGCCTTTCATGTTTCAGGGCGAGAAAGTGAAGGACAACTACCAGACAGTCCCTTCAGACGGCGCGACAGTCACGAAGAAAGTTCATTTCACCTATGCGAAGGGCATGGAGAAATGCTACCTCGAACTTCGCGGAGTCGTAAGCTACAAGGACAAGAAGATCGATCTTCCTGCAAAGAAAGTAGCGGACGGAGCCAACACCACCTGCATGCTCGCATGCTGCAAGGGCAAGGTTGACCTCAAGGCTGACGGCTATCAGGCGATAATCAACATGCCGGAAGAAGGCCAGATTCTCTACACTATCAACAGTTCGAATGTACGCAATTCAGAACTCAAAGGCAAATCAGTCAAGGAGTTCCTTGCCGCAGTCAAGGCAGCTGAAGAGAATGGCCGCAAGACCATCGTAAGCACCGATATCGTGGCTTACGCTTCACCGGACGGCGGTGAGAAGCTCAACGCCAAACTTTCCGACAGGCGTTCAGACTCTGCCGAAAAGGCGTTCAAGAAGGTGACCAGAAAGGCTCCTATCGACGCTCCGGTCAATGTGAAGTCAGTCGGCCAGGACTGGGAGGGATTCCAGGAGCTTGTCGCAAATTCCGACATCGAGGACAAGGAGCTCATCCTCCGCGTTCTTTCAATGTACAGCGACCCGGCTGTCCGCGAGCAGGAAATCAAGAACATGTCCGCAGTTTACACGACTCTCGCAAAGGAGGTTCTTCCTGAACTCCGCCGCGCACGCTTCATCGCCAATGTCGAGTTCACCAACTACTCAAGCGAGGAGCTCCTCAAGCTCGTGGAAGAGAACATCGACGTTCTTGACGAGTCCGCACTCCTTCACGCGGCCACTCTCGTGGAGAAAGAAGCCGACAAAGTGGCTCTCTACAAGAAGGCAATCGAGAAATACTCAAGCGCCACGGCTCAGTACAACCTCGCTGCGGTTTATGCACAGAACGGCAAGGATGCCGAGTGCAAGGCTGAAATCGCGAAATGCGACGCCAACGACGCTGACGTGAAGAACGTTCTCGGCGTGCTCGCTCTCCGTGCGAAGAAGCTTGACGAGGCTGCAAAATATTTTGCCGCTTCAGCAACCTGCGCAGCTGTCGACAACGCTGCAACCGTTGAAATTCTCAAGGGCAATTACAAGGCTGCCGCTTCCAAGCTTGCCGGCAAGAAAGGCTTCACCGCCGCTCTCGCCAACATCCTCACCGGCAACTATGCCGCAGCCGAGTCAGCAATCTGCTGCGACTGCCCTAAGGGTGCATATCTCAAGGCCATCATCGCCGCACGCAAGGGTGACAAGGCAGGCGTGAAGACCAACCTCGAGAAGGCGAAGAAGTGCGAGTGCCTCGCCAAGAGGGCTGCGAATGACATTGAATTCGCTCAGTTCAACTAACTGAGTCACGAAGACTGAAAAAGAGGGAGACTAAAAAGTCGCCCTCTTTTTTTTAACCCCCAGTCACTTCGTGACAGCCCCTGGGGGCGCTGGGGACCGTATTCCCCA
>CAVFTG010000142.1:0-4407 GCA_963625415.1 Barnesiella intestinihominis
CTATACTCAAAAATCCTTCACAAATCTGTTCAAGTTATTTTTTAACGCTTACTTAAATAACGGCAAAAGAAATGGAGGCAACTGAGAATCATGAGATAAACCTTGCAAGGTACATTGTGGAGAAAACCGGCCGGAGTCTTTTCCTCACGGGAAAGGCCGGCACGGGAAAGACCACTTTTCTGCGGGATGTCGTGCGGCATACGCGCAAACGGCACATTGTCCTCGCGCCCACCGGGGTCGCCGCCGTGAACGCCGGCGCCATGACCATACACTCTTTCTTTCAGTTCGGCCTCGGGGCTTATGTTCCCGGAGTGGTCACGCCGCAGTCCCAGCATTTTCTCCGGAAGGCGAAACTCGACCTAATCAGGAAACTGGAGCTTGTGATAATCGACGAAATCTCGATGGTGAGAGCCGACCTCATGGACCATATCGACGCGGAACTCAGGCGCATACGGCGCAGTTACCTTCCGTTCGGAGGGGTCCAGATTCTCATGATCGGAGATCTTCAGCAGCTTCCCCCGATTGCCCACGGAGAAGAGGCCGCGCTGCTGCGCCAGCACTACCCTTCCCTCTATTTCTTTGAAAGCAAGGCTCTCAAGAGACTGGACTACAGTGTTCTGGAACTCCGGCAGGTTTACCGTCAGAGCGACACACTTTTCGTTGAGATTCTCAACAGGGCGAGGGTCGGAAAACTCACCGGAGACGACCTCGCAAGACTCAACTCCCGCTGCATCCCCGGATTTTCCCCGCGTGCGGAAGACAACTATGTCCGCATTGTGACCCACAACCGCATGGTGCAGAACATCAACGAGACGGAGATGGGCAGGCTGGACGGAGATGAGTTCGTATTCAACGCCCGCGTGAGCGGCACATTCCCTCCGGAGTCGTTCCCGACGGCGGAGCGGCTCGTCCTCAAGACGGGTACACAGGTGATGTTCATAAAGAACGACCCCGACAGGAAGTTCATCAACGGCACCCTCGGCGAGGTCTGCTCTCTGGGCAGGGACAAGATAAAGGTCAGGATTGCCGACTCCGGGGCGGTTGTCGAAGTGGAGCCGATGGAGTGGGAGAACATCCGCTACCAGCTTAACGGGGAGGAAGACGGCGGCACGATTGAGGCGGCCGCGGTCGGGCGCTTCCGCCAATACCCCATCCGCCCGGCCTGGGCCATCACCATCCACAAGAGCCAGGGGCTCACTTTCGACCGCGCGGTCATCGATGCACGGGCGGCTTTCTCTCCGGGGCAGGCCTATGTGGCGCTGAGCCGCTGCCGCTCTCTGGAGGGAATCGTGCTGAGCTCCCCTCTGGGAAATTCGGCGTTCATCACGGACAATGTCGTGGAAGAATATCTCAAAGCCAGCCTTGCCGACCCGGAAAAGCTCGCGCTCTCCCTCAACTACGTCCCTTTCGACTACGACCGCAGCCATGACTCCGCTCCGTCCGGGACAGCTTCGACAATCCGGCACATAATCCCGGCGGACGGCGGGACGGTTCATCACGATGCTGACGCCCTGAACGGCCGGCGGCCATCGCAGCGTCAGCAAAGACCGGCGGCAAAATTCTCGGCGGACACGGACGGAGAGATGGACGCCGTCTCTCTCAGAATTCTCGCCGCCCTCAAATCATGGAGGCTCGAAAAGGCCCGCGAGCTCAATGTCCCGGCATTCCACATTTTCTCCAACAAGGTTCTGGACAACATCGCGTCACTCAAACCGCGCACAAGGGAGCAGCTCCTGACTGTCAGCGGCATAGGACCGGCAAAAGCCGAAAGTTACGGTGAAATCATTCTGAAGATAACGGGAGGCGCATCATAATAGAAGTAACTGCGGGGGTGGTAAGATGGAAAAGAGAGGATGACTGAAACACTTTTCAGTCACCCTCTCACTCTTTCGGACTTTTCAGCCCGACGCTTATTGGAATTATTGCTCTTCAACCACCGTCCAAGGGTATTGATCCATGGTGGCGGCGTCCGTGTTCTCGGCGATGATATACCCCGACACCACAAAATCTTCCTCCGGTTTCACCTTGAAAAGACCCCCGGACACGAATCTGCCGGTGCCGTAGTTCCACACTCTATAGAACTTTCCGCCACTTACTGAGAATCCCTCCTGATTGGTCTTGGATCCGATCGCGACATACTGATGGAAAATTCCGTCCGTAACAGTAACCGTGGAAGTGTTGCTGCCTTCTCCCTGACCCCACGAATAAACATTGAAACCTCTTCCGGAGGAGAACTCCCCCCCGGAGATGGTGATCTTGTTCGCGGTGCCGTCCTGCGTGAACTGGACGATATTATAGCCTCCGGACACGAAAGTACCGCCCGTTACGGTCATTTCCGTTGTACCGAAGAATTGTCTGAACGCAGCATTGGCAGACTCGTACTCTCCGCCGCTTATGGTAATCTTGCTGTCATTGAAGTTGTCCACGATATAGGATGCCGATCCCGTGGAGATGTTCGCAAGCTTGCCGCTCTCGAGATAAAGCGTTCCGTAGTTTGAGATAAGGTTGCTGACATAGCTGCCCGCATAGTTGTCGCTGCCGTCATACATCCACGACGGAGTGGCTCCGTGTGTCCATGAGCCGCCTGTTGCGCTGTCACGGACGGTGAGAGTGCCGCTGTTGACAATCATGTGTGAAGCGCTGCCCAGAGAGCAGGAACTGACTATCTTCTTTCCATTGAGGTCGATCGTAATCGTCTGACCGCTCGCGATTTCGGCAAATTTCTCGACTGCGGAATCGAAATTGCAGTCCCATATCACGGTGATTGTGGCGGCATCCGTTCCGGCAGCCGCGATGGCATCGGAGATGGAAGTGTAGTATTTGTCCTCCCCAAGCCTGAACGGCGTCTTCACGATGTCCCACTTCCCTTCGGTGGTGAGACTCTGAAAGCCCTTGTAACCCGTTGCGATATGCTCTGCGAGGGCGTTGTAAACATCATCGCTGAGGTTCTCGCATTCGCGGACGAAGATGTCGCCTTTTTTGTCAATCGTCACTGCGTTCACCGTTCCGTGAATCTCGAGACCTCCCTGGTGGAAGATGAGCGTGCCTATGGTCTGGCCTTTCTCGATGACGAGAGTGTTCGCTGAAGTCGTCGCCTCAAGGGTGCCTATCTGATTGCCGCTGTATTCGCCCGCATTGACACCGTTGATGTTCACGGTCTTGGTGCCGGCGGCGATGACAAGCTTTTTGATCGTCACACCCTCCGGGATGGTGATGTTCACCGTGGCCTTGTTGGCACTCTCCGCCTGCTCCAATGGCGAGTCAGCTGAATACCCCGCGTTTTTGTAGTCCCCCACATAAAGCGTTCCGGTTATGCTTTCTGAAACCTCGACGTTGAGTGTCCCATCCACCTTTACAGGGGTGGTCAGGATGGCCTGCGAGAGGGTGTCAGCCGGCGCTGCCGCGAACTTCACCTCGATGATGTCCGCCGCGCTGTTCGCCGCTATGATTTCATTCGCCGACACGATGTCATCGACCTCCACGGCCTTCACGATGTCAGGCTCCGTGAATGCAGGCACGACGACGATGTTGTACTGGACCGCGGAAGTGAAGAGGTTGCCCAGAACGTTAGTGCGGTGATTGGTCTTGAGAGGAACGTCATTGACAACGAGGGTGTTGATTTCATCGGCATCTTTCGCGACAGTAAGCTCGGTTTTGACGTTGCCGTAAGGAAGAACATAGTTCATCGCAACATAGCCGTATTTCTTCTCGTTCACCGTGAGAACTCCGCTCGTGTACTCTCCGTCAACGTTTACTTCAGTCGGGAGATCCCCCGCCGGAAGCTCTGCAAGCGCAAATTCCGCAGTTACGCCTCCGGCTTCGTCAACGTCTCCGTCAACCGTGACTGCACCGTCTGTGAGATTGAGCACGTTGCCAAGACCCATGACTTTCACCTTGGACTTGTTCACAGTGAAGGAAGCATCTGTCGCCTTGGCGGCGGCGATGTCGGCTATCTCCACGCCGAAGTTCAGCTGGGCGAACGGACGGGTGAGCTCGACGGTCTCATTGACTGCTCCTGTAATCGTCTTGGAAGCGATGTACTTGTAGAACGCGTCGCGGTTCTCGTTGTTGGAAACGGCGTTCTCGTAGTTTACGGTCACCTTCTTGTCCGTTTTGTCGAGGGTGTAGTAGTCGCTTTCCCCGGACTCGTTTGACTTGTAGGCCCAAAAGAGGAAGCTGTAGGTCTGGCCAGTGACAAGGCGGGTGGAGAACGTGGCCGTCTTGTCGCTCATGTCGACAGTCCGGCTGATTCCGTTCTCTATGAGTGTCCCTTCAGAGTTGTAGACACAGCAGACGACCTTGTCAACGGTGGTTCCGTCGGCGACGGCTCTGGTCTGGATTACAGGAGCTGAGACGGTGAAGCTCACCAAAGTCTCTTCTCCCGAAGGAACGGACAGCCGCTCCTTG
>CAVFTG010000143.1:0-4338 GCA_963625415.1 Barnesiella intestinihominis
TTGGCATATTGCGGGCATTTGCCGCAAATATAGTCAAGATATTTTGAAGAATGAGTTCTTTTTGTAAAAATCGTACTCCATAGTGGCGATTTTTACATAAAAATCGTACTCTGCAATGGCGATTTTTATAAAACGACCCGCAGGCATCGGGCGGAAACGCCCCTTCTAAAGTCTGGCGGCCTCCTCCGTTTCGCCGACATTGCGGGAGGAACGGGCAGCCTTGCCGAAGGTGCAGGTCAGACCGAGGGACAAAGAATCGTGGCCGGCTGAATTCCGTTTGTCCTCGGGTCATTGATTTTTAGACCCCGATGCTATTGTTTCTGTCTGGAAATTTTCTAAATTTGCAAGACTTGCGTCTCAAACCGCCGGAGCATTCTGCGGCGGCTTCGGCGCGGTGAACATTGAACACACACTAATAACACCACAAAATGAAAACTTATTCCACTAAAGACATCCGCAATGTGGTCTTGATCGGCAGCACCCGGTCAGGTAAGACCACGTTATCTGAAGCTATGCTCTACGAGGGCAAGGTCATCGACAGACGCGGCTCGGTTGAGGCGAAGAACACCGTTTCCGACAACTCGGAAATCGAGCAGATCAACCAGAGGTCAATCTACGCGACCCCGCTCTACGCGGAGTTCATGGACACGAAATTCAACATCATCGACGCACCGGGCGCGGACGATTTCGTCGGCGGCGCGGTTTCGGCGTTCAGGGTGTGCGACACGGCGATTCTCGTGACGAATGCGCAGCAGGGTGTCGAGGTCGGAACGGAAATCTTTGAGCGTTATGCGAACAAATACAACATGCCGGTCATCCTCGGAGTCAACCAGCTTGACGGAGAGAAGGCGAACTGGGAGGGCATGCTCGACGGTCTCAGGGAGGCGTTCGGGCAGAAGCCTGTGATTGTACAGTTCCCGGTGAACGTGGGTCCGGCGTTCGACGGATTCGTGGACGTGCTCAAGATGAAATACTACCATTTCAAGGACGACAACGGCACCCGTGAGGATCTCGAGATTCCGGCGAACCTCAAGGAGCAGGCCGACGAACTCAGAGGGCAGCTCATCGAAAGGGCCGCAGAGTTCGATGACGGGCTTATGGAGAAATATTTCGAGACAGGGGAACTCACCGAGGACGAAATCCGCAAGGGACTCGGAATCGGAATCCGGCAGCTCTCGATAATGCCGATTTTCTGCCTCTCGGCGAAGAAGGACATCGGAGTGAAGAGGCTTATGGAGTTCACCATAAAGGTGGCTTCTTCTCCGGCGGAGCACATCGAGCACACGAAAGACGGGAAAGAGATGGAGTGCAAGGCCGACGCGCCTGTTTCACTCTTCATATACAAGACCGCCGTGGAGCAGCATCTGGGCGAGGTGGCCTATTTCAAGGTGATGAGCGGAAAACTCACGGAGGGGCAGGACCTCGAGAATCCGGAGAACGGTGAAAAGGAAAGGATTACGGCGATATATGCAGTCGCGGGCAAGAAGAAGGAGAAAGTCGGCGAGATGGTTGCCGGAGATCTCGGATGTACGGTGAAACTGCGTGCGGCGAAAACCAACGCCACACTTGCGCAGATAGGCTCGGAGATTGTCTATGAGCACATCAAGTTCCCGAAGTCGCGCTACCGCACGGCAATCAAGGCAAAGGAGCAGAAGGATGACGAGAAGATGAACGAGGCGCTGAACAAGATTTCCGCCGAGGATCCGACCATCATCGTGGAATACTCCAAGGAGCTCAAGCAGACCATCCTGAAGGGTCAGGGAGAGCAGCACATCAACATCGTGAAGTGGAGACTGCTCAACGAGAACAAGATTGAAATCGAGATGTTCGCGCCGAAGATTTCCTACCGCGAGACCATCACCAAGGTCGCTGCGGCGAACTACCGCCACAAGAAGCAGTCCGGCGGCGCGGGTCAGTTCGGTGAGGTTCACCTTCTCATCTGTCCTATAGTGGAGGGACAGGAGATGACGAACAAGTTCAAGATTGACGGACGCGACATGGTGCTGAACGTCAAGGGCAAGGAGGAGTTCGACCTGCCGTGGGGCGGCAAGCTGGAGTTCATCAACTGCGTGGTCGGAGGCGCGATTGACGCCCGCTTCATGCCGGCCATTCTCAAGGGAATCAACGACAAGATGAGCGAGGGTCCTCTCACCGGTTCGCTCGCCCGCGACATCAGGGTCTATGTCTATGACGGAAAGATGCATCCGGTGGATTCAAATGAAATCTCGTTCGTCCTCGCGGCCCGCAACGCGTTCAAGGAGGCTTTCCGCAACGCCGGACCTAAGATTATGGAGCCTATCTACAATGTCGAGGTGCTGACTCCGGGCGACTATATGGGAGCCTGCATGTCCGACCTCCAGAACAGGCGCGCCATCATCGAGGGCATGGACACCGACAAGGGATTCTCGGTTCTGAAGGCCCGCGTTCCGCTCGCGGAGATGTACAAGTACTCGACCGCGCTCAGTTCGCTCACTTCCGGTGCGGCGACTTTCAGCATGGAGTTCGCCGACTACCAGCCGGTTCCTGGCGACGTTCAGGAGAAGCTGCTGAAGGCTTACCAGGAGTCTGAAACCGAAGAATAGTCGGGGCGCATAAAAGGCGGTCTGCTGCGTTAAGCGCTAAGCGGAGTTATCTGTTGCGGAACGGGTCAGTCGATCCGTTCCGCTTGTTTTATGCGGCAACTTCATAAAAAAGACTATCTTTGCGGGAAAGAAAAACTCTATGGGGTCAATTTTCGTCATACAGGGCATTCTGATTTACATCTATGCCTTTGATCATAATCCTCCGCATCTTCACGTGAGAAATGCAGATTGTGAGTTCACGATAACTGTTGAAGACAGGATTGTCGAAGGACGGGCAAAGGCCAGAGTCATTCAGCTTGTGAATGACTTCATTGATGAGCATAAGGAAGAAATACTTGAAATATGGAATAAGGCCCAAAGGGGTGAAAGGATAAACAAAATCAACAGATAGGAGAAGTTCATTATGTTGAAAGTAATTGATGTTGAGTACAAAGGAGGATATATATTGCTGTGTACATTCAATAACGGCGAGAAGAAAACCGTGGATATGTCTCCATTGTTGAAATATCCGGCTTTTGAGGAGTTGAAGGACGAAAACAAGTTCGTCCAGTTCGGTCTTGACGGGACAGTGTTCTGGGCGAACGGAGCCGACATCGCTCCCGAATATCTTTATGAACACGGAATGTGCAAAGAATAGTTTTTGAAAAAAAATATGAAAAAGATGAATTTTATCGCTATGGTGGCCGTTGCTGTCGCCGTTATGGTTTCCTGCAAGTCGCAGGAGGAAAAGGAAGAGGCTTTCAAGGCTGAAGTGAAGGCCGTTGTGGACGATTTCAACGCCACCGTCAAGGCGGTCTATGCCGATTCGACGCTCACCGACGAACTGAAGAACGAGAAAGTCGAGGCTCTGTATGAAGAGGCGAACAGGAAGTACATCGACCTCAACAAGACGGCTTTCGACAGGAACAGGAGCAACAACATCGCCGTGATGGCATTGCAGAACATCTCGTCTGACATCTCAAATCAGGAGGTGATTGACTATGCGGCAGAACTTGCGGACTCGCTCCAGCTGAAGGAGGAAGTGGTGAAGATGGTCGAGGCGGCGCAGAAGGGTCTGCTCACCGAGGAGGGAAAGATGTTCACCGACTTCACGATTGAGGACTCGGACGGGAAGACGGTTTCATTCTCCGATTTCGTCGGCAAAGGAAAATATGTGCTTGTGGACTTCTGGGCTTCGTGGTGCGGCCCTTGCAAGCGGGAGATTCCGAACATCCGCAAGGTCTATGAGACCTATGGCCCGAAGGGTCTTGAGGTTCTGTCAGTCGCAGTCTGGGACAATCCGGAGGACACCAAGGCCGCTGCTGCGGAGCATGGCGTGGTCTGGAACCAGATCATCAACGCCCAGCGCATTCCGACCGACATCTACGGCATTCAGGGTATCCCGCAGATTATGCTTTTCGGGCCTGACGGAACCATTCTCAAGAGGGATCTTCGCGGCGAGGGCATCGCGGCGGAGGTCGCCAGATATTTTGCCGAGTAATTTCAGAAGCCGACGGCTTTATGCCGTGAGGCAGGAGCACACTGATGAACAAAGGCTTCAGGCATCATAACAGTGACTTGGTCCGGCCGAAGAAGGCTCTGGGGCAGCACTTCCTCACCGATTTGAGCGTCGCGCAGAAAATTGCGGACGCTCTTGTCGTTGAGACTTGCGCTGCGGCTGAAAGCCGGGGCGGGTGTCCGATGGAAGCCGTACCGATTGAGAGCAAGGTGGAAATCCCGGCGGGCCGGCGACCTTTGCCGGTGCTGGAAATAGGGC
>CAVFTG010000144.1:0-2935 GCA_963625415.1 Barnesiella intestinihominis
ATATATATCGATTAGGTTACTTCGTTTCGCGGCGCCGATTTGCGCACCATTTTCATGAGGACAAAAGTACGAAACAATAACCACGCAGCAACGCCCGTAAAACAGGTTTTCCGGAAATGAAACACAAGTTTTACGGTTTTGAAAATATGAGTCCTGGGGTTGAAAAATTATGGGGTTGAAAAATTATAAAGTCCCGATGAGCCTGGAGAACAGGACGGTCATCTTGTCGGCTGCGGCATCGGCTGCGGCGATGATGGCGTTCTCGTCGGTGACATAATCGTCCGGGTTGCTGTGCGCCTCGTCCGTGATGACAGACATCCCGAAGACGGCGAGACCGCAGTGCCTTGCCGCGATGACTTCCGGCGTCGTGGACATCCCCACGGCATCGGCTCCTATGTTCCTGAAGAAACTGTATTCCGCCGGAGTTTCATAGCACGGGCCCGTGCATGCGAGATAGACTCCCTTCTTGACCGGGATGTCCTCCTGCGCGGCGATGAACTCCGCCCTGCGGATGAGTTCAAGGTCGTAGGGACGGGTCATGTCCGGGAATCTCGGGCCGAAATCGTCGAAATTCGGTCCGATGAGAGGGTTCGGCAGCAGGTTTATGTGGTCGCGGATAATCATCAGGTCGCCGATGCGGTAGCCGAAGTTGACTCCGCCGGCGGCGTTCGACACGAGCAGCGTGTTGATTCCGAGCACTTTCATGATGCGCACCGGCAGCACGACCGGCTGCATCGGGAGACCTTCGTAGCAGTGGTAGCGTCCCTGCATCGCGATGACGGTCTTTCCACCGAGCCGTCCTGCGATGAAATTCCCCTTGTGACCGAGCGCGGTGGCCTCCGGCATCCCGGGAATCTCCCTGTAAGGCACGGTCACGGCATCCTCAATCCTGTCAGCCAGTTTTCCCAGCCCGCTCCCGAGAATGATTCCCACTTCCGGCCGCAACTCTCCAAGCCGTCCCCCCAGAACCTCCGCCGACCGGACTATTTCCTCATATCTCTTATCCATATTCATGTCTTTCTTTTCCAACTTATTTTTAACGGGAGGATGACTAAAAGTCATCCCCTTTTTCTTTTTTCAACCCCCAGTCACTTCGTGACAGCCCCTGGGGCACTGGGGATTGTATTCCCCAGACCCCTTGAGTCGCTACGCTCCGTTCTCGGAACTTTTTAGTCACCCCCTCTTTCTCCTCTTAACCCCCGCAGACTGTCGTCTGCGGCCCCTGTCAGGGGTATCTTTCAATAAAAAAACATTACAAACAACAGAAAGAAAGGGGATGCATAAAAAGATGGAGTGCAAGGCGCGCGGGGATTTCAACACCGGAGCAACCTGACGGATGTGAGGATTTGAAATCCACACGCAACGAAGCAATCCGCTTTTTATGCGCCCCGTCCGCGCCCCGTCACAGGGAGAGTATGAGCCTCTCAAAAAGCATGCTCATCCTCTCCGCCGCCGCATCAGCGGCTCTCACGACATCCTCCCCGTCATTCACATAATCATCGGAATAGTCATCATGAGCCTCGTTGGTGATCACCGACATCCCGAACACCGGGATGGAACTGTGTCTGGCGACGATGACCTCCGGAATGGTGGACATCCCCACGGCGTCGCCCCCTATGAGACGGAAATATCTGTATTCCGCCGGAGTTTCATAGGACGGCCCGGTGCCCCCGACATAGACCCCCTTCTTCAGGTCGATGTGCAGCTCGTATGCGATTGTCTCGGCTTTCCTGATGAGATCGAGGTCATACGGACGGGTCATGTCCGGGAATCTCGGCCCGAAATCGTCAAGATTCTTCCCGATGAGCGGGTTGGGCAGGAGGTTTATGTGGTCGCGGATGACCATCAGGTCGCCGACCTTGAAATCGTAGTTCACCCCGCCGGCCGCGTTGGACACGAAAAGATACCGTATCCCGAGCACTTTCATCACGCGGATAGGGAGAGTCACGAGTTCCATCGGGTAGCCTTCATAATAATGAAAGCGCCCCTGCATGGCGATGACGAATTTCCCTCCGAGTTCTCCGGCGATGAGGTTGCCCTTGTGGCCTATGGCCGTTGAGACGGGAAATCCTGGAATGTCATGATAGGGAATCACAATCCTGTCGCTGATTCTGTCCGCGAGTCTTCCGAGCCCGCTTCCCAGTACAATCCCAGTGACCGGCACGCGCCCGCCGAGTTTTGCGCCGACATATTCGGCCGCAGTCTTGATTCTTTCCGTTCTTTCGTCCATAATCTCCTGTATGTTAAGCCGGAATGCCCGGCGATGGTTATTTCCTGAGCTTTATCTGCGAGAGAACCTTGCCCGCTCCGTCAAGAATCTCCCTCTCGCCCTCCACCTGCCTGTGTCTCATGACGAAACGTCCGTTGCAGATGAGCGAGTCTATGCAGTCGCTGTGCGCCGAATAGACGAAATTGGCAAGAAATGTGCCCGGGGAGAGGAAATTGTAGTTGTCGGTGTCGATAATCTGGATGTCGGCGATTCTGCCCTCTTCAAGCAGGCCGGTGTTCAGGCTGAGCGCCTCCGCCCCGTTCACGGTCGCCATCTCCACGATTTCGTTCAGCGGGCAGACCGTCGGGTCGAAACGCCATCCTTTCTGCATCATCGCCGTGGTCTTCATCGATTCGAGTATGTCGAGATTGTTCGACGACGCGCATCCGTCAGTCCCTATGCAGACCTTGCATCCCGCCTCTCTGAGCTCCCGGTAGGCGAAGTGGTAGCCGGAACTGAGCTTCAGATTGGAATTGATGTTGTGCACGCAGGTCACGTGATGCTTGCCGAGGAGTTCTATGTCATTGTCGCTGAGCCACAGAGTGTGCGCCGCGATGAGGTTCGGCCCGAGAACCCCGATTCTCTCGAGGTACTCCACCGGCGTCAGCCCGCCGTGCTTCTTCCTGCAGTCCTCCACTTCCTTCCGTGTCTCCGAAAGGTGGATGT
>CAVFTG010000144.1:2945-4285 GCA_963625415.1 Barnesiella intestinihominis
TCATCGGCTCGCTCACGGAATAAGGGGCGTGGAACGCCATCGAGAACCTCAGATTCCTGTCCCCCCACTGTTTGGAAGCCTCGTACATCTTCCAGCAGCGTATCTTCTCGATTTCGTTCTCGGTGTCCGTCATCTTGTTTATCACCACATAGGACGAAACCGGCCTTATCCCCGCCTCCACCGCCGCACGGTGTCCCACGAGCGGATACCAGTAATGGTCGTTGAAGGTCGTCGTCCCTGTCTTTATCATTTCGAGACAGGCGATTCTGGTCCCCCAGTAGACGAAGTCCTCGTCGAGGTTCGCTTCGATTTCCCAGACTTTCCTGAGCCATTCGTGGAAGGCGATGTCCTCTCCGACCCCGCGCAGAAGCGACATCGCCGCGTGCGTGTGCATGTTCACGAATCCCGGCATCGCCGCCTTTCCGGTGCAGTCGACGGTCTCACGGGCCTCCAGAGAGGGGATGCTTCCGGTTTCCACGATTTTCGTTATCATGTCTCCGTCTATGCAGATGTCGGACTTTACGTCGCCGACGCCGATGTTTTTCAGGACAATGTCGTGCATCATGAGTTCAAATTTGTCAAAGATAGGCATTTTTCTTTGAAAAATTCCATATTCTTCATATATTTGCAGACTGGGTAAAGCGATGTGACGCCATGCTGGACAATGTCAGACAACAGTTCGTGAGACTTATTGCCTTATATGAAAAGGAAAAGAGCGAATGCTCCCGTCTGAAAGAAGAGAACAGACAGCTGTCGGAGCGTTGCGACACCCTCGGGAAACAAATTGCCGAGTTAGAAAAGAAAATTGATAATCTGAATCTCGCGACGGCGTTTGCGGGTTCGCGGACGGACGGGTCGGAGCCGAAAAGGAAGATAGAAAGTCTCATTCGGGAGATAGACAGATGCATTTCGCTGATGGAGGGATGATGAATGGATATTGCAAGAAACATAAACGTCACCATTCTTTCCCGCCGGTTCAACCTCAAGGCTGTGTCCGAAAGGCATGAACAGGTCATACGGATTGCCGCAGACAGCCTGAACAGGATGGCGGAACAGTATTCGAAGAACTATCCTGACAGCGACGAGTCGGACATAATGCGTTTTGTCGCGTTGAACGTGTGCATGAAGAATCTCAATTACAAGGACGAGATTCGCCGTCTCCAGTCTGAGACCGAGACGCTTGAGAGGGAGATTTCGGGTTATCTTGAAAACATTGATGGGAAATAATCCGTTGGTTGTCCGCTTGCTGAATTCAACATTTGCAAAGTAACGGAGCATGCTCGTTGGAGGGATGACGGACCTATGTGACCTTTCGGGGGATTCCGGCTTGTCCGGGACGG
>CAVFTG010000145.1:0-4285 GCA_963625415.1 Barnesiella intestinihominis
GATATAGACCAAAAAGACACACAAAGATTACCAAGTTATTTTTTAAGGATTACTATACATTTAACGGACAAGAAGAGATGACAAGATTATTGAGAGACAGCAAAGGGACGAGATGGATGATTCTGATACTCGTTTCCCTGGTGATGTTTGCGGCATATGTCGCTTCCGACAACATCTTCGCAGTGGAGACGACCCTCACCCAGCCTGTGGAGAAAGGCGGGGCGTACGGCATACTTGACAGCGAATACAGCTCGCTCGCGGGCGCATATTCCATATTCAACGTTTATCTGCTCATGCTCATCTTCGGCGGCATCATTCTCGACAGGATGGGCATCCGCTTCACGGGAATCATGTCCACCGCACTTATGGTGACCGGAGTGGGGATGATGACATGGACTTTCTTCAACCTCCGCACCGAAGTTGCCGCAGGGGTTGACATGGGTATGATCAATTTTCTCGGAGACGATTTGAGGAAACCGGTTCTTCCCGCCGTCATAGGAATGGGAATATATGGCGTGGGCGCCGAGATTGCCGGAATTACGGTGACAAAAATCATCGCGAAGTGGTTCGTGGGATATGAAATGGCTCTGGCCATGGGGCTTCAGCTCTCCCTCGCGAGGCTCGGGACCGGACTGGCATACGGTGCGACTCCGGCTGTCGTCAAGATGTTCGGCGGCAATGTCGGAATAGCCGTTCTTGTCGGACTTGTGCTCCTTATGATCGGATTTGTGCTCTACCTCATCTACTGTATTTATGACCGCAGGCTCGACAGACAGATTGCGCAGTCCGGAGTCTCATGCGGCGAGGACGGAGCCGGTGAGGAGAAGTTCAATGTCCATGATGTCCTTGCAGTCATAAAGAATCCGGCATTCTGGATGATTGCGTTTCTGTGTCTCCTTTTCTATGCTGCGGTCAATCCGTTCCTGAAGTACTCCACCGGCATGATGGTCACCAAATTCGGCATCAGCGAACACCTTGCCGGGATGTTCCCGATGATTCTCCCCATGGGCTGCATCGTGCTCAGTCCGATATTCGGCGGCATATACGACAGGAAAGGGCATGGGGCGGATCTCATGATTCTCGGAGCGGGGCTTATCGCGGCGGTCCATCTGTGCTTCGCCCTTCTCCCCGGAAGCGCAAGTCCCGTTTTCCCGATCATACTCATGGTATGTCTCGGAATCGGATTCTCCCTGCTTCCTGCGGCGATGTGGCCTTCCGTCGCGAAGATTATTCCGGCAAGGCAGCTCGGAACCGCGATGGCGCTCACGTTCTACATACAGAATATCGGTTTCATATTCGTACCCAAGGCAATCCGCGCAATCCAGGGTTCCACGGACGGATATTTCTGGTTCTCGATGTTTTTCATGGGGCTCGGCGTATGTGCCATACTGCTTTCGCTCTGCATCAAATTCCTCGACAAAAAGAAGCACTACAGGCTTCAGGAGCCGAATATTCAGTAAGGAATCCGGTTCATGTCGATTCTCGATGGCATAAATTCCCCGGCGGACATAAAGAAGCTTGACGTCCCTCAGCTCGAACAACTTTGTTCCGAGATTCGGAACTATATGATTGAGTGCTGTTCCGTGAACCCGGGGCATCTCGGTTCCAGTCTCGGGACGGTGGAGCTTATCGTCGGACTCCATAAGGTCTATGATACGCCTCATGACAAGATAGTCTTTGACGTGGGACATCAGGCGTACGCGCACAAGATTCTCACCGGAAGGCGGGAGGCTTTCCGCGACAACCGCCGGAGGGGTGGAATCAGCGGTTTTCCGAGGATGGACGAGAGCGAATTTGACGCGTTCGGGGTCGGACATTCCTCGACATCCATTTCCGCAGCCCTCGGACTTGCCGCAGCCTCGGCGCTTGAAGGCCGCAAGGAGAAGATTGTCGCGGTCATCGGTGACGGAGCTCTGACCGGCGGTCTCGCCTATGAGGGGCTGAACAATGCCGGTGCGAGCAAGGCCGACCTGCTTGTGATTGTGAATGACAACAATTTCTCCATCGACCGCAACCTCGGGGCGATGCACGAGCATCTGCTGAATCTCACGACCAACGCGACCTACAACCGCATCAAGACCCATGTCTGGAACGTGATGGGGGAGAACGGACTCCGCAAGACTCTGAGGAACTGGATTTCAAATGCGAAGCATTCGATAATCAGGAGGTCGGGCGGCGATGTGTTCGAGTCTCTCGGATTCCGCTACTTCGGGCCGGTTGACGGCAACGACATCGCGCAGGTCGTCACGACCCTCCGCAAGATACGGGGGCTCGGCGGGCCGCGCGTCCTCCATGTCATAACCAAGAAGGGCAAGGGCTATGCTCCTGCGGAGAAGCAGCAGGCCATCTGGCATGCTCCGGGGATGTTCGACCCGGAGACGGGTGAGCGGATTCCGCACAAGGGCGAGACGAGCCGCTATCAGGACGTTTTCGGTGAGACTCTCCTTGACCTTGCCGGGAAAAACCCTGAGATTGTCGGCATAACTCCGGCCATGGCCTCGGGCTGCGGGATGAATCTTCTCGCGGAGAAGATGCCGGAGCGTTTCTTCGACGTGGGGATAGCGGAGGAGCATGCCGTGACATTTTCCGCAGGGCTTGCCGCAGGAGGTCTCCGCCCGTTCTGCAACATCTATTCATCGTTTTCGCAGCGTGCCTACGACCAGATAATCCACGACGTGGCGCTCCAGAATCTGCCGGTGGTGATCTGTCTCGACCGCGCCGGGCTTGTCGGAGAGGACGGCGCGACGCATCACGGGTGCTATGACATCGCCGCCTACCGCACGGTTCCGAACGCCGTCGTGGCCGTTCCAGCCGATGAACTTGAACTGAAGAACATGATGTTCACCGCATCGCAGGCTGCGGGAGGCCCGTTCATCATCCGTTATCCGCGAGGATGCGGGGAAAATGTCGGGTGGAGGGACTGCGGCTACGAAATTCTCCCTCCGGGGAAAGGCGTGCGGGTCATGGAGGGACGCGGAATCGCGGTGATAGCCGCCGGCCCGTCCGTTTACAGGGCGAAGGAGGCGGCGGAGAGCTTCGCCTCGGTGAAGGGGTGGTCTCCTTCAGTATATGACATAAGGTATGTGAAACCGATTGATGAGAACCTGCTCAGGGAGGCCTGTTCATCCCATCGCGTCGTGGTCACCGTCGAGGACGGCTGCGTGACCGGGGGGCTGCACGGCGCCGTTTCCGAATATGCGGCCGGGAACGGGTTCGGAGTGAAAGTCCGCGGCATCGGCATCCCCGATGAATTCATTCCCCATGCGAGCCAGACGGAGCAGCGTGAATATTGCGGGCTTACGACCGGAAGAATCTTGGAGTCTTTGATTGGAATCTCATCGGATTTTGAGTGACATGTCGTCAAAAATCAAGGTTTTGGGAGAAAAAGTTGGCGAAAAAGGTTAAAAAGTTTTGGGGGATAAGAATTATTGTCTATCTTTGCAATCCCTTTCGGGAAAAATTAGCCTTTGCCGATGTAGCTCAGTTGGCTAGAGCACGTGATTTGTAATCTCGGGGTCGTGGGTTCGACTCCCTCCATCGGCTCGGAGTTCTTTGGAAATCTTTCTGTGCCGCAACGCTGCAGACGGCAGAAAGAGGAAGTTTTGGGGCCTGTTTCTGATTGGCTGCAAGGCGCGCAAGCGAGGAGGGAGGGAGTTACCTCGAAGGTAATGACCGACTGACAATGCGCAGTACAACGCCGCAGACGGCAGAAAGAGGACACAAAAAAGGGAGAATACCAGAGTGGCCAAATGGGGCAGACTGTAAATCTGCTGGTTTACACCTTCGGTGGTTCGAATCCATCTTCTCCCACAAGAGAAGAGCCGCAAAGGCTCTTTTTCGGTGAAGTCGAGAGACTTTGAATGTTGCGGAAGTAGCTCAGTCGGTAGAGCATTAGCCTTCCAAGCTAAGGGTCGCGGGTTCGAACCTCGTCTTCCGCTCAAAACTACGCCAGTGTAGCTCAGGGGTAGAGCGCTTCCTTGGTAAGGAAGAGGTCGAGAGTTCAAATCTCTCCACCGGCTCTGTTTTTTTTGTGCCTTGCGGGCACGGGAAATCATTGATAATACTTTTAAAAACATACAAGTATGGCAAAAGAAACCTTTAAAAGAGACAAACCCCACGTTAACATCGGTACGATCGGCCATGTTGACCACGGTAAGACCACTTTGACCGCAGCCATCACCACGGTGCTCGCGAAGAAGGGTCTTTCAGAGCTTCGCTCATTCGACTCCATCGACAACGCACCGGAGGAGAAGGAGCGCGGTATCACAATCAACACCGCTCACGT
>CAVFTG010000146.1:0-4284 GCA_963625415.1 Barnesiella intestinihominis
TTGCAGACCTCATTTGAAATGACGGGACACGAAGACACGGATATACCGGACACAAAATGGACATGAAAGATATGGGAAACGGGAATATTCCCGAAAAAACGGAAGAACCGTCGAAGAATACGGAGAAATTCGCGGACGGAAAGGGGAAAGTGCGGAAAATCCTGACGGGAATCTGCGCATGGGTTCTCGGGATATGGCTTGTCGCGCTTGTGGCGCTCCAGATTGTGCTGTCGCCGTCGGTGATGACCGGAATCGTCGAAAAATATGCGAATGAATATTTCAGCGCAGACTTCGGGTTCAGAAACATCGGGATATCCATGTTCCGTGCGTTCCCGAATGTCGAACTGAGGATGGACAGCTGCACGGTGACCTATCCGCACGAAAGCTTCGACTCCCTCATAACGCGGGACATGCCCGTACAGTTCCTGGGGCGCGGGAAAGCCGACTCACTGACGGGGCTGCACGCATGCGACACTCTCGCGGTGTTCGACCGTCTCAATCTGAGAGTCAATCCGTTCGGGCTGCTGGCGTGGAGACTTGACCTGTCTCTTGTGGAGATTGTGAAGCCGAGGATTTTCGCGCACAGGTTCAGCGACGGTTCATCCAACTGGGACATAATGACGGACGGAGAGACGGCCGGAGAAACGGAGGAAAGCGACCCGACCGGCGAGGACGGAGATTCCGGGCTTCCGGGAATCGCTTTCGGCAGAGTGAGGATGAGCGGGAGACCGACTGTCGTCTATTCAGACGCCCCGGACACGCTCAGTGCGCTCATCACCCTGAAGGACATGTCTTTCGAGGGACGGCTGCGTTCAGATTTCAGAAAAACAGGTAAAATCAAGCTTGAACTTGACAGTCTCTTCGCGGCCGGAAGGATGGGACGGGACACCCTGCTCGCGGGGATTGACAGGCTGCACATCGAGGGAAGAAACGGTCGCCACGTGCACCTCGACCTCGACTCGAAGGCCTTCCTGAGGACTCGGGATTTCGGCAGGATTGAAGTCCCGGTGAGTCTCTGCGGGCATTTCGACCTTGTCAGGGACACGGTTCCGGCGTTTGACTTCAGGCGTCTGGAAGGCTCCGCGGCCTACATCCCGTTCACTCTTTCCGGGCAGGTGAGGATGCCGCAGGACAGCCTTTATGTGAAAGCTGAGATGAATTTCGAGAATGTGGACGTGGCGAAGCTGGTCGGGGAATACGGAAAAATCGTGAGCGCGGATGCCGGAATCGTACGGACGGACGCGAAGTTCTCGGCAAGGCTGGGGACGGAGGGACATTATGTCTATGCCGGCTCGCGGCTGCCGAAGATTTACGGGGAGTTCTCGATTCCGAAGGCGGACGTAAGCCTTGAAGGCACGGGGATTTCCGCGCAGGTGGAACTTGCGGGCGAAGTGGCTGTGGACGGGCGGGACAGGCTGTGCCTCAACCTCTCGGACATCTGTCTCCGCGCTCTCGGAACCACTCATCTTGACGGCTCGCTCGGAATAATCGACCTGCTCGGGGACGACATCTTGCTCAAGCCCGACATGGTCTTCAGCTCAAGGCTGGACGACATCGCGGCCGTGCTTCCGGACAGTCTCGGAATGAGCGCCTCCGGAATGCTGGGCGGAAAGGTCAAAGGAAGCGTGAGAATGTCGCAGATGGACTTCTACAGACTGCCGGAAGCGAATCTCGACGTGGATCTGACAGCGAGGGAGCTCAGATTCAGTTCCCCCGCCGACAGCGTGAACCTCTATCTCGACTCGCTCGATTTATGTCTCATCACGAGACGGGCGAAGGCTGACGAAGGGCTGACGCGCAAATCGCGGGTGCTGGAGCTGAACGCCGGGATTGACACGCTCAGCGCCGTCTATGGAAGCGAGATGGGCTTTCAGGGAAGCGGGATGAGACTGGCGATGACCAACGACGCAGGAATTCTCAACAGAACCGACTCGACGGTGTTCTATCCCATGAAAGGCCTGTTCAGCGGAGAGAGGCTGCGTCTCAGGGACGGGGCGGAGAACTCTTTCGGGCTGCGCGGCACGGAGAACAGCTTCAGAATCACCCGCGAAGGCAAAGCCGGGATTCCGGTGCTTTCTTTCAGCAGCAGCAACAGGCGAATGTCGGCCAGGAGCGCGGAAGGACGGGTGTCCGCGTCGGACGTGAAGATTAACGCGACTGCGAGGATGAGGACTTCCGAGCGCGAGGCGAGACGGGAGAGGAGGCTGGACTCGCTTGCGAGGGTGTATCCCGGCGTGCCGAGAGACTCGCTCATGAGCGTGGCGAGAAGGGAGAGGATGGCTGCCATGGCGGCGGGGAACATGCCGGAGTGGCTGCGGGAGAAAGACTTCCTCAAGCATGACGTGGATTTCAGGCTCGACGGGACGCTCAAGAGATATTTCCGGGATTGGGGACTCAGCGGAGACCTGTCGCTCGGGAGGGCGCGGATTGTGACGGCGTCGCTTCCGCTGAAGAATGTCGTTTCGGACGCGAGACTCGATTTTACGAACAACGACATCAATCTGCACGGTTTCACTCTCCGCTCGGGAGAATCCTCGCTGGATCTGAACGGTAACGTGACCGGGATAAGGCGGGCGCTGCTCGGACACGGACCGGTGAAGGTTCAGCTCAAGCTGAAGACGGACAGGCTTGACTGCAACGAACTTCTCGCGGCATACGCAGCCGGGCGGAAAGTGGCCGGAACGGTTGACGCGACATCGGAGGACAGCGACAGCGAGTACCTTGAGACGGCGGTGGCTCAGATGAATGCCGGGGAGGCGGACAGCAGCGCGGGCGGTCTTCTGGTGGTGCCGGCGAATGTCATCGCGGACATCGCGGTGGAAGGCTACGACATCTCATGGTCGAACATGAACATCGACTGGCTGAACTGCAATGTCAGGATGAAGGAGCGCTGCGTGCAGATTTACAACACGATGGCGGCGGCCAACCTCGGGAATTTCTTCTTTGAGGGTTTCTATGCGACACGGAGCAAGACCGACATAAAGACGGGATTCGACCTCAGTCTGATAGACCTCACGGCCGGAGAAGTTTTCGACATGGTGCCGCAGATCAAGGAGCTGGTGCCGATGCTCAGCTCGTTCGACGGGCTTCTGAACTGCGACATCGCGGGGACGGCGGCTCTCGACACGAACATGAATTTCATCATGCCGTCGGTGAGCGGCGTGATGCGCATAGGCGGAAAAAATCTCACTCTGGCTCAGAACAAAGACATCAGAAAAATCACGAAGCTGCTGAAATTCAAGAATGACGGAGACCTGAGAATCGATTCCATGTCGGTGGAGAGCCGGATTGCGGACAACGAGCTTGAAGTTTTCCCATTCCTCGTGGATGTCGACAGATATGAACTCGCAATGAGCGGGGTGCAGAATCTTGACATGTCGTTCCGCTATCACGTTTCCGTCATCAGGTCGCCGCTCGTTTTCAAGTTCGGCGTGGATTTCTACGGCCAGGATTTCGACAGGATGAAGTTCCGCATAGGCAAGGCCAAGTACAGGAACGCCAAGGATATCCCTGTGTTCTCGAAGACCATAGACGAGTCCCGGCTGAACCTCTCGAATTCCATCCGCAACATCTTCGACACCGGAGTTGAACAGGCCGTCGCCATCAGTGAGGCCCAGGAAGCCATCCGCAAGCAGAAGGAGCGGACCGGCTATGTCTCCGCCGTTGATGAAGCCGTCGTCCCGCTCTCTGCTGAGGAACAGCAGGAACTCGATTCCGGAACTGCGGAGCAGTGATTTTTCGTGCGGGCGAAGGGACTCGAACCCATACGCCTTGCGGCACCAGATCCTAAGTCTGGCTTGGCTACCAATTACAACACGCCCGCAGCACTGCAATGCCCCGAAGGGGCTGCAAAGTTACGCATATATTTCCTAAATGCAAGGGGAAGTGGGCGCTTGTGCGCCTTGTCTTTTGACCCCTCCCGTCCCCTTGAAGGGGAAGTCGTGCTACGTGCGTGCCATCGCACTATGCCCACGCTTCACTGTTCTCCGCACGGCGCTTGTGCGCCTTTATCCCTATTGCATAAAAAAAAGAGCCGGACAATTTTGCTTGTCCAGCTCTTGTCGGGATGAGGCGCATTGTTTTTCGACCCCTCCCGTCCCCTCGAAGGGGAAGTCGTGCTCCGTGCGCACCATCGCACGATGCCACCGCTTCGCTGTTCTCCGCACGGCGCTTGTGCGCCTTGTCGCCTATCGCATACAAAAAGAGCCGGACAATTTGCTTGTCTGGCTCTTGTCGGGATGAGGCGACTCGAACGCCCGACCCCTACGTCCCGAACGTAGTGCG
>CAVFTG010000147.1:0-397 GCA_963625415.1 Barnesiella intestinihominis
ATCGGAATCTCGTCGTTCCTGATGATAGGGCTGTTCCACCCGATTGTAATAAAGGCGGAATACCATTTCGGAACCGGCTGCTGGTGGGTTTTCCTTGCCGTCGGACTCGCCGCAGCGACCGCTTCCCTGTTCACGGCCCACTACATATGCTCCACCCTCCTCGGCGTGTTCGCGTTCTCGTGTTTCTGGAGCATTCTCGAAGTCTTCCATCAGCGCAAGAGGGTCGAGAAGGGATGGTTTCCGGCGAATCCGAAAAGAAAGTGCAAATAGAGCGTTATATAAGTAGGAATCACGGCCGAGGCCATCATAAGCGGCCGTCACAAGTCCCTTCGCAAGGGAGGAAAGCGCAAATTCCTTTTCGATGATGTCTATCGCCCCGGATATCCCTCCGAGATTG
>CAVFTG010000147.1:407-4255 GCA_963625415.1 Barnesiella intestinihominis
AGCCCCACGACAAGGGCTCCGAATACCGCCGTGAAAGCATAAAGAATAACTTTGGATTTTTTCATTTTAGTGCATATTGTTCATGTGTGCTGCATCAGGTTTTCAAACCTCCTGCAAATATCCCAATATGCCGTTAATCACCGTTCCACCCTCGTTACAAAATATGCAACAAATGTTACATCTGCACCCCTGCGTGCAGAATAGCCGCCATTATTCTTTCATACCATTATGTTGTAACTGCGACCTACAGTCCCGGAACCGCCATTTCAGGAATAATCATGTCAGCGGAATCCGAAGTCCCGCCTCCGATGAACATCACATAATAAATCGGGAGATATGTGATGCCTTTTTCCTGATAGACTTTCTGTCCGCTGTAGAGAACGACGGCATTCTTGACATTATAGTCCGGAGTGCCCATGAAATTGTCGAGGGCGCTGTGAACCTTATAATCCTTTCCGGACTTGACTTCAATCGGAAGAACGGACAGAGTCTCATAGTCGTCAATGATGAAATCGACCTCCCCGCGCTGCTTGTTGTCGTAATAGTGAAGTTCACAGCCATGCGCATGAAGTTCCTGTGCGACAACGGATTCATAGACAGAGCCGAGGTTTATGCCGCGCTCATCGCCGAGCACGGCATTGATGTTATTCCGATACAGAATGCCCGTAAGCATCCCCACGTCACTGAGGTAAAGCTTCAGCAGGTTCTTGCTTTCAGACTCCTTCAACGGAAACTTGGGATTGCTGATTGCCTTGACGGGAAGCGCCACACCGGAATTTGTCAGGTATTCAAACTCATCGGCATAGTCACTGAACTGCTTGTGCCCGGCCTTATTCTCTATCTTCTTCACGACTATCCGCTTCCTCTTGTTTTCCATATTCGACGGAATGAGGTCATATATATTTCGAATCGCAAGCTTCTTTTCTGAATCATACTGGGACGCGTCCAGTCTGTAGAGTTCATGGATGTCGTTTTGTATCTTGCGGACAAGAGCGATGTTGCGCGTCTCAAGAAACTTGTTGACGGCATCCGGCATTCCGCCGACAAGAAGATATATCCTGAACTGGCGCAACATATAGTCATGCAGTGAATCACTGAGCTGCTCCCGTCTGAGAAAGCGGCCCCTGATTCCATCCATCGTTTCCTTTCCGCAGCCGGAAGCCAACAGAAATTCTTCAAAATCAAGCGGAAACATCTGTTCAACGGCAATGCTCCCTATCGGAACTGAAGGAGTCTGCGACAAAGCGATGCCGAGTTCAGACCCGCTCGCGATATATCTGTACCGCGCCTCTTCATTCAGAAATTTCAACATTGTCATCAGATGTGGATAACTCTGTATCTCATCAAGAAAGACAATCGTGTCAGACGCATCGCCGAGCCTGTCGCCGGCTATCGCTCCGATCTGCATATAGAAGTCGTTCGTGCTGCGGACATCCGCAAATATCCTGTCTCCCTCAGCGTCTTCCTTGAGATTGATTTCGACATAATTGCGGAACATACGGCCGCAGACATACCGCACCAGATAGGATTTGCCAATCTGCCGCGCTCCGTTGATCAGAAGAATCTTGTGCGGTTCATCCCGCAGAAAAGCCTCAATATGCGAAGTAAATTTCCTAAAAAGCATAGAATTTCGATTATGACGCAAAAGTAATAAAAATCAATCACATATCTATACTGTCAGGAAAAATTCCGAGTTTTTGAGGTGCAAAAACAGGAATTATTCCGAGTTTTTATCCCTCCGAGTTTTTATCCCTCAAAATCGGGAATTATTCCCCAAGGCGTGTCAAGGCAGCAACCGAAAATGAGTATATTTGCGGGGTTTCAAACGAAAAAGGACTATGAGTGACGGATTTCCATACTCCAAAAACATGAAGATGGCGGACATCCTTTCGGACAACAGGATGCTTTCGGTTCTCGAACGGCTGCATTTCAGGCTCGGATTCGGGGACGCGACGATTGCCGAGGTGTGCAGGAAACAGTCCTTCCCGGACGGGCTGTTCGTCGAGACAGCCAATGTTTTCGCGAACCACGAATATTCTCCGGATCTCTCGCATCTCGGGCGGAGCGACATCGCCCTGCTCGCCGACTACATACGCTCGTCGCACAAGTACTATTCCGAGGTGTCCGTGCCTCATCTCCACGGACTCATACACACGATGCTCGGAGATGTGGGGGCCTCGTTCGCCGATGCGCTGAACAGATTCTTCGACGAACTTGTCGAGAAACTCAACGAGCATTTTGAACATGAGGAGATGATATTCAGCAGCATCGGAAGCGGAAACTACGAAACGGAAGCGGAAGAAAGCCACAGCCAGTTTCTTGAGAAACTGGACGATTTGAAGAACATTGTGATAAAATATCTTCCGGACAACGGGGAGAACGCCTCGCGCTACAACATGCTGAACCACCTTCTTGCAATGGAGACGGACATGCGCAACCACATGAGGGTCGAGGAAAAGCTGTTCAATCCGCTTGTCGCAAACCTCATGGACGAAGAGGAGTCTCCTCATGACGATGAGGACAGTTCCGATGTGCTCTCCAATCGCGAAAAGGAAATCCTCGCCGCCGTGGCCCACGGCAAGACCAACAAGGAAATCGCCGACGACCTTTTCATTTCCATAAACACCGTCGTCACCCACCGCAAGAACATAGCCCGCAAGACCGGTATCAACTCCATCGCGGGGCTCACGGTCTATGCCATCCTCAACCACATTGTCGAGATTTCGGATTTTTAATCAGACGACTCCGAGAGCTGCGATGCTGATGCGGACGGACGGGCCGAAGAAATCGTGCAGCGGCCGCCAGCAGTTGTAAAGCGTCGAACCTGTGGTGAACACGTCGTCGACGAGGAGTATATGTCTGACGGCTGCGGAATCCCGTTTCCCGGACATCCCCTCTGAGGACGGCGCTCCGCTCCGGATTCCGGGTTCATGAAATCGGCTGCGGAACCTCTCACTGACGGCGAAAGCGCCGCTGACATTGCGCGCCTTCTCCCCGATGCCGAGTTTCGTCTGAGTCCTCGTGCGCCGTCTCCGAATCAGAATGTCCGTTCTCAGACGTGCGCCGAGCGCCCTCGCAAGTTCGGAGGCGATGACCTCGGCCTGATTGTAACCGCGCCGGAGCCGCCTTGTCCAGTGGAGCGGGACGGGAATCACCGTATCGACATCCGAAAGCCACTCCGCCGCCCGCGCCCTCTCACCGAGCATCGCCGCGAAAAAACGCCCCTCGCGTATGTCGCGGGAATATTTCAGACGATATGTTATATTCCTGTATCCTCCGGCCTTCCCGCCCGAACCGTCGCCACCGTCAGTTCCGACGTCCCCGATCGCGCCGTTTCTCACGAAATTGAAGAGAGCCACGGCATCGACATATCCCGTGTCCGAAACCTCATGTCCGGCAATCAGCGCATTGAACTTCTCAGCCATGGGGTTGCGCCTGACAAGCCAGTCGAGTGTCAGCGGCATGTCAGCAAGACAGTTCAGACAGATGTGCCTCTCGTTACGCCCCAGCTCCCCGCCGCAGACGCAGCAGAGTCTCGGAAGGAACAAGTCCGCCAAAGCCGTCAGCATATTCCCGAAATCAGCCATTTCAACGCTCACTTTGTCAAGGTCTGAGATTCATCTTGAGGGCAGAACTGTCAAGGTCTGAGATTTATTTTTGAGGAAACTCCCCCCGAGGCTGTCTTAAGTAATCCTTAAAAAATAACTTGGTAATCTTTGTGTGTCTTTTTGGTCTATATTCCTTTTTTCATCAGTCGTGTACATCCAGTACACTCCATCTTCAAAAAGAAATCTATACTCAAAAATCCTTCACAAATCTGTTCAAGTTATTTTTTAACGCTTACTAAA
>CAVFTG010000148.1:0-4138 GCA_963625415.1 Barnesiella intestinihominis
TCCTCCCCCTGAAGTAGGACTCGAGCGTGGAGGTGAGCAGGGATTTGCCGAAGCGCCGCGGACGACTCATGAAAACAAAGGTCGCATCGTGGGCAAGTTCCCACACGAGGTCAGTCTTGTCCACATAGATATAGTCCTCTTTGACAATCCTTTCAAAGGTCTGTATCCCGACCGGATATTTTCTTCTCATCTGTTCCATAAGGCGCTTCGTTTTACGTTACTGACAATCCGCACAAATCTACGATTTTTCCGTATCCCGTGCAAATGAGCGGAGGACGGCTCATCTTAATTTCAGTTTGCGTGTCATTGCTGCGAATTTCTGCCTAATGCCGGCCGGTATTCTGAAATATGGTGCCGGATCCTTCCGGTTCCAGAACAGAAAGGCATCTGTTCTAAAGACGTCCTTCAGCCACTTGAGAAGCGGAATGTTCCCATTAAGGACATTAAGCAGGTCCGTCCGCTCGTCCATGAAGACAATGTCCTTCAATGCGGTTTTCAGACCGTATTCTCCGCCGGTGGCCCAATATGCGGGCATATTGAAGCCTGCGGCCGTCGTGCAGTAGCCGTATGCTCCGTTGCGGAAATTGCACTCGATAAAATACAGTTCGCCCCGGTTCAGGATGAAGTCCGTGTCGAAGATGCCGACATAGCCCGTTGCCAGAACATATCTTTTCAGAGCGTCATAGTCGAGCTTCGTGTCGTTCGGATGATAGATGCCGAAATTATTGATGTTCATCAGATTCCGAATCTTGTCGATGTAACCGTGAATCTCCACCCTTCCGTCCGGAAATGCTATGCCCGTGATTCCGAGCTCTTTCTTGTCCGGGTCGCAGAGATATTGCTGTACAAGCATTTGCGAATAACCCTTACCCTCATATTCTGTCACCGCCGCAGTCAGTTCCACGCAGTCCCGGCATATCCTTATGTCCGATTTCTCCCCGTCTATGCTCCTGACCGGCTTCATAATCACAGGATACTTGATTTCCCTCCCGGAAATGTCCTCCTGACGCTCAAGCACGAATGTTCCGGGCACATTCAGTCCGGCCTCCTTTGCTGCGCGAGCCATTTCGGACTTGTCCATAAGATGGGACATATTTCCGCCGGAGCCGGACAGTTTTACATTGGGCGGGAAAGCGTCGAAATTCCTGTCGATTATGCAGTCCGGCACATCGGCCGTCGGAAAGACGACGACATCAGCGTCGAAACTCTTTCCTATTCGGACTATTTCTTCGACTATCGCCTTCTCCGTGAAATCTATCTGCCGCCATTCCTTTATGTACCTGCTTTTCTGAATCGGAAAGACTAGTTCTCTCCCAGGCGTGACATAGACGGAGCCTATGCCGGCTTCGCCGCAGCTTCTTATGACACCGAGGTCGTTATAGGAGCCTATGCCTATGACGACCGCTACCATATTCCGTCTCATGACGCCTCCTTCTTATGCTCAGAATTTCCGGAGCGTGTTACCTTGAAATACAGTTCGCGGTGCCAGCGGTTCGCACGGAGGAACACCGACGGGAGCACTCCGCTCCACGGCTTGCCGCAGGGGGCGAGCGCTGTGGTGTAGATGTTCATCGCCGCCAGCTTGCGGCTGTGCTCTTCGCGGGTCATCTTCAGCGTAAGGGCGTTGCACCAGTTGAGATGGCGGACATTATAGTACCACATCCAGACGCAGTACTCATAGACAGCAAGCCCCTCAGTAAGTTCATTCGCGAGTTCAAGACCCATACTCCGAGCCGCCAGATGGTCAGGCCAGCCCTCGCCGCTATGCGGAACGAACACCGCCGCAGGCTTGACGCGGTCGAAAATCTCCTTCAGCCGCCCGAAGTTCTCCGCATCTTCAGAAGAGATGCTCCCGTCGGTAAAGTCCAGAAAATGGATGTGTCCTTCGGGCAGTTCTACGGCTTCCGCAGCCTTGAGGGTCAAATTACGGCGCTGAGCTATCAGAGTGTCTTCGTCTAGATCGCAGCAGCCTCTATGACTGCCCCCCCCACCTGAGAGGACGACGACCTCGGGGGCGTTCCCAAGCCGCACGAGCCGCGTAATCAGCCCTGCGCAGCCAAGAATCTCGTCGTCCGGATGAGGCGCAAGAATCAGTACCGGTCTGTTTTCTGCCGCGCACAGTTCCCGCCGCTGCGCAGACGCAACACCGCGCAGCGCCAGCAACCGCAGAAAGCGGATGATGTCTTTGATGAATTTCATATTAAAGATTTGTCGTTTGTCAGATTTGCGGGACGGGCTCATCCCAGAAGCCACCTTCCGAAACGGGTGCGCAGGCAGAGCATTGTCAGCAAAGCGGATATGAAGAATGTTGACAATGTGAACAATGCCGGAAATAGGATTATATGGTTCGCTGCGAATTCTTCTATCGGAAACAGCCGCTTCACGGTGGACGAAACGAGATAGGCTTCGACCCAGTTGTGAAAGATATATATTCCGAAAGTGAATGAACTGAGTTTCAGCAGCAGAGGGGTAAGCCGCAATTTCTCCCAAGGGATTCTGCGGAACAGATACCACAAGGTGATTATCGATGAACATCCTCCGACTATTGACGAGATGCTCTTTTCTCCATAGGCGGATGGGAAGAATATGACTGAAACCAGATAAACCGCCATCACCGGCCACACCAGACGGTACTTTTTCATAACCGCATCAATCCGGCTCTCATACTTGCGCAACAGGCTTCCAAGCACACACCAGCACAACATCGAGGTCAGATGGCTGAGTCCGAATACATGCGGAAGGATAGTAGTGTCCCCCCCCTGCCGGCCTCTGATGAGGTAAAGGGCGAAAGATGCCAGCAGAACGGAGACCGCCACCCATGGTTTTTCTGAGAATATCAGATTACGCAGCAGATACACCGCCATCAGCGTACACCAGAGTCCAGGGAGAAACCACAGATGCCAATAGTTCCCGGAATAGAAGGGAGAAAGGCTGAATCCGCTGTAGGTGGCCATCATAATAGGCGTGAAAAAGTAATATGGAACGCCGAGTCTGCGGAACTTGTCCTTCGCCGCCTGCCACAGCGAAGCGTACTTGCCCTTCAGTAGCTGCATAGTGAAAAGATAGCCGGAGATGACCATAAACAGGGGCATCGCCACATTTATCGGTATGCACTGATTGAAGTGCCAATATGTCTCTTTATATAAGGACGGAAGAGGAGGTGGAAGATGCTGTGCATAGCACATCCCATAAGCGTGAAAGGCCACGACTATGAAAATGGACAAGAGCCGCAGCATCGCTATGTCCACTCTGAAACCTTTTTTCAAACCGCTTGTCATCATCACAGGTTAAAGTCATCGCGCAATATGGCTGCGAATTTGGCCGCTCCGAATTCGTTCAGATGAGAAGAATTGTAGAAGTCGTCCTCCTGAAAACGGGTGTCGAAAGTATATTCGCGGAAGAGAACATTGTCGTATCCTTTCTCGACTTCTCCGACAAATTCGCGAAGCACCGCCCTTCTTCTCTCGTCAGTAACTTTCTGAGCGGTTTCGAAATAAGGGGTGGCCAGCAGTATCAACCGCGCACCCTTGCTCTGGCATAGTTCCGCTATCTTACGGACATTTCTTACATTATCTTGGAACGCGAGTTCAGCGTTACCGAGTCTGTCCTCAATTTCGCCGGGTATGTGCACCTGTTTCCAGTTTTCTCCACGATTGGAAAGAGACAACCTTTCAAATCCCAATGTGTCACAGCCTATACCTGTGTTGTCATTATTGAAGAGCCGGCTGATGGTATCCGCTTTCAGCCAGACTGTCTCAGGCCAGTAAATCCAATCGCCGGGATTCTCGATAACCCCCATATATTTGAGATACTTGCATTTCTCTGACTCCTTCATACGGTAAACCAGGTCAGTTCTGCTCAACGGATAGGCATAGCCTTCGTAGAGCTGGCGATAGGCTATCGGCATGATCACAGTCTCCAGATTTGTGCAGTCCGGCAGATATTTCTCACAGACGGCTCTGGTGATGCACATCATCTGCCCATTCACGGCCATGTTGAAACAGCTGTCGCCTATTTCCGCCGGGTCTATGCCATTGGCAGCATTGGAAGCACCTATAAGCAGTGTCTTGACATCTGCGGCATTTTTCTCCATATACGCTTTCTTATAAGAAAGTTCATTGGGCTGACGGAGAAGTAC
>CAVFTG010000149.1:0-4129 GCA_963625415.1 Barnesiella intestinihominis
TTACCTCTTAATCTCTCTCAAACTTTTCAATGATCTTGTCCTTCGTTTCCAAAGAACTTCCATCCCGTTTCCGAAATGGGCTGCAAAGATACGGACTTTTTCGTTCCCTGCAAATTTTTCCGCAACTTTTTTCAAATTATTTCTCTTTTCATGGATACGACATCCCGGAGAGTCCATATTTTCAAGCCCGGAATCCCGAGTCCGAAAGATTTGAACCCATGCCGTCTCAAGGCTGTGCCCGCCGAGACGGTTCTCACATGGAAATAAATATGTATATATTCCCGTGCACGCACACGGAAATCGGTTATATTTTTCTAATTTTGCAGTCAGAACCATATAACCGGAATTCATCACATGAAACGA
Source organism: Barnesiella intestinihominis (assembly GCA_963625415.1). GTDB lineage: Bacteria > Bacteroidota > Bacteroidia > Bacteroidales > UBA932 > Cryptobacteroides. The sequence continues at coordinate 364 of CAVFTG010000149.1, forward strand.
ATTTTTCTTCTGACTGCGGCGCTTGTGCCATTGATTGTCTCCTGCACGGGCGGAGACTGGAAAGACTCATCGCTCTCACCCGAAAAGAGGGCGGCCCTGCTTCTGAAAGAAATGAGCCTCGAGGAAAAGGTCGGTCAGATGTGCCAGTACGTGGCTCCGGGCTATGTCGATCCGGGCAAAGGTTCGGCGCACAAGAACATCGATGCCACCGACGGGAATCTCGGCAATCCCGGACTTGCGGACAAAGTGCGCAGGGGAGAAGTCGGGGCGTTCCTGCATGTGATGACGAGCGGCGAAGCCGTGGCCCTGCAGAAACTCGCCTCCGAAAGCAGACTGGGAATTCCGCTGCTTCTGGGCATTGACGCCATTCACGGCAACGCCCTCATCGCCGGCTGCACGGTCTATCCGACCAACATCAACATGGCATCCACCTTCAATCCGTCTCTTATGGAGAAAATCGGGGAGGAGACTGCCCTTGAAATGCGTCAGAGAGGTCTTTACTGGGCTTTCGCACCGAATCTCGACATCGCCCGCGACCCGCGCTGGGGCAGGATGGGAGAAACTTTCGGGGAAGACGCCCTTCTGGTCTCAGAAATGGGGAAACATGCCATCTGGGGACTTCAGGGGCGTGACGGCAAATATTCCGGAGACCATGTTCTGGCCTGCGCGAAGCACCTGATTGCCGGCGGTGAACCTGCCGGAGGGCTTAACGCCGCTCCGATGGATGTCTCAGAACGCAAACTCCGGGAACTATACCTGCCGCCTTTTGTCGCCGCCGTGTCGCAGGGCAAGGTCGGTACGGTGATGGCTGCGCACAACGAAATCAACGGCATCCCGTGCCACGCCGACAGAGGGCTGCTGAACGGTCTGCTGCGCGACGAACTCGGCTTTGACGGCTTCGTGGTCAGCGACTGGATGGACATAGAAAGGCTGCACTCGATGCACCGTTTCGTCGCTGATTCGACGGAGGCTTTCGTCGTGTCCGTGGAAGCCGGGATTGACATGCATATGCAGGGGGACAAGTATTTCGAAGCAGTGGTTGCGGCGGTTAAGTCCGGACGTATTCCGGAAAACCGGATAAACCGCGCCGCCGGGAAGATTCTCGCCGCGAAATTCGCCCTCGGCCTCTTTGAGAAACCCGTGCCGGAGATCCCCGTGCACATATCCGGGGCTGAAGAGCACAGACAGACGGCTCTTGAGGCGGCGCGGCAGAGTCTCGTGCTTCTGAAAAACAACGGTCTTCTCCCGCTGAAGAACAACAAGTACGGAGCCGGATGCCGTTCCTTCAGCGGAGATTCCGGCCCGCGGCGGATTTTTCTCACGGGTCCGAATGCGGACAGTCAGACCATTCTCGGTGACTGGGCCGTGCCTCAGGCCGACTCTTCGGTCAGCACAGTCCATGACGGGCTGCTGGCGGCTTTCCCGGACTCCGAAATAGACACGCTGTGCTTCGGTGGCAGGATTTCCAATGTCGATGCGAGGGGGATAGCCACGGCGGCGGCCAAGGCCGCACGGGCCAACGTAAGCATTGTGGTCGTCGGAGACAACTCCCAGAGATATTCGACTTTCGGCCGCACTTGCGGGGAGAACTGCGACCGCGACAATCTCGACCTTCCGGGCATGCAGCAGCAGTTGCTGGAAGCCGTGGCCTCGGCGGGAAAGCCTGTGGTTCTGATTCTGATGAGCGGCCGGGCGTTGAGCGCAGGCTGGGCCAGGGACAACGTCGATGCGATTCTGAATGTCTGGGAGCCCGGGCAGGAAGGAGGGCGTGCGATAGCCGAAGTACTTTCCGGGCAGGTCAATCCTTCCGGCAAACTCCCTGTAACCGTTCCGCGCAATGTCGGACAGGTGCAGACCGTCTATAACCACAAGCACTCACAATACTCACGACTTTTCGCCACCTCGGAGACCGGACCTCTCTGGCCTTTCGGTTTCGGTTTGAGTTACAGCGATTTCGCCTATTCGGACATGTCGCTTTCCAGCCGGGAAATCAAACCGGACGGCACTCTCACGGCCTCCGTCACGCTCACCAACCGCGGCCCGTACGACGGTGACGAGACCGCCCAGCTCTACATCCGGGACGAATACGGCTCGGTGACCAGGCCGGTGAAAGAACTGCGCGCATTCCGCAGGGTGAGTCTCAAAGCCGGGGAAAGCCGCCGTCTGGACTTCGAAGTGACTCCGGACATGCTCCGCTGCTGGAGCGCCTCCGGGAAATGGGAGGTGGAAAAGGGCGCGTTCACAGTCATGATAGGCTCATCCTCCGCCGACTCAGACCTTGCCTCACTGTCATTCGATGTGATATGAAAGTGACTGGGGTTGAAAAAAGCGAGGGAGACTTTTCCGTCACCCTCGCTTTTTCAGTTTCGACCGATTTGCTTAGTCGCTGAGTGAGAAGCGCTTGAATGCAAGCACCTGCGCCTCCTTGTCAGTCTTGGCGAGCACGTCCTTCACGGCTTCCTTGCCGTCGCCCATCTGGTAGGCCTGCTCAAGAAGAGTGTTCTCCTTGAAGAACTTGCCGAGCTTGCCCTTCGCAATCTGCTCAAGCATAGCCTCCGGCTTGCCTGCCATCTTCGGGTCGTCCTTCATCTGCTCCTTGTAGAGAGCGATTTCCTTCGCAACGACTTCCGCAGGGCAATCCTTCTCCGAAACGGAGACAGGGTTCATGGTCGCAACCTGGATTGCGATTCCCCTCGCGATTTCCGCGTCAACCTCCTTATTGAAGCCGACCACTGAAGCCACCTTGCCGTTGTGGTGCACATAGGCTGCGGAGAACGGAGCGCTGATGGTGGCGTAGTATGCCACGACATGCTTCTCTCCTGTCTTTCCGGTCTGTTCGGTGACAGCCGCCTCGACTGTCCTGCCGTCAGCGAGGACAACTCCCTTGAGAGCCTCCGCGTCAGCCGGGAACGCCTTGATTGCGGCATCCGCGATTGCGTTGGCGAGAGCCTGGAATTCCGCATTCTTCGAGACGAAGTCAGTCTCGCATCCAAGGCACACGAGTATGGCCTTGTCGCCTGCTATGCGGGCGAGAACCGCACCTTCGGTGGTCTCCCTGTCCGCACGCTTCGCAGCAACGAGCTTGCCTTTCTCACGGATGATTTCCTGTGCGCGGTCGTAGTCACCTTCAGCCTCGATGAGAGCTTTCTTGCAGTCCATCATTCCGGCACCGGTCATTTGACGCAGTTTCATTACGTCAGCTGCTTTGATATCCATTGTCTTGAATTTTAATCTGTTCTTACTTGAATCTGTCAGATTCCCCGTCATTCGGCGTCAGCCGCCGGAGTTTCCGCAGCAGAAGCCTCTTCCGCAACCGGAGCGGTCTCCTCCGCAGGAGTCTCGACTACAGGTGCAGCCTCATCGGCGTTCTCTTCGCTCTTGCCGCCCTTGCGGGAACGGAGCTTCTTGCCTGCCGCCGGTTTCTCTTCAGAAACCTCAGGGACTTCCTTCTCTTTCTCAAGCTTCCTTTCGTTCAGCCCTTCATTGATTGCCTGGCAAAGCACGTCCATGATGTAGGCGATGGACTTTGCGGCATCATCATTTGCCGGTATCACATAATCAATCGGAGTAGGATCGCAACAAGTATCAACCATGGCGATAACCGGAATGTTGAGACGGTTTGCCTCCTTGACGGCATTCATCTCTTTCTGGACATCCACTACGAAAAGTGCGGAAGGAAGGCGGCTGAGATCCTTGATGGAACCGAGGTTCTTCTCAAGTTTCGCTCTCTGACGCGTAACCTGGAGACGCTCGCGCTTTGCAAGCG
>CAVFTG010000150.1:0-4118 GCA_963625415.1 Barnesiella intestinihominis
CGCTTTCCTCTTCGTCTTCGTCCCCGCTGCCGTTGCGGAACGAAAGGTAGAGATAGAGCGCGAAAATGATGAGCATAAGCGCCCCGTCGATACGGGTGAGCTTATCTTCGCCGAATCCGAAGATGGTGTGCGTCAATCCCATACAAATAAGCAGAACGGTCACGAGCAGGTTAAGAGGCATGTCGATGCGTCTGTTGCTTTTCGTTATTGTAAGCGGACAGATCAGTGCCGTCACTCCGAGTATCAGCATAGCATTGAATATGTTGGAGCCGATTATGTTTCCGATTGCAATGTCGGCGTTGCCCTGAAACGCTCCTGTGCAGCTCACAACGAGTTCGGGCATTGAGGTTCCGATGCCTACGATGGTGAGTCCTATGACGAACTCGCTGACTCCGGCTTGCTTGGCGATGCTTGATGCTCCGTCGACAAGCCAGTTCGCGCCCAAAAGGATGATTATGAGACCTCCGAGCAGTATCAAAATTTGGTCAAACATATTTTTACACTTCTATATGACAATCAATGTTATTCTTCGCATCATTACTGAAACTGATGCGGGGGGATTTGAGATGTATTTTTGAGACAGATTTTCTTGTTTCGAGAGGAGTTTGGTGATGCCAAATGACGAGCGAAACGAGGAAATATGGCCAAAAAGACACTCAAAGACGCTTTAGGGCCACGACATTCTCCACATGATGAGTCTGCGGGAACATGTCCACAGGCCGCACCGCCGTTATTTCATATTGTCCGCAGAGGATGGCGAGGTCGCGCGCCTGTGATGCCGGGTTGCAGCTGACATACACCATTCTGTCCGGCGCGGCTTCAAGTATCACTTTGGCCACATCCGGATGGATTCCCGCTCTCGGCGGGTCGAGGATTATGACGTCGGGGCGGCCGTGCTCCGCGATGAAGTCCGCCGTGAGCACATCCTTCATGTCCCCCGCGTAGAACTCGCAATTGCTTATCCCGTTGTTCTCTGCGTTCACTTTCGCGTCTTCGATGGCCTCGGGGACGTATTCGATTCCGACAACCTTCGCGGCCTGCCGGGAGACGAACTGCGCGATTGTGCCAGTTCCGGTGTAGAGGTCATAGACGACTTCGCGGCCGGTGAGCGCGGCGAATTCCCGCGCCGTGCTGTAGAGCTTATGGGCCTGCTCCGTGTTGGTCTGGTAGAAGGATTTCGGGCCGATTTTGAATTTCAGACCCTCCATCTCTTCGTAAATCGCCTCTTCTCCCTTGTAGAGCACGCATTCCTGATCTGAGATGGAGTCGTTGGCCTTGCCGTTTATGACATAGTAAAGTGACGTAATCTGCGGAAATTCCGCCGCCACGGCATCGAGCAGTGCTGTCCGCGCCCGGGCGTCCTCATGATAGAAGCAGACAATCAGCATGACATCGCCTTTCTCAGTGGTGCGGATGACCATCGTGCGGAGAAAGCCAGTGTGCTCCCGAATGTCGAAAAAACTGAGCTTGTGCTCTATGGCATAGGCTCTTATGAAATTGCGAATCTCGTCGGAAGGGGAGGGCTGGAGATGGCAGCGGTCTATGTCGAGCACCTTGTCGAAGAAACGCCCCACATGAAAACCGAGTCCGAGACGCTCTGTTTCAGAGAGTTCATCGGGATTTTCGTTCTCGTATATCCAACGGCGGCGCGAAAAGGTGAACTCAAGCTTGTTGCGGTACAGCTGCGTCTTGTCCGAGCCTATAATCGGTTGAATTTCAGGAACATTCAGATGTCCGATGCGCACCAGCTGGTCATAGACCTGCCGCTGTTTTGCCTCAAGCTGCATTGAATAGGGCAGCGGCTGCCATTTGCAGCCTCCGCAGACTCCGAAATATTTGCAGAACGGCTCAAGACGATGTTCGGAGGGCTGCACGATGCGGAGGATATATCCCTCCATATAGTTTTTCTTCTTTTTCGTGACCTTGATGTCCACGACATCGCCCGGCACGGCGAACTGCACGAAAACGACCGCGCCGTCCACATGCGCCAAAGCCTTGCCCTCGGCCGCCACAGCCTCAATCGTGACGTTCTCCAGAATTATGTCCTGTTTTCTTTTTCCCATCAGTTTCAGTAATTTTTTCCGTCGCCGCACCGTGAGCAAAGTTCTTGACAAAGACGACCGCTGCGGTCATTTCGGAAACGCGGTGCGAAGTTACTGCTAATTTTCCGAAAAAGCGCGGGGAAGTCCGACTTCTCCGCGCAACTTAACATAATATAGATTGTGTAACACAAATCTTAAAAGAAACCTCCGGAACTCTGCCGGTGATGGCGGTCACAGCAGCTTTTTCGTAATGGAGAAGAAGCGGTACGGCATATAGCGGAACGGAAGGTCGGGCCGGGTCGGTGTGGTGACTACGGAGCGGTAGTGCGTGAACGCGTCGAAACTTTTCTTTCCATGGTAGCTTGACATTCCCGAGTTTCCCACACCGCCGAACGGAAGGTTTTCGTTGGCGATGTGCATTATCGTGTCGTTTATGCAGGCTCCGCCGGAAGAAGTGCGGCTCAGGACGCGGTCGCCTTCGCCTCCGAAATAGTAGAGAGCCAAGGGTTTGGGTCTTGTGCTGATGAAATCGGTAACTTCATCGAGCCGGGTGAATGTGAGCACGGGGAATATCGGTCCGAAAATCTCCTCCTGCATCACAGGCGACTCGGGGCTTACATTGTCGAGAACCGTGGGACTGAAATAGCGTTCCTCAGCGTCGGTGTCTCCCCCGAATACGACTGTGCCGCAGTCAAGGTAGCCTTTGAGGCGCTCGAAGGCGCGGTCATTGACGATGCGGACATAATGGCGGCTTTTCTTCGGATTTTTTCCGAGCAGTTTCCGGAATTCGCTCCTGAGAGCTTTCAGAAATTCCTCCTTCACGCTTTCGTGGAGCATCAGATAGTCCGGGGCTATGCAGGTCTGACCCGCGTTGAGAGCCTTTCCCCAGGCGATGCGCTTTGCCGCGAGAGGGATGTCGGCGTCGTGGTCGACTATGCAGGGGCTCTTGCCTCCGAGTTCAAGAACCACCGGCGTGAGATTGTGCGAGGCCGCCTCCATCACGGTTCTTCCGAGCGCGGGACTGCCGGTGAAGAATATCAGATCCCATTTCATGGACAGCAGTACGGCGTTCACTTCCCTGTTGCCCTGAACCGTGGCCACAAGCTTCTCGGGGAATGTCTCAGCAAGCATGGCTCCGAGTACGGCCGAAACTGTCGGGACATAGGGCGATGGCTTGAGAACGGCGGTGCATCCGGCCGCGAGCGCACCGGCGAGAGGGCTGAGAAGCAGCTGAACAGGATAGTTCCACGGGGCTATGATCAGCGCATTGCCGAGAGGTTCGGCAAGAATGCGGCTTCGAGATGGGAACATTTTCAGAGGCGTGTGCACCTTTTGGGGAGCAGCCCATCTGTCAATATGTTTCAGCTGGTTTTCAATCTCCCCGCGCACTATGCTCAGTTCCGTAAGGTAAGCCTCTTCATAAGACTTGTGCAGATCAATCCAGAGTGCGTCGGCAAGCGGCTTCTCCCATTTCTGCAATGCCGCACCGAGCTCGCGCAGATTTTCCTTCCTGCGCCCCGTGTCAAGCGTCTCCCCGGAGCGGAACAGCGCCTTCTGCGCTTCCGCAATCCCCTTTATCCTTTCAGTCGATGTGTTTTCCATACTCCTTCACAAATCTGTTCAAGTTATTTTATAATGCTTACTCACTGCCCGAGAACCATATGCTCGATGATGATTTTGATTCCTATTCCGATGAGTATGATGCCCCCGATGATTTCGGCCTTCGAGGCGAGACCCTTGCCCATGAGATGTCCGGCCTTCACTCCGACCATCGAGAATGCGAGCGTGACGATTCCGATTGTGCCCGCCGAAGTCCATATGTTCACACCGTCCATCGCGGCGAAGGACACGCCCACCGCCAGAGCGTCGATGCTCGTCGCCACCGCCGCCATAAGCATCGGCCTGAACGCGAGGTCGTTCTTTTCCGGCGCTGCCGTCCTGCTTTCTCCGTTTCCGCAGCCTGCACAGTCTTTTCCGTCATCCTCCCCTCCCTCTTTCTTCTGTCCGAGGGCTTCGCGTATCATATTGATGCCGATGAGCGCGAGCAGACCGAAGGCAATCCAATGGTCCCAGGCG
>CAVFTG010000151.1:0-4074 GCA_963625415.1 Barnesiella intestinihominis
GCAAGAAGATTCAGTATTTCGACCCGGAAACCGGCGAAAGCTTCACTCCGTATGTCGTGGAGACATCAATCGGAGTTGACCGCATGGTGCTCGCAGTCCTTTCGCACTCGTTCCACGAGGAGAAACTCGAGAACGGCGAGACCCGCGTCGTGCTCTCGATTCCGCCGGTACTCGCCCCGGTGAAAGTGGCCGTTCTCCCGCTCATAAAGAAGGACGGGCTTCCGGAACTTGCGCAGAAAATCATGGACGAACTCAAGTATGACTACAACTGCCAGTACGACGAGAAGGACTCCATCGGCAAGCGCTACCGCCGTCAGGACGCAATCGGGACACCGTTCTGCGTGACTGTGGACCATGATTCCCTCAACGACGGCTGCGTAACCGTCCGTCACCGCGACACCATGGCTCAAGACCGCGTCCGCATCGAAGACCTCCCGGGCATAATCGACAAAGAAGTGAACATCAAGACGATTCTCAAGAAACTGCAATAATCCCGGCCTGTCCGGACGTTAATCCGACCTGCAATGGGTGACTAAAGAGAGAGGGGGTGACTAAAAAGTCGCCCTCTTTTCTTTTTTTCAACCCCCAGTCACTTCGTGACAGCCCCTCTCTATTCAGAGTAAACGATTTTCTTCTCCCGGCCGATCACTTCCTTCGCGCTCAGCTGATACTTGGCAAGCCATTTCTCCTCCTCGCGGACAGTCGTCCAGTCCTCGTTTTCGAACACGTTCCTGTCAAACACATAGAAAGGGACAAGGGCGTCCTTGTCGTAGGACTCGAACGGGCTGCTCACCTCGCCGTTCACATACACGGCCTCGCGTTCGTGGGCCAGAGTGACGAATTGGCAGCCGCCCGTGCCGGAGAGAGACTCGGGGAGCTGTTCTTTCGGCTCTCCTGTGGCGGTTTCCGCATAAGGGACGAACCACACGATGTCGGTGTTGCTTGAGTTCTCGAGGGTGAGCAGGTAATATGTCCCCGGAGCCGTGTCGGAATAGAAATCCATCGACTGCCGGTTGCAGGAGACCGTCGCCGCGAAAGCGATTGCGGAAAGCACCGCGAAAAAAGCGTTCTTCTTCATTGCCGCCAAGATTTAGAAATATTTCCTGAATTCATTATTTCCCCGACCGATTGCGGTTACGCCCTATGTTCCAGCCTATTCCGAAGTTTATGTCAAGGAAGTTGAAAGGATGCGCCGCCACAGTGCTGACCGGAGATTCCATGTCGATGACATATCTGTTTTCAAGTTCGGACATGGCGACGGATTCGGCCCAGTTCGCCGGTTCGACCGCTTTCTTGAACTGATAGACAGTCTTTTCATATCTCCTCCCGTTCGGGAAAGACTTGATTCCGCATTCGGCGGAAATGTAGAAATGTCGGTTGAACGTATATGTCAGCTGAACTGAGGCGGAAAGAACGGCCGCCGCGGAGCTTCCGCTGTCATACACAGGCTCATCCATATAGTCCGCATAACTTTGGGAGACCTGGCAGGACACCCCGGTCGGCGCGCCTCCGTCACGTGGGGTACGTTTGTAGCTGAAAGAGCCTCCGGAGTAGCTCCCTATCCCGATTCCGACCCTCGGGCGCAGACTCCAGCCGCCGAAATCGTAGCGGTAGGCGACTCCGACCTGAAATCCGAGTCCGAAGAAATCGTTGTCCCGGGAGAAAAGGTTGCTGCCGTTGACGCTGTAATAGACCCCGTAAGGAAGACTCCCGTAACGGTATCTCCCTCCGTCAGCCCTGTTCACGGTCCTGAAATAATCGATGTCGTCAATGCCGGTGCCAAGAAGGGAGAAAGAGGCGAAAATCCCCCAGTGACGGCGGAAGAAATAGCTGTAGCGCAACTGGAATTCGCCGCCGGCACCCATCCCGCAGGCCTTGCCGGCATCTCCGGAAATGGTGTAAGGCATTCCGACAAAGCCTCCCTGAACGTCAATCGAACTGCCATAGGCATACGCCTGAGGCACCTCCGGATGTTTGCGCGCCAGAACAGGAACAGACACGGCGAGCGCCATGACCAGAATAAAAAATCGTTTCATAGAACCTGACTCTTCTCTATAACATTTTCAGAACGTTTTCAATCCCTCCAGGGCCAGAGCAGTTTAAAAATTTCCGAATGCACTGCATCTCTGTTCTCTTCCGTGTCTTCCATCGGATTTTTCTTGAGGGACGCAATCGTGCCGGCATCCGTCACTTTAATCAACTTATAGACATCATACCTCCCATCACTGTGGTCACGATTCTCCCGCCATAGCCATAGCTGAACCTCATTTTCATCGGAAGAATATATAATCATCCGAAGCATCTCCGATCGCCATAGGTTCGTTTCCACCATGCGCTCTTCGACATTGACATTCAGCACATTCTTTGAAATCTGTTCATCGCTCTGACGGAGATACCAGAAGTACTCCTCTGACTCTTTGGTTAAATTGTAGCGCGTATATCCGACAATCTTGCCGTCTACGGTAAAGTCGTAGAAGACCTCATAGCTCCCGGGCCATCCCGGATTGTTGTCATAATGACCCTCATCAATGACATTGCCTGATGCGTCTGTATGCACGTAAGTATTGTAAAAAGCACGATATGTCCCGATGATTGCATCGGGACTGACTTTTATTTCACCATAGTTGAAACCGTCCTTGGAACACCCGGAGAATGCCGCCGTCATCGCACATAAAATTCCCGCGAAACAAATAAACCTTTTCATAGTTCTAAATTAAATTGTTCTGATATTGTTAACGCCGGATGTCGGGAATTATCTTGACATCCTGATTAAGACCTTTAGCACCTGTAAATATTGATACAGGATAATCATCGTAGGAGCCTCCGACAATGATTGACCCTGAACCATGCTCTCTTGTGCATGCAATATAGTATCCATCGGCTGAATCACCCCAACCATAATTGAAGTGAAGATACCAATTCTTTACATACTCTCGTGCAACTTCCGTACGGGAAGTACCGGATACGAGATATGTTGTCTTTTCTTTACAGGTGTACTTACTACCGTCCACGACCCACGCATGCCCCTCGCCGTCAGAATTTGCTGCACTGATATACACAGGATGCGTTGCATTGAGACTGTTCATCACAGAAGTCAAACTATAGTTCTGATATTCAGAACATTCATATCCGAATGACTCCAGAGTGCTTCGTGCACAAGCGGAATCCGCGCCGCTGCCACCTACGCCATAACTCATCTGTACTCTATTCCCGATTTCTCTCAAGAGTGCCGCCAATTGAATGCAAGTTGGGCAACTGTTTGTATGAGAGGAGGTGTAATGTGAAGACAACTTCATCTCCTCCCAATCAAGTGCCTGCGTGGAAACCGATGCCCCAGGGTATGTCAATGATATCGAAGCCGGCCATGAATATATGGACATTATCTGAGCGATGGCTACAGCAACGCAACCTGCCGGTACATCATTGTTAAAAGGAGAACTGCAATACCAGTTAAACGGCTGTTTCTGATGCCACGCAACTGAAACCAGAGGATTGTTGTTTTCCGAGGTGTTCCTTGTAATTGTTTGATAGTGGTCAGTCACAGGGACATCAATTATTGACGACCCTGACTCCAACTGATGCCCTATCTCATTCATATATATGTTGAACGCTTCAATTTCAGAGTGTTCGCCATCATAGTTGCCTTTGTCCGAATAGGCAATGACCTCTGGGCTGTCAGGTCTTGCTCCGACTATGACAAAACCCTCGTCATTATCAAAGTTTACTACATAGAAAACAGGTGATTTCAGCTCTGATTTCGTCGCTCCTGAAGACGGAATTATTGACGAGATTCTCTTTCCGGAACATTTTGTTTCCGGGTTGTCAGAAAATATGGAAATGGAATTCATCGCGATGTCGCGAATTTCGGCTTCCGACCTCAGCAGTTCTCCCTGCTGTGTGGGAATAATGGTTTCGTTCAGATCGGATTTTCCGCAAGACAATGCCAAAAGGCAGATTAAAAGGATAAAATAATTCTTTTTCATAGCTTTGTCATTGAATATAGTGTTCCCCTTTCTTTGGGCAGGAGTAAGTCCTTCTTAGGTCAATTGTGAGTACAGCGCAGAGCCTTCCAAC
>CAVFTG010000152.1:0-2465 GCA_963625415.1 Barnesiella intestinihominis
ATATAGACCAAAAAGACACACAAAGATTACCAAGTTATTTTTTAAGGATTACTAAGACCTGAGCGGCAGGACAATCTTTCAGAAAAACGGAAAAACATGACATTTCAGGAAGCGGAGTTCCGTCTGGAAAGGCGGGAGGTGAAGCCCACGGCGAACAGGATTCTCGTGCTGAGGGCGCTTGCGGAGACGGAACGGCCGGTGAGCCTGTCCGACCTTGAGGCGCAGATTGCGACGATGGACAAGTCAAGCGTGTTCAGGACGCTGGCGCTGTTTCTGGAAAGGGACATCGTGCATTCTTTCGAGGACGGGCGCGGAGTCGTGAACTACGAACTCTGTCCGGAGGAGGAGCACTGCGACCATCATGACGCGCACATCCACTTCTACTGCGAAAGCTGCCACCGGTCCTACTGCATGGAACACATCGACCCTGACACGGTGCGCGTGCCGGAGGGATTCGAGCCGCTCGCCTACTCGTTCGTAATCAAGGGCATCTGCCCGGAGTGCCGCAACTGCAACACGGTTGCGCGCTGAAGTCCATACTTTTGTCGCCGGAGGTGTGGATCTGAACCTTTTCGATAAAATGCGAACCTCCTGTTCAGAAACCGCCCGCCGATTACATGGTTATGTGATTCCTTGAATTATGGACAGAAAGAAACTTTGGAGAATCATCACGGCGGCCGTGCTGCTCGCCGGTGCGTCCGCAGCGGAAAGGACGCTGAGCCTTCCCATGTGGCAAGTGCTGCTCATCTATCTCGCGCCCTATCTTCTGATTGGCTATGACGTGTTCGCCGAAGCAGCGGAGGGGCTGTTCCACGGCGAACTGTTCAACGAGGACTTCCTCATGTGCATCGCCACCGCAGGCGCGCTCTGCATCGGATTTCTTCCGGGTGCGGAGCCCCAGTTCCCCGAGGCGGTGTTCGTGATGCTGTTCTTTCAGGTGGGCGAACTCTTCGAAGACTATGCGGAGGGGCGCAGCCGCGAGTCGATTTCGCAGCTCATGGACATCAGGCCCGACACGGCGAACGTGGAGCGCGGAGGGGAAGTCAGCACCGTCGCACCCGACACGGTTGAGGTCGGCGAGACCATAGTCGTGAAGCCGGGAGAGAAGATTCCGCTCGACGGAACCGTGCTGGAGGGTCTTTCAAGCCTCAACACAGTCGCGCTCACCGGCGAAAGCCTGCCGAGGGATGTCGCCCCCGGAGACGACGTGCTTTCAGGCTGCGTGAACATCTCCGGGCTGCTGAGAGTGAAGGTCGGCAAGACTTTCGGGGAGTCAACGGCGTCGAAAATCATCGACCTCGTGGAGAATGCCGGCGGAAACAAGTCCAGAAGCGAGACTTTCATCGCCAAGTTCGCGAGGATATATACGCCGGTCGTGGTGACGCTCGCGTTCGTCCTCGCATTCCTCCCTCCGCTCATCTCCGGCGACTTCCCGGGCAGTTTCCCTGTATGGCTCCGGCGGGCGCTGACTTTCCTTGTCGTCTCATGTCCATGCGCCCTCGTGATTTCCGTTCCGCTGACCTTCTTCGGAGGCATCGGCGGCGCGTCGAAACGCGGCATACTCATCAAGGGGTCGAACTATATGGACACGCTCTCGAGGCTCGGCACTGTCGTCTTCGACAAGACCGGAACCCTCACCAAAGGGCAGTTCGAGGTGAACGCGGTGCATCCGGACAGGCTCGATGAAACCGGGCTTCTGCACCTCGCGGCGCATGTGGAACGCTATTCGACCCACCCTATCGCCGTCTCGCTCAGGAATGCCTACCCGAACGAAAACGACGGCTGCACGGTGGAGGATGTGGAGGAGATTTCCGGTCACGGAATCAGGGCGAAGGTGAACGGAGACACTGTCTGCGTCGGGAATTCGAAGATGATGGACTCCATAGGCGCGAAATGGCATCCATGCCACAAGGTCGGAACGATAATACATGTCGCCGTGAACGGGGTCTATGCCGGACACATCGTGATTTCGGACAAGGTCAAGGAGGATTCCGCCGCCGCAATCTCAGCTCTCAAGTCGCTCGGAGTGTCCGGAACCGTGATGCTCACGGGAGACCGCGAGGAAGTCGCCAGAGATGTGGCGGAACAGCTCGGCCTTGACGAATATCAATCCGGACTGCTGCCTGCGGACAAGGTCAAAGCCGTCGGAAGACTGATTTCCGGGAAACCGGCCGGGACGACACTGGCGTTCGTGGGCGACGGCATCAACGACGCCCCGGTGCTTGCCTGCGCGGATGTGGGGATAGCGATGGGAGGTCTCGGCTCGGATGCCGCGATCGAAGCTGCTGACGTGGTTCTGATGGACGACAGGCCGTCCAAGGTCGCCACGGCGATCCGCATCGCCCGCCGCACTCTGAAAATCGCCAACGAAAACGTCTGGTTCGCAATTTCCGTCAAGGTGGCCGTTCTCGTTCTCGCCGGCTTCGGACTTGCCACGATGTGGATGGCTGTCTTCGCCGATGTCG
>CAVFTG010000152.1:2475-4020 GCA_963625415.1 Barnesiella intestinihominis
GGCGGAAACTGGGCTAAAATATTATATTTGCGCCAAAAATAAATCCTCAATGACACTTATCGGACGAAAAGAAGAATGCCGGGAGTTGAAAAGGCTGTATGAAAGCGGAAGCCCGGAGTTTGTCGCCATCTATGGACGGCGGCGCGTCGGAAAGACATTTCTGGTCAAGGAATTCTTCAGCAACAGATTCACTTTCTACACATCCGGGCTGGCACGGTGCGGGATGAAGGATCAGTTGCGCAATTTCCACGCAAGTCTGGTTCAATATGGTCTTCCAAATGAAACGGGATGCCCGTCGGACTGGTTTGAAGCGTTCGATCTGCTGAAAAATGTAATCAACAGGTCGCGTAACAGGAGGAAGGTAGTATTTATCGACGAACTGCCTTGGCTGGATACTCAGAAGTCGAAATTCATCACCGCACTCGACCGCTTTTGGAACAGCTGGGCATCGGAACATTCCGAGATAATGCTTATAGTCTGCGGCTCGGCTGCGTCATGGATGGTTAAGAATATCATCCGAAATCGCGGCGGTCTGCATAACAGGATTACGTCAAAAATCGGACTGATGCCATTCAGTCTGGCCGAAACCAAGGATTTCCTGAGGTCGAAAGGAATATCATGGAATATCATGTCCATTGCCGAGACATACATGATTCTCGGAGGTGTCCCCTATTATCTGGCTCTGCTGGACCGGAACAGGAGTCTGCATCAGAATATAGACGAACTGTTCTTCAAGGAAAACGCAAGACTTGATGACGAGTTTTACAATCTCTATGACTCACTGTTCCGCAAATCTTCCGAATACATAAAGATTGTCGAACTGCTCGCGAAAAAGAAATCGGGATATTCGAGAACAGAAATCAAAGAGAGTCTGAAATACAAGGACGGAGGCAGCCTGACAAGGAAGCTGGAGGAACTCGAACACTGCGGATTCATCCGCAAATACACCTCATTGGGCAGTTCCAGAAACATTTATCAACTGGTAGACTTCTTCTCTCTGTTTTATTTTCAGTTTGTGAGGACAAAATCGAAGCTGGACAATTTCAGCTGGTCAGGAATGGCAGGAACCCATGCATACAGCACATGGACCGGCCTGGCTTTCGAGAGGCTATGTTTCTCGCAGATGGAAAGAATAAGGGCTGCGCTCGGAATCGGTTCAGTGATTTGCCGAACCTATCCGTACTATGACGGCAAGATGCAACTGGACATGGTGATTGACCGTCAGGACAAATCCGTCTCCCTGTGCGAAATGAAATGGTCTGAAGGAAAATACGCCCTGACATCAGCCGACAAGACGAAACTTTCAGAGAGGAAAGAGGCGCTGCGAAGCATCTACAAAAATAAAAGCATCTTCGTCGTATTCATAACAACATCAGGCATGATAGAAAATGACTATACAAAAGAGAATATCAACGACATACTCACGCTAAACGCACTTTTATAAAATTATTTTTGGCGGAAACAGGATGTTTTTGTGCCGTTTCCGCCAGAAATAAACCATTTTGACAGCCTTTGGCATCCTACACAGCAACCGCCAAAATCCAT
>CAVFTG010000153.1:0-3968 GCA_963625415.1 Barnesiella intestinihominis
CAGGTCGGGTCGCCGTTGGCCACGGCTTCGAACGAGCCTGCGCCGCTGACTTTGATCTTCACAAGGCGGCTGTCCGTCGGAACCGGATTACCGTCGCGGTCCACCACGCTCACATTCACATAGCACAGATCTTCACCGCCGGCTTTCAGCGTCGCCGGCTTCGTATTGCCGGCCGGAATGTTCGCGCCGGGAACTCCCTCCCGGGCATTGCGGGAAGGTTCTGAAACTCCTGTTCCGAAGCCTTCGTTGCCCCTGAGGGATTCCGTCCCTGTGTAAGGGGTGAGTTTCAGCGCATACGGTTTGCCGGCTGTGCGTACGGTCTGTTCCGCAGCGGGAAGCCCGTCAGCGCCGTAGGCCACCACGCGGATTTCGCCGGGCTGATAGACCACGTCCGGCCAGATGAGACGGAAGCGGCGCATAAGTTCGGAGTCGGATGCAATCGGGGAGGGGAGAGTCGGGTCTGACGAAACTCCGCTCGCGGGAGACTTCTCCGCGAATCCCTGGCTCACTCCGTTCACGAACAGTTCCGCCCTGTCGAAAGAAGAGTAGGCCACCACAGGGATATTCTCCCCCTCATGTCCCGGCCATGTCCAGTGCGGGAGCAGGTGCAGGGTCGGCACATCATTCCTCCACTGGCTGCGGTAGAGCCAGAAGCGGTCTTTCGGGATGCTTGCGAGGTCGATGATTCCGAAAACGGAGGAGTGGTTCGGCCATGCGTCAGTGTCGTAGGGCGAAGGCTCGCCGAGGTAGTCGAAGCCGGTCCAGACGAACTGTCCGGGCATCCACGGGTAGTCCTCGTCAGCGGCGAAGTCCACATCCGGGATGTTTGACCAATAGCAGCATTCCGTGTCGTAGGAAGATGACTGATGGTCGCTCCAGCGGCGGCCTTTTGCCAGCAGGACATCTATTCCGGTCGCATCAAGCTCGTCCGGAAGGTGATAGACACCGCGTGAACTTACTGTGGAGGCGGTCTCGCTGCCGAGTATTATGTTCTGCGGGAGCTTTCCGTAGGCTTCGACGAAGCGGCGCGGCTTGTAGTTGAAGCCCGGGATGTCGAGCTGCGCCCCGAAGCCGTTGTTAACGACCGCGTCGAACTGGTCCATTCCGCAGGTGACGGGACGCGTCGGGTCTTCGCGGTGGCAGATGGCCTGGAGGGAGGCGGCGGTCTTGTAGCCGTCTTCGCTCCACTGTGTCGGCACCTCGTTCCCTATGCTCCACATTATTATGGACGGGCTGTTGCGGAAATGCCGCACGAGGTTCACGATGTCCTTCTCCGCCCATTCATCGAAGAAGCGGTGGTAGCCGTTCTGGCATTTCGCCTTGTCCCATTCGTCGAAAGTCTCGGCCATCATCATCATCCCCATCTCGTCGCAGAGTTCCACGAGGTCTTCCGCCGGCATGTTGTGCGAAGTGCGGATGGCATCGCAGCCCATCTCCTTGAGCATCTCAATCTGATGGCGCAGAGCCGCCCTGTTCACGGCCGCCCCGAGAGGGCCGAGGTCGTGGTGCATGCACACTCCGTGAATCACCCGGCGCTCCCCGTTGAGGAAGAATCCCCTGTCGGCGACAAATTCAATCGTGCGCACGCCGAAGCGGTTTTCGACGCTGTCAATGAGTTCCCCGTCCTTAAGAATCCGTGTACGGGCCGTGTAGAGCACCGGATTTTCCGGTGACCAGAATTCAGGAGAGTTCAATGTGATGTTCTGCCGCACAGCCTCGCCGTGGCATACGCTCCGCCTGTCGCTCCGCCGTGCCGCCTCATTGCCTGATTTGTCGATGATTATGGTCTCGATGTCGAACGCCTCGCCCTCCTGCGCCCCGCTGATTTCAGCGGACAGGCTGACTGTGGCATAGTCCTTTCCGATGTGAGGAGTCGTGATTTTCACGCCCCATACGGGAATGTGGACAGCCGGGGTTTCGATGAGCCGTACCTTGCGGTAGAGTCCCGCTCCGGGATACCATCTTGAAGAGAACGGACGGTTTTCCAGCAGCAGCGTGACGCGGTTCAGACCCTCGTGTATGTACGGGGTTATGTCGCAGTGGAAGGCGTTGTAGCCGTAGGGCCATTCGCAGACTTTCTCCCCGTTCACGAAAACCCGTGCTTCGCTCATCGCCCCGTCGAAGAGCAGTTCGAAGCGGCGGCCGTCAAGACCGGCGACGCTGATGTCCGTGCGGTAGCAGCCCTTGCCCATGTATGGCAGTCCGCCGGTGCGCCCGGTCTTCTCGCTCGGAACGGTCTCGCCGTTCTGTATCACGGCAACCGTCTGAAGGTCGTTCGCCTTGTCGAAGGGTCCGTTGACGGCCCAGTCGTGCGGAACACGGACTTTCTCCCAGCCCGAAACGGCAAGAGTGTCGTGGTCGCGGCGGAACTCCCATTCCTTCAGTACTTTCTCGCTGCGCACCTGCGCCCGGGCAGCAGCCCGTTCTGCACTTGACTGCCCGGCGTTTGCCTGCGCCGCAAGCGGCAGCGCGGCGGCAGAAAACACCGCTGCCATAGCAGCCATAATAAGTTTTCGTGTCATAAGAATATGATTTCGATATATTTTAATCTTTTCCGGTATTTTCCCCGATGTTTTTCTCGTACTTTTATATGATAAAAATGTAAGTGTCTGTTATTCATGCTATCATTTCGGGAAAACCCAGTCCGGTGATATTCTCAACAAATGGAATAAGCAAAAATAGGCAAAAAGAAGATACCGTGAGGCAGAAGTCAAATAAAAAGATGGAGTAATCCGCTTTTTATTTGGCTTCTGCTGCAAAGGGGTCAAGGGCAATGGTTGGAGCCCCATTCTCGAACGCCCCCAGCGCATACCCGTCATTGTACCCGTTCGGTGCCTCGGGCTCCCAGTAGAACACGCCCTTGCAGCAGGAAATCTCCTGAGTCTTCTCCAGAAGGTAGCTCAGCATCGCCTTGGCGACATCCGGATTCGCGACCGGCATCCCTGTCTCGCAGATGATGACATCCTTGCCGTAGCTCTTGTTGACCGTGGAGATGTTTGCCAGGCAGGCGTCGACCGTCTCTTTCCACTCCGTGCCGTAGGACTGGGTATCTTCGTTCCACCAGCAAGGGTAGAGTGACATCCCTATGATGTCATACTTCGCATTGTTCGCGTTGAGCACAGGGAAAATCCTCGTGTAGAGGCTGAGGTTGTTGCCCTGGTCGATGTGCACGATGACTTTCGCGTCAGGGAAGACAGCCTTTGTCGCGTCGTAGCAGGCCGTGGTGAGTTCGGCGTAGTTCTTTCCGCTGTCGGTCTTGTAGCTTCCCAAATCCCAGAGCATTCCGCTGCGGGTCTCGTTACCGGCCTGCACCCACTCGACTTCGACTCCGTATTTCTTCAGGAGGGAGAGAACTTCGGTGGTATGATCCGCCACCGCTGTTTTCAGCCCCCCGATGTCGTATGACGACCACGCCGCCGGGACGGTCTGATGTGAAGGATCTGCCCAGGTGTCGCTGAAATGGAAGTCAATCATAATCCTCATTCCGAGTTTCTGCGCCCTGAGAGCCTTCACGAGCACGTCCGAAGCCGAGTTCCAGCCGTCTTCCGGGTTCACCCACACGCGGAGCCTTATGGAGTTCATCCCGATCTGTTTCATCAGTTCGGTGCACTCGGTCTGCTCGCCGGCGGCGTTGTAGAATTTGATTCCCTCGCTTTCCATCTTGGTCACCCAGCTGATGTCCGCGCCCTTGGCGAACGCCGTGCGGTCGATGACGATAGGTTCGTCAGGGGTGACCGGAGTATGCGGAAGCGATTCTGAAGAGCAGGAGGAGCAGGAAGCGCCCGCGAGCGCCGCAGCCGCCGCAACTGCCAGAGTAAGACTTTTCGACAGACCGGCCGCGCAGCCGGCGAACATATTTATCAACTTATTCATAATAAAAGAGTTGTCTATAATTGTTTAAAAAGTTGAGCGTAACGCAGCAATTCGCCTTTTAAGACGGCCGCCTATTCGAATTTTACGGTCATATT
>CAVFTG010000154.1:0-3956 GCA_963625415.1 Barnesiella intestinihominis
ACTCGATGCTTGAGACCTGCATTCCGTCAACGATGTAAATCGGGGTTGCCGTGCCGTTCGTGCCGATGCCACGGATGTAAATCTGCACGTCCGCTCCCGGCTGGCCGGAATTCGAGACGACCTGAACGCCGGGAGTCTTCCCGGCAAGCGCATCGTCCGCCCTCATTATGCCCGTCCACTCGAGATCCGAACCTTTCACAGATGAAATCGCACCCGTGACGAGACTCTTCTTCGTGACTCCGTAGCCGATTACGACAAGCTCGTCAAGTTCCTGTGAATCGTTTTCAAGCGTGACGTCAATCACCGCCCTGTTTCCGACCTGAATCTCCTTCGTGCCGTAACCGAGTGCGGAAAAGACGAGGAAATCTTCCGGAGACGCATTGATCTGATAGCGTCCGCCTTCGTCCGTGGTCGTCCCGACAGATCCGCCCTTGATGAGGATGCCGACCCCGGGAACCGGTCCCTGTCCGTCCGTCACCTTTCCGGTCACCCTGTTTTGGGCGAACGCGGACGCGCCGGAGAACAGCACCAATAGAAATAATGGGATTATCTTTCGCATGGTTATTGGTTTGTAATTATGTGTTCCGCAAAGTTAAGAGGCAAAGATCGAACTTGTTCAATTCCCTCCCCTACAAAACTACGACATCGCCGCAGTTCGCCCCCTACAAAACCGTCACATTCCGGGAATATCCCTATATTTGCACAAATGCTGACACACATATGAAAACTAATGCCTTACCGCTTCCCTTATCCCTATTTCTCATCTTTTCAACGCTTTTTGCGCTCCCTACAACATCGAATGCCTCCGACAACACGGCGTTCCGTCACATCCAGCATCTCGATGACAGGGAATCCGTCCTCGGAGGCACGCAGGTCTGGGATGCGGAGTACTGCGGAGGGGAGAACTACAGGATGGCATTCGCGACCAACGACGGGCTTTTCATCTACAACGGCATCTATGTCCGAAGCCTCAAGTCACGGCATGACAACATAATCCGCGTACTCCGCCTCAATCCAGAAAACGGGAGGCTATACAGCGCCGGTGTCAACAGCTTCGGCTGGTGGGAGGAGGACGAATGGGGGCGGATGGACTATCATCCGGTTTTCACAAATGACGATTTCCGCTCCTCGAGCTACGATTTCTGGCGCATCGGCTTCACGCAAATCGGAGGGACTCCCGCAGTGCTCTTCCAGTGCAGGGAACTGATCTATGTCTATTCCCCGTCCGACGGCTCGCTTTTCTCAGTCTCGCCCGAAACGAGTTTCAACCGCCTCTACGACATCGGGAACGGAGAAGTCTATTTCCAGGACGGCCGCTCTCTCTGCTCTTTCGCGGGCGGGGTGCGGAAAGAACTCTGCGAGGTTGAGGGCAGGGTGGTGAACATGGTGAAAGTCGGTGAGAGACTGCTCGCTGCAGTTGAGGGACAGGGCGTGCTGGAGATTCCTGCACGGGGAAAACCGGAGTATGTCGGAGACGGCCGCTTCTGGGGCGGGGCAAGGGTCACCGTTTTCGAGAAATATGGTGACACGGCGATTCTTGCGGGCACTTCCACAAGAGGTCTCTATCTCCTGACCCCGGACGGAAAAGCGGACAATTCCTTAGCCGGCAGTTCGCTGAACCATTCAACCATTCTCGGCTGCGGATTCGACCCCGCCGGGAACATCTATGTCGGGATGGACTCGGGAGTGGCGGTGATTGACAACGCAAGTCAGGACCATTATGTCTTCGATGAAAAGTTCGGACAAGTCCATAAAATTCTGAAGCTCGACTCTTCCCGCACCCTCATCGGCTCGAACAAGGGGCTTCTGAACCGTGGCGACGGAGACTCCTTCGCGGGCATCATAGCGGGCGGACAGGAGACCACCGGTTCTCCGGCAGTCTCCGCAGTCGGGCGGCTCGGTTCGGTCTGGGATATCGTCTCCTCAGAGGACGGGATTTTCGTATGCTGCGACAAGGGACTTTTTTCCCTTGACGGCTCTCTGAGCCTTTCTCCGCTCTTCACCGATTCCGGAGTTTTCTGCGTCCATCCCCTGCACAAAGATGCTTCCGCCTACATCCTCGGCACCTACTCCGGTCTCGCCCTGCTGCGTTTCGGAAACGGCGGGGCGTCCGTGACATCGGTTTCAAACTACCGGGGCTTCACCCGCAAAATCCTCGTCGATGAATTCGACAGGGTGTGGGTCACTGTAGCCAAGACCGGTTTCGTGCGGCTGAGTCTTTCCGGAGACTTAGCCTCTGTCGTGGAGGAAAAGGTCTTCGACATTGCCGAGAACGAACCTTACAGGGATGTGTTCACGACCGAGATAGACGGCAGGAAATTCCTCTGCTCCTCTTCCCGGGCATATGCGACTTTCCGTCCGGACGGACTGCCAGTGGAATCCACGGCGGTGAGGGAAATCCTTGAGAAAGCGGGTCCGGGACTCACCGACCTCGTGCAGGACGGAAACCGCTTCTGGTATGCGGGGCGGGAGGGCTACGGCTGCATAGAGCGGGAAGGGACCGAACTTGTAAGGCATCACGGACTGCTGAAATATGCCCCCAAACAGCGTCTTTCTCCGCTCTGTCCCATCGACGGGGGCTGCGCCGTCGGTTACAGGAACGCCATTGCCGTATGCCGTTCCCCTTTCGCGCTTCAGACGGAAATAGGGGTTTCCGGTGCGGTCGCCCGAGGTCAGAGAAAGGACATTCTCCACCGTATGGATGACGAAGTCTTCACGGTTCCTTCCGTCAACAACAGCATATACATATATGTCTCCAGCAGCAATCCCGGAGACCGCTACATCCAGTATCGTCTCTCTCCGGAGGACGGATGGATTTCCATGACCCTTGAGGACTGCATACAGATTCCCTCCCTCCCGTCCGGCCGTCACTGCGTGGAAATCCGGAGCCAGTCGAATCCCCGGAGCCTGTGCACTTTCAACATAAGGGTGAAGACCCCATGGTATGTCAGCTGGCCGATGTGCGTTTTCTACGCCCTCGTTCTCATGGCCGTGGCCGCCGGACTCAGAACCTATTACAGAGGGAAGGAGCGCAGGCTGAGGGAACAGGAGCTCAAGCGCCTCGAATACCAGAACCTCCTGCAGGAGAAGAAAATCTCCGAAATCGAGAAGGAGAAGTTGCGCTCGGAGGTTCAGTATAAGGGGCAGGAACTTGCGAACATAGCTCTCAACGCCTCCAGACGCAACAGTCTCATCACCGGACTCATCGCGAAACTTCGCGCCATCAATTCCGAGGAGGATGCCTCGGACATCAGACGGAGTGCCTCCGCCCTCATACGGGAGCTTGAGACCCAGCTGAAAGACGAGTCCGACTGGCAGAAGTCGGAGAGCTATTTCAACACAATCTATGGCGGCCTGCTCGACAGGATGAAAGCCTCCTACCCGAACCTGTCGAAGACCGACCTGAAGCTCTGCGTCTACATCAAGCTGAACATGAGCACAAAGGAGATGGCCGGCCTAATGAACATCTCGCCCCGGAGCGTGGAGATGACCCGCTACCGTCTCCGCAAGAAACTCGGGCTCAGACCCGACGAAGACATACTCTCCGTGCTGAAATAGCATGAATTGTCAGAAGCCTGGAGTCCCCCGATGTGAGGATTGCGGCGATTCTTATTCCGCCCCGCCGCCGAGGGCGCGGTAGAGGTTGATTACCGCCGTTGCCTTCTCCAGCCTGTCCGCCGCCCGTCCGGTCTCTGCGCTGAGCAGCGACTGCTGGGCGGTGAGCACCTCAAGGTAGGTCGTGGAGGTGTAGCGCATGAGCATCTCTGTGTTCTCGAGAGCCGAGGACAGCGACTCGATCTGGTGATCGCGCCATTGCTCCTTGCTGAGGGCGGTCTGGTAGAGCGAGAGGGCGGTGTTCACCTCGGCTCCGGCATCGAGGATTGTCTGGACGAGATTCAGACGCGCCTGCTCCATCTGCGACTTGGAGATGCGCAGCTGGCCGCGCAGTGCTCCTC
>CAVFTG010000155.1:0-3931 GCA_963625415.1 Barnesiella intestinihominis
TTTTCTCCATATACGCTTTCTTATAAGAAAGTTCATTGGGCTGACGGAGAAGTACGAACTCTACTGCGGAGATAAGCGATGCCAGAATAATTCCTATTGCCAATATCTTTTTTACAAAATTTCCCATCGAAATCAGAATTGAAAATATATGAACTCCGAGAAATCGCCCCGATAGGTCATAATCAGCACCACAAGGGCGAGATAGACAAGCCAGCGGACGGCGCGCCACGGAACCTCCCTGATTTTTGCCAGAGCGTATTCCTCATTGCGCATGGGCCATTCGGCCAGCAGCAGTGCGAACGCCAGTACATCTATCACCTTGCTCATTCCAGGTATGCTTACATTCCAGGGCTGAGTCGGGGAGACGATGTGCCGGATGTAGTCGAACGCGGAAGGGACATCCTTCGCGAAGAAGATGACATATCCCACGCCTACAATCAGATAGACGCAGACCATCCTGCACACATCCGTCAAGAGCGGCAGACCGTGTCCGTTGTCCGTCAGCTTCTTTTTCTTACCGAACTTGCCGGAAAAAATCAGAGGGATGAAGAACAGGGTGAAGTAGAGTCCGAACACGGCATAAGTCCAGTTGGCCCCGTGCCAGAGTCCGATTACAACCAGATTGATGCAGACGGCGAGAAGAACGCCCGTCTTGCCGAGATTGCGGAAGCGGACATTCAGAGGCATAAACACGAAATCAGTAATCCACGAAGTCAGAGACATATGCCACCTGTTCCAATACTCCGCCACATTGCGGGCGAGGAACGGATGATTGAAGTTTCGCGTAATGCGGAATCCCAGCAGTTTGCCGATTCCTATCGCCATATTGGAATAACCGTCGAAGTCGGCATAGACCTGAACGGGAGAAAGCAGTATCGCCCACACGAGCTGGGTCGGACTTAAAGACGCATAGTCCGCCCACACTGCATTGGTGAAACCGGCTATATTGTCGGCAATGACCATCTTCGTGAACATTCCCCACAGAATCTGACGGCAGCCATCGACCGCCAGAGACTCGTCGAACGGGCGGGTGTCGCGAAGCTGCGGGATGAACTTGGCAGGTCTGTCAATAGGGCCGGACAGGATGGTCGGGAAGAATGTGATGTAAGTCGAGAACTCCAGATAGTCGGTGCACGCGTCAATCTTCTCGCGGTGGATGTCTACGATGTAACTTATGAGCTTGAAGGTGAAGAAGCTCACACCCACAGGAAGGATTATGTGCAGCGTGCTCCACGAGACATTGAACCCTATGCTGTTCAGCAGCGCGGACACCGATTCGCCGAAGAAGTTGAGGTATTTGAAATAGAGCAGGATTCCGACTCCGGCCACGACGCCGACGGTCGTAATCGCCGAAGCCCGCCTTTCTTTTCCCGACTCCATCGACGACTTGAGCCACAGCCCGAGACCGTAGAACAGCGTCGTGCATGCGAGCAGAAGGATAGTAAGAGTCCAGTCCGAGAAGCCATAGAAGAAGTAGCTCGACAGTGTGAGCCACAGGTTACGGTTTTTCGGAGAACGGTGTACCGCTGGCAGATAGTAGACGGCGAACACTGCGCAGAAGAACAGCAGGAATGTAAAGGAGGTGACGGTCATTGTCTCAGATTCTCTCCATTATGGTGTCAACCATCTGGCCCACATTGCTCCACTTCATAATCTCGCGGGAAGTAAACTTGATACCGAATTCTTTCTCGATGGCCACGATGAGCTGTATGTGGCTCAACGAATCCCATTCGTCGATGTCATCGGCGCAGGTGAGTTCATTCAGCCTGACATCTTCAACATCAAGCACATCGCTGAAAATCCCGTTCAGTTTTTCGAATACGTCTTTTCTTTCCATACTATGATCATTTATTATTACTTGTTTCGACAAATTCAATGAAACCGGTTTCGGAGCTCCACAGATAACAGACTCTCCGCCCGTCGAAGGCCGGTGCGGCCAGAGGCTGGAACATCTGCACGAACCTGTCTCCGTCCTCGAGTTCTTTCAACATAAGATCCAGGTTTTCCACTTCATAGCAGATGTGATAGGGAATATTCCCCCCCCCTCCGGAACATTTTTTCATCAGCTTCAGAAGACTCCGGTTGTTCTCATAAGGCCGGACAAGCTCGATCTTTACAGCGTCCTTTCTTGTCAGAAAGCAAACGCTGCATTTCTGCTCCTCGAACTCGACCACCGGCTGCCTTTCATAGCCGAGATCCTCGAACGCCGTGGCGGACGAATCGATGTCCTCCGTAAGATATCCTATGTGGTCCGTCTTCATTGTTCTTTCCGCCTGATGTAACATTCTCTCTCCTCATACCCCTCCACATCCAGAATCCAGCGGGAAGTTGCCGCGCCGTCCAATTCCTCGAAACCGAGATTCCGATAATGATCTTTCACCATCGAATTCTTAAGGGTCGGGAGATATTCTCCGATGATGTATCTGTAGCCTTTAGCCTTGGCAGCCCTGACCATCTGGTTGAGGGTGAAGTTTTCCATGCCTCTTTTGAGGACGCGGCAGGACATAAACCATGTGTCCACGAACAATGCTTCGTCTCCTCTTGCAGATTGCGCTTTTTTCATTATCACGACCGCGATCAGACCATTGTCTCCGAACTTGTCTTCGAGAGTGAAGCTTATGCCGATTGCGCCGGAATCTGCGGCGATTCTCTCGATGTCCGCGTCGGTGTAGCGGACGGTGCGCAGATTGAACTGGTTGCTGCGCTGGCTGAGCTGCGCGATGCGGGGAGTATTGAATTTCGTGAACCCGCTCACGACGCTCACCATATCCAGCGACTTCAGGAAATCAGACTCATTGGTGAAAGTCCGGCTCAATGACACGCGCTTCGCCTCCACCTGATATTGTTTAGTGCGGTCTTTGTCCAGACTGCTGTATGAGGCGGTTTCGAACAGATTCAGGGAGTACAGATACTCCAGATACTCGGCCGGGTCTTCCGGAAGTTCCGGTACCGTGATTCCCGGAATGTTCTCGCGCACGATGTTCCTTTCGAACGGGTTGTCGTCCAGAAATACCATACTGTCGAAACTTATGTTCAGAATGCTCTGTATCGTGCGGATGTTGTCGACCTTGGTCTCCCAGTTGGCCTGGAACACCGCGATGTCGTCAAGCCTTAGCACCATATCCGGATGCTTCTCAAAAGGCTCTTTCGCCGTGTCCTCATTGTTCTTGGACGCGACACAGATGATGATGCCGCGCTGCTTCAGCTTCCTGACCCACATCTGGAATTCCGTGAACGCCTTGCCGATGCCCAGACCGTGTCCCAGCTGTATCCCCTCCAGTCCGTCATCTCCAATCACCCCGCCCCACAGAGTGTTGTCAAGGTCAAGAATCAGACACTTCTTAAACTGTCCCTTCACTGCACAGACGATGTCCATCACCCGGCTCGCTACATAAGGCAATGCGTCCACAGAAAGCACCATTTCCGTACTCGTGTAGACATTGGGCGCGAACATCATGTCCCGGCCGAACTTGTTCTGCAAGGCGGCGATGTCGCAGATGAAGAAATCCGGCTGCCGGGCAGAAAGTTTCATCAGGTAGAAATTGAGCTTGCGCACCTGAAAGGTGAAGGAAGACTCGATCTTGTTGGCATAACTGCCGAGAACGGTGTCCTCGATTTCAGGATAATTGAAGCATATTATCTTCTTCCCTTTCAGCGCGGGATTCCCGCAGATGGCTTCCAGGAAATCTGTTCTTTCATCAGCGAGAGCCGTCTGTCCGGCCGCGTCCAGCATAGAGTGGCGTTCACCGAGTTTGTGAGTGCTCTGGAACAGCACGATGAAGTCCGCATCAAAGCGGTACAGTTCGCTTGAGGGGTCGAGCAGCTGCCGATCCACCTGGTTGTATTCCGCCTCAAACAGTTCTATCCTGAATCCGCGCTCCACCCCTGTTCCGCAGATGGCGGTGCACAGAAGCTGCGTCGCGGTGTCGCC
>CAVFTG010000156.1:0-3875 GCA_963625415.1 Barnesiella intestinihominis
CTCTCGACACGCACGCGACGGAGATAAACGAGGCGATGAAGCACGCCGCCGTGAACGCTGTCGCCGCTCTCGCCAAGGAACCCGTTCCGGAGGAAGTCCTGAAAGAGGCCGATGCGGAGGAACTGCATTTCGGACCAGACTACATCATCCCGATCGCCCTCGACCCGCGTCTGCTTGAAAGAGTTTCCGTCGCCGTCGCCAAGGCTGCTGTGGAATCAGGGGTCGCCAGGACACCAATCGCTGACTGGGATGCCTACAGGGCGTATCTTCACCGCCGGGTGGGGCGATAACATCTCGACAGCATAAAGCAGGAAAATTGTCCCATCGGGATGGTGTGGGCTTCGCGACTGCAACAGTTTCGGCTGTAGCCGGAAGATGTCCCGAGCAGTAGCCGGCAGGGGACATGCTCGCGTGAAAATCAGAAATCAATGTCCGAATGCCATAAAAATAAGGGCTGTCTGCAATCAAATTCCGTAATTTGCGGGGCACGGTTAATGACAGGAAAAACCACATGGCATCGGTTGCAATAGACCTTGGCGCGACAAGCGGACGCGTCGTTCTCGGAGAATATGCGGGGAACGGGATAGATATGACGGAAGTCCACAGATTCCCGAATGAAATAATAAAGGTTCACGGACGCAGTCACTGGGACTTGTGGGGGCTTTGGCGCGAGATTCTTGTAGGTCTGCGCAAGGCCGCCTCGACCGGGAAAAAGATAGACTCCGTCGGGGTGGACACGTGGGGAGTGGATTTCGTGCTTCTCGGCGCGGACGGGCATGTTCTCGCGCAGCCGCGCTCCTACCGCGACGGCTACACGGCCGGGATTCCGGAGAAATTCTCCGAACTCATCCCTCGAAGGGAACTCTACCGCCGGACTGGAATCCAGATTATGGACTTCAACACTGTCTTCCAGCTCTTTGCCATGAAACAGGAGGGCAATTCCGCGCTTGAGGCGGCCGGAGGGCTGCTTTTCATGCCCGACGCGGTTTCGTACCTGCTTTCCGGGGAGCGCGTCTGCGAATACACGATACTCTCGACCTCGGCGCTGATGAACCCCGAAACTCACGGATTTGACGACGGTATTCTTGCCGCGGCCGGAGTGAACCGCAGCCTTTTCGGAAGAACCGTGATGCCGGGGGAGGTCATAGGCTCTCTCACGGACGAGGTCGCGGCGGAAACGGGACTTGGAAAAATCCCGGTAATCGCCGTGGCGGGGCATGACACAGGCTCCGCCGTCGCTGCAGTGCCGGCCGAAGGCGGAGATTTCGCCTATCTGAGTTCCGGAACATGGTCTCTCATGGGAGTCGAAATTCCGTCGCCGATTGTCACCGGCGAATCATTCGCCATGAACTTCACCAACGAGGGCGGAGCCGGGGGAGACATCCGCTTCCTCAAGAACATAACCGGAATGTGGCTGCTGGAAAGATGCCGGGCCTCGTGGAAAAGGGAGGGGAGGGAATATTCCTACCCGAGGATTGTCACGATGATGGGCGAAGCGGAACCGTTCCGCAGTCTGATCGACCCCGATGACCCGTCCTTCGCCAATCCCGAGGACATGCCTTCGGCGATTCGGGAATATTGCCTTTCCAGAGGGGAGGCCGCTCCGTCCTCCGATGCTGAATTCGTCCGCTGCATATTCGAATCCCTCGCCCTCAAGTACCGTCTCGTGCTCGGCAATCTGGAGAAACTCTCCGGGAAGAAAATCGACCGGCTGCATGTCATCGGCGGAGGCTCCCTGAACGACGAGCTGAACAGGATGACAGCCTCCTCTCTCGGGATACCGGTGATTGCAGGCCCGGCGGAGGCCACGACGGCCGGCAACCTCATGGCCCAGTTCACGGGACTCGGACTGGCGGACTCCATGGCGGAGATGCGCGGCGCGCTCGCCTCCGACCCGTCTTTACGCCGATTCGAGCCGGAAGATACGGAGGTCTGGGATGAGGCCTACGGGCGTTTCGGGGAAATCACCGGGCGTTGAAACTGCCCGGATGATGTCACCGGGAAGACGGAATGAATATGAAAGATCACTGAAACATAAGAATAGACAGGATATGAAACATGAACTCATAAGCAAGGCATACGGAATCGCCGTGGAACGCTATGCGGAATTCGGAATCGACACGGAAAAGGCGCTCACGCAGCTCCAGAATTTCCACCTCAGCATGCACTGCTGGCAGGCGGATGACGTGAAAGGCTTCGAGGTGCAGGCGGGCGCGCTCTCCGGCGGCATCCAGTCCACCGGAAACTACCCGGGCGCCGCCCGCAACATCGACGAACTCCGCTCCGACATACTCAAGGCCAAGAGCCTCATCCCCGGAACTCACCGTCTCAATCTCCACGAAATATACGGTGATTTCAAGGGCAAGGCCGTGGACCGCGACGAGGTCACTCCGGAATATTTCCAAAGCTGGATTGAGTGGGGCAGGGAGCACGACACGAAGCTCGACTTCAACTCCACTTCCTTCTCGCACCCGAAGAGCGGCAACCTTTCGCTCGCCAACCCCGACAAGGGAATCCGCGACTTCTGGATCGAGCACACGAAACGCTGCCGCGACATCGCCGAGGAGATGGGAAAGGCGCAGGGCGACCCGTGCATCATGAACCTATGGATTCATGACGGATGCAAGGACGTGTCAGTCAATCACTATCTCTACCGCAGCCTCCTCAAGGACTCCCTCGACAGGATTTTCGCCGAAAAGAAGGACAATATGAAGGACTGCATCGAGGGCAAGGTCTTCGGCATAGGTCTCGAAAGCTTCACCGTCGGATCCCATGACTTCTACACGGCATACGCCGCGAAGAACGGAAAGATTCCGACCATCGACACCGGCCACTACCATCCGACCGAAAGCCCCGCCGACAAGGTCTCCTCACTCCTGTGCTTCGTCCCGGAACTCATGCTCCATGTCAGCCGTCCAATCCGATGGGACTCCGACCATGTCACAATCATGGACGACAACACCGTGGAACTCTTCTCCGAGATTGTCCGCGCCGGTGCGCTTGACCGCGTCCACTACGGACTCGACTATTTCGACGGGGCGATGAACCGCGTCGGAGCCTATGTCACCGGCTCCCGCGCCGCCCAGAAAGCCATGCTCCGCGCTCTTCTCGAGCCGAAGGAACTCATTTCCAAGTACGAGCTTGAAGACCGCCATTTCGAGGTTCTCGCCCTTGAGGAGGAGTGCAAGTCCCTCCCGTGGAACGCGGTCTATGACGAATTCTGTCTCCGCAACGATGTCCCGGCAGGCAGCGATTTCATCGCCGAGGTTCAGCAGTATGAGAAGGAAGTCACCAACAAAAGGTAGATTGTTCTGAAATGAAAGACTCGATACTTGAAAACCGTCCCGGGTTGAGGCGTGAGATAGAAAAGGTCGCCGAAGTCGCAGGCTATCTCTGGGAGAAGGGCTGGGCCGAGCGGAACGGAGGGAACATAGTCGTGAATGTTACGGAATATGCCGACGGAAAGATGAAGGCCATGCCAGCCATATCCCCGAAAATTCCGATGCCCCAGAAACTTACGAACCTCGGGGGTTGCTGGTTCTTCTGCAAGGGAACCAACCGCAGGATGCGCGACCTCGCCCGCTTTCCGATGGAGAACGGCTCCATAATCCGCATCTGCGATGACTGCGAAAGTTACGAAATCGTCGCCGACAACCCGGTGAAGCCCACCTCCGAACTCGCCTCCCATCTTGCGATGCACTCGCTCATGAGAGAACGCGGCAACGGCTACAAGGCATCCCTGCACACCCACCCGATAGAACTCGTGGCGATGACCCACCACCGCCCGTTCCTCGCCAAGGACGTGCTCACCCGGCTTCTCTGGTCCATGATTCCGGAAACACGGGCCTTCTGTCCGAAGGGTCTGGGGATAATCC
>CAVFTG010000157.1:0-3847 GCA_963625415.1 Barnesiella intestinihominis
CGTTATCCGCTCGTGTTCGGCCAGGGAAACTTCGGTTCGATGGACGGTGACTCCGTGGCGGCTATGCGTTACACCGAGGCCAAGCTCGAAAAGATTTCATAGGACATCCTCGGCGACCTCGACAAGGACACGGTCGACATGCAGAACAACTTCGACGACTCCCTTCAGGAGCCGACCGTGCTGCCGACCAAGCTTCCTCTGCTTCTTCTGAACGGATCTTCCGGAATCGCCGTCGGAATGGCGACGAACATGGCCCCGCACAACCTTTCGGAGTGCTGCGACGGCATCTGCGCCTACATCGACAATCCGGACATCAGCGTCGATGAGCTGATGCACTTCATCAAGGGCCCGGACTTCCCGACAGGCGGCATAATCATGGGCCGTCAGGGCATAAAGGACGCGTTCGAGACGGGTCAGGGCAGGATTGTAATCCGTTCAAAGACTGAAATCGAGGTGAGCGAGAGCGGTCGTGAGACCATCGTCGTCACCGAGATACCGTACATGATCAACAAGCGCGAGATGATTGAGAAAATCGCCGAGCTTGTCGAGTCCAAGAAGATTGACGGAATCTCATATATCAACGACGAGACCACCCGTCAGGGTGTCCGCATCGTCATAAAGCTCAAGCAGGGCGCGAACTCCAACGTGGTTCTGAACAACCTGTTCAAATACTCTCCGCTCCAGTCCAGCTTTTCGGTGAACAACGTCGCTCTCGTGAACGGACGGCCTTACACGCTGAATCTCAAGGACTTGATAAAGCATTTCGTGGAGCACCGCCATCAGGTCATCGTGCGCCGCACCAAGTTCGACCTCAAGAAGGCGCAGGCCCGCGCCCACATCCTCGAAGGTCTGCTCAAGGCGCTTGACGTGATTGACGAAATCATCAGAATCATCCGCGCCTCCAAGAGCGTCGATGACGCGAAGTCCCAGCTGATTGAGAAGTTCGGATTCACGGACATCCAGGCCTCCGCCATCGTGGAGATGCGTCTGCGCCAGCTCACCGGACTCGAGAGGGAGAAGCTTCAGAGCGAATACGACGAACTGATGAAATTCATCAAATATTGCATCGACGTGCTCGGAAGCTACGAGATGCAGATGCAGATAGTCAAGGACGAAACGATGCAGATGAAGGAAAGGTACGGCGACGGAAGGCGCACGGAGATAGCCCTGTCTGCGGAGGAGTTCAATCCGGAGGACTTCTACCCCGACGAGGATGTCGTGGTGACGATCTCCCACCTCGGATATATAAAGAGGACTGCGCTCACCGAATACCGCACGCAGGCCCGCGGGGGAGTCGGAATGAAGGGGGCGTCCAAGAGGGACGAGGACTTCATCGAACACATTTATGTCGCCAACATGCACAGCACCCTTCTCCTTTTCACGGAGTGCGCGAGGTGCTACTGGCTCAAGGTCTATGAGATACCGGAGGGTTCGCGTTCGTCGAAAGGCCGCGCCATCCAGAACGTGCTGAACCTCACGCCGGAAGACAGGGTCAAGGCCTATCTGAACGTCCGCAACCTCAAGGATGAGGAATATGTGAACAACACCTATGTCGTTCTGTGCACGAAGAACGGAATCATAAAGAAGACGACGCTCGAGGCCTATTCGAGACCTCGCGCCAACGGGGTCATCGCCCTCACCATCCGCGAGGGGGACGAACTTCTCGACGTGGCTCTCACCAGCGGCGGCAGCCAGCTGTTCATAGCCGGGAAGGAGGGGCGCTGCGTGAGGTTCGACGAGACCGATGTCAGACCGATGGGACGCACGGCCGCCGGAGTGAAGGGAATAAATCTCGACAGCGGGGACAACGAGGTGATAGGCCTGCTCAGTTACGAGCCTCAGGCCGATGACGCCGCCGACCACTCCATCCTTGTCGTGAGCGACCACGGCTACGGAAAGCGTTCCGATTTCGAGGAGTACCGTAAGACCAGCCGCGGCAGCAAAGGTGTCAAAACCTTGAATATCACCGATAAGACCGGAGAACTCATCGCCATAAAGAATGTCACGGACAATGACGATCTGATGATCATCACCCGTTCCGCGCTGACCATCAGGATGGCCGTCTCCGACATCCGCATCGCCGGCAGAGCGACGCAGGGAGTGCGCCTGATCAATCTCAGGGACGGCGATTCCATCGCGGCCGTCTCAGTGGTGGCGAAGAGCGACGACGGGGACGAGACGGCGGAGACTCCGGCCGGACAGCCTGCCGAGGGAGTCGCGGATGCCGGGGAAGTTCGGGATAACCCTGAAACTCCGGAGGCATAGGCTTGATTGTTGTGATTGTCTTTGAGATCGGTTTGTGAAGGTTTCTCAACGCTCACTGAGGATCGAAAAGAAAGACAAATATTCGGACGGGAGGCAGACCCGGCTGAAAAATATAGTAACATTAAAATTCTGATGCATTATGAAAAAGACATTAATCGCATTGACAGTTCTGCTTTCTTCAGCTTTCATGGCGACAGCTCAGCAGAAATCGCCTGAGGCGCTGCGGTCTGCCGTGGAAAAGGCGGCGGTTGCAGCCGAGAATCCGAAGAAGGCGGAGAAACCGGACACATGGATAAAGTTGGGCAAGGCTTATGTCGACGCCTACAACGGCCCGGCCGGACAGCTCTGGATAGGTGCCACTCAGGCTGAGATTCAGCTGGTGGGAGGAAACGTCCAGCCGCTTTCAGTCGAGACGGCGGATCTCGGAGGATCTGTCTGCCAGAAGCAGGTCTTCGCTGACAAGGAACTCTATTTCAACCAGCAGGGTCAGCTTGTTCTGATCAACGTCACCAAGCCTGTCTATGATGACGCGCTCGGACTGGCTCTCGGCGCGTATGCCAAAGCCGGCGAACTTGACGCGGCCGGCAAGAAGACGAAGGTGATTGTCGCCGCGCTTGACGACATATCTTCCAAGTATCTCAACGACGGAATGACGGCCTACACGCTCGGCGACCTCAAGACTTCAAGCGAGAAGTTCGAGAATGCCGCCGCGGCTGCCGCAACCGCTCCTTCCTGCAAGATTGACACGACAGCGCTCTACAACGCCGGATTCACGTCATGGGCTTATGCGAACCAGATCGCCAAGACCGACTCTCTCTCCGCCGTCGCCGAATACAGGCGCGCCGAGGGCTTCTTTGACCGGTGTCTTGCAGCGGAATACTATTACGACGGAGGCGAGGTCTTCGCGAAGCTCCACGACATCTACAACAAGCTCGGAGAAAAAGATGCGGCGAAGGAGATTCTTGAGGCCGGCTTCCAGAAATACCCTGACAGCCAGAGCATACTCATCTCCCTCATCAACTTCTACATCGAGAACCACGAGGATCCGGACAAGCTCTTCACCCTCATCGATGCGGCAATCCAGAACGAGCCGAACAACGCTTCGCTCTACTACGTGAAGGGAAACATCTACAAGCAGCTCGGCAAGCAGGACGAGGCAAAGGCCGAATACTACAGGTGCGCGGAAATAAATCCGGACTATGAGTTCGGCTACATCGGAGCCGGCATAATGTACTATGAGAACGCCGTCGCGCTTTCCGAAAAGGCATCCAACGAGATGGATGACATGAAATATGAGGAGCTCGTCTCCCAGTTCGAGCAGTGCCTCAAGGATGCCATTGACCCGTTCGAGAAAGCCTATGCGGTTTCAAAGGACGAGAGCATTAAGAATAATGTCGCCCTCTACCTCAAGAACATCTACTACCGTTTCGTTTCTCAGGGGGCGGAGTTTGAGGAGAACTATAAGAAGTATGATGAGATCGTAAAGAACGGCAGCGGAGCCGAGTAAAAAGCGGTCTACTTCGTTACGCGGCGCGGAAGAAACCGGAGTTACCTTTCGGTAATGAGGATTTCTTCCGCGCCG
>CAVFTG010000158.1:0-3786 GCA_963625415.1 Barnesiella intestinihominis
TCACCGGAACTTCCATCAGAGCCGCCATCCTGACGGCCGGCTTCATATAGTCCGAAAATACGAAGAATGTCGCGCAGGCCGGAATCACTCCTCCGTGGAGCGCCATTCCTATGCAGCAGCAGGCCATGGTGAGCTCAGAAACTCCCGCCTGGAAGAACGCTCCGGAGAAATCCCCGGCCTTGAAAGCGTGGGTTTTCTTGAGGAAGCCGTCTGTCTTGTCGGAGTTGGAGAGATCCGCCGAGGCGACAATCATGTTCTCCACCTCCTCTGCGAGCGTTCCGAGAACCGTCGCGGACGCGCCTCTGGTGGAGTCGTCCCTCTTCTGCTGAATCGCCGTCCAGTCAATGTCAGGAATCTCGCAGGAGAACCACTTTGACTTTTTCGCGGCAAGTTCCGGATTGGCTTCCGCCCACTTCGCCTCGTCCGCCCTGCGACCGGCGACAATCCCCCGAAGTTCCTCTCGGCGTGCGGTATAAATCGCTTCCGTCTCCGGGAAAATCACGAAAGGATTCTCCGGGTCGCCGCCGAGAGCCTTGACTGTGTTGACGTAGGCGTCACCGCCGAGAGGAGCGCCGTGGGTGGCGCAGCAGTTCTCGTAGCTTGAGCCGTCGGCGCGTAGAGCGCCCTTGCCCATCACTGTGCTGCCGATGATGAGGGTCGGCTTCCCGACCGTTTTCAGCGCCCCGTCGAGAGCCTCGCGAATCTGCGCGACATCGTTTCCGTCAATTTCAATCACGTTCCAGTTCCATGCGCGGTACTTAGCCGCCACATCTTCGTTGTCAACCACGGCGGTCTCGGTGGAGAGCTGGATGCGGTTGGAGTCGTAGAACATTATGAGGTTGTCCAGTCCGAGAGTGCCCGCAATGCGGCCGGAACCCTGCGAAATCTCCTCCTGAATGCCTCCGTCGGAGATGTAGGCGTAAATCCGCTGCCCCATCACCTCGCCAAGACGCGCCTTGAGGAACTTTGCAGCGATTGCAGCGCCGACGGCGAAGGTATGTCCCTGCCCGAGCGGTCCGGAGGTGTTCTCTATCCCCCTTTCAACACAGCGCTCCGGATGTCCCGGAGTCATGCTCCCCCACTGGCGGAACTGCGAAAGTTCGTCCATGGAGAACTTTCCGGTGAAGGCGAGAACGGAATAGAGCATCGCGCTCATATGCCCGGGGTCGAGGAAGAAACGGTCACGCCCCTCCCAGAACGGGTTTTCCGGATCATAGACCAGATACTCGGAGTAGAGCACGTTGATGAAGTCCGCGCCGCCCATAGCCCCGCCCGGATGTCCGGACTTCGCTTTTTCAACCATAGAAGCCGCCAACACACGGATGTTGTCAGCGGCTCTGTTCATATTCTTTATGTCGTTAGTCATTACCATTGTAATTTAGTACAGTGGGATGGGATGCATAAAAGATGGAGTGCAAGGCTTGCGAAATCTTTTTAACCGGAGCAACCTTTCGGTTGTGAGGATTAAAAAGTTGAGCATAACGCAGCAATCCGCTTTTATGCGCCCATCACATTAGAATGACTGGGCGATAGCAATAAAGTCCTCAGCCTTCAGCGCTGCACCTCCGATGAGTCCGCCGTCGATGTCCGGCTGGGCGAAAAGTTCCTTCGCATTTGAAGGCTTGCAGCTTCCGCCGTAGAGGATGGTGATTTCCCCGGCAAGCGCACCGAACTTCTCTGCGAGCACCTTGCGCACGCAGGCGTGTATTTCCTCGGCCTGCTCCGCAGTGGCGGTCTTGCCGGTTCCGATTGCCCAGACAGGCTCGTAAGCCACAATCACCTTGGCCATCTCTTCCGGAGTGAGGGTGTAGAGCACGTTCTTCACCTGTTCAGTGACAACCTCGAAATGCTTTCCGGCCTCGCGCTGCTCAAGGTTCTCCCCGATGCAGAAAATCGGCGAAAGCCCTGCGGCGAGAGCGAGATGAACCTTTTCCACGAGTTTCGCATCGGTCTCTCCGTAGTACTGACGGCGCTCGGAGTGTCCGAGAATGGTGTATTCACAGCCCACTGAAGCGAGCATGTTCACTGCGACCTCTCCGGTGTAGGCCCCCTTCTCCCTGTCGGCGCAGTTCTGTGCGGAAAGACCCACGGCAGTGCCCTTGACAACCTCAGCGACAGGTGCGAGGTGCACGAACGGAGGCGCGATGATAAGTTTTACGTCTGAAGGAACTTCAGCGGCCTTTGCGACAACCGCCTTTGCGAGTTCTACGCCTTCAGGAACCGTGGTGTTCATCTTCCAGTTTCCTGCAACAATGTGTTTTCTCATTTCAATGAATATTTGATTGTTATACATTTCAAAACCGGCACACAAAAAGTCATGTGCCCGAAATCCTGCAAATTTACGAATCTGTTTCGAATTAAAGAAGAGAAAAGGCGGGCGAACAAAAATTTTGTTCATCCGCCTTCCCATCCATATTCCTGTCTGCAAATGATGCGTAAACCCGACAGGAGTCTCAGTCCCGTGGACAGAATCCGTCAATATGTAAAACCGAGTCTGGTGAGCCCCTTCTGCACATTCTCGTCCGACATGAACAGATTCCAGCACAATCCCGTGCGGTAATTCTCAATCATTATGATTTCTGGTCCCTGGTCTATCGCGAGATATGAGGACGCGAACCATTTCGCGGACGGCTTGAACGAATCGCGGAAGCCGTATTGCCCCCAGAGGGAATCGCCGAGGACATAGTAGAAGAAGCGTATCGCCGCCATAGATTCGTCCGGCGTGTAAGGGAGAGAAGAGACGGCCGCGGTCGGGGCGATCACCCCGACATCGTTGGTCGGAGACGAGGCGGTGTAGCCGTTGGGGATGTCGCTCGCGGTAAGCCCCCAGCATTCTGCGGAATAGCCGGTGCGCATGTTCGGATTGTTGACGCAGTGGAGATGGTTTATCTTCGCGTGGGCGCAGTTCTGCTCCCAGTAATCAGCATATTTATCTGAAAGATTCCGAGGGTCGAGACCGAGGAAGGAATAGTGCGAGAAAAACAGCGGACCGCCCTTGTCCTCACCGAGAGGGAGAGTGACATCATAGTACTTCTTCCCGTTTCTGATTGCACCGTCCCGCGCCCAGCCCTTGTCGTAGGTCTCGACAGCAATCGGATGGGTCGGGGAAGAGGCGGCGAGCACATAGACAATCAGCCCCTCGTTCCATCCGCTTATCTTCATGTTCATGTCCCACCCGTAGTCCGGAGACCAGTGCCAGTAGAGCGCGTCATTCCGTTCGAACCACGACCATTCCACATCCTCGTAGAGTTTCTCTATGTCATCGCAGAGCGTTTTTTCCTCAGCCGAAGCGTTTTTGAGGAAATACGCCCGGGAAATCAGCAGTCCCTGAATGAGAAACGCCGTCTCCACGAGGTCGGCTCCGTTGTCCTTGGCACTGAAGGCTATGGCCTTGCCTGTCGAACCGTCCAGCCAGTGCGGCCACGCTCCGTGGAAACGCTCCGTGGTTTCGGCCGAAAGGAAATCCACAATTTTCCTCAGATGTGCATATCCCTCCTCACGGCTTATAAACCCGCGCTCGACCGCCACAGGGATTGCTCCGATTCCGAAGCCGCTGCCTCCGGAGGTCACTGTCGCCCCGCTGCCGATACGCTCGCGTGCAAGTCCGCTGACGGGATGGGCGTAGTCGTAGAAATAGTCGAAGGTCCTCTTCTGCACCATTGTCAGCAGTTCGTCGTCGGTAATCCTCGGGAACTTGTCCGTCATATCGTACCAGGTCTCAGGTTCAGGGTCAAGTTTCTGATTCTCCGAGTTCTCCTGCTTTGGCTTGCAGCAGGACAATATGGC
>CAVFTG010000159.1:0-3776 GCA_963625415.1 Barnesiella intestinihominis
CAGAGTGCGGATAAAAGGGAGACATCACTGGCTTTTTCGAGGGCGGAACCGCGAGTTCCATGGGGTCAGACCCCATGGAAGGGCGATTTCAACCCTGTTTTCACCACGGATTTCACGGATTTTACGGATTAAATCACCTCACTCCCGTCCCCGTACGCCTTGGAATTTGCCTAATCAACCTGGTCAACGGACAGACCGCAACGGCGTGAAGTCGAATCATCATCAGCTGTTGATAACCCTTTGATAATTGTAAACATCTTTTTTGAAGTTTCCAAAAAGAAAGAATATAAATGTGTCATATTTGCGATTTATCTTTTATTTATGAAATTATCTCTTACATTAGAATCAAATAACACAACAAACAAACTTGTTCACAAGGCGGTCTATAATTTTGATATAATCTACGGGCAATGAAACCCTTTCATGAGTATGATGTAATCGTGGTCGGCGGCGGACACGCCGGATCAGAAGCCTCCCTCGCGTCCGCCCGGATGGGGCTTGCTACCCTTCTCATCACCACACAGAAGGATGCCATCGCCCGTATGCCGTGCAATCCGGCAATCGGTGGACTCGCCAAGAGCCACATCGTCTACGAAGTTGACGCTCTCGGCGGGGAGATGGGACGGAACGCGGACGCGACCGCGCTTCAGGCGAAGACGCTGAACCTCAGCCGCGGACCGGCGGTCTGGGCGACGCGGGCGCAGTGCGCCAAGAGAGAATACGCGGCGCGTATGCAGTCCGTCATCGCCGCGCAACCCAACCTCACGGTTTTGGAGGATGCCGTCGTCGGACTCGTGACGCAATCCGATGCGAGCGGTGCAACCGTTTGTTCGGGCGTGGAAACGGAAACGAACAAGTCTATCCCCTGCTCCGCCGTGGTAATCACGGCGGGAACAAGCCTTCGCGGGCGCACGTGGATAGGCAAGGAGTGTGAGGAAAGCGGTGGAGACGGACGTCGGGCGGTCAACCAGCTCTCACAGACGCTCTCCCTCCTCGGATTTGACCTCATTCGGCTGAAAACCGGCACACCGCCGCGCCTAAGGGCTTCGTCCTGCAATTTCGACGCGTGTGCGCGGCAGAACGGGAAATCGCCGCGTCCATTGTTCCACGTGGAACAAAAAATCCCCTGCAAACTCCCCGAATTCCCGTGCTGGTTGACGCATACGACCC
Organism: Barnesiella intestinihominis; assembly: GCA_963625415.1. Taxonomy (GTDB): domain Bacteria; phylum Bacteroidota; class Bacteroidia; order Bacteroidales; family UBA932; genus Cryptobacteroides. Next base: position 1,171 of record CAVFTG010000159.1, read on the forward strand.
CTAAAACGCACGAAATCATCCGTCAAAATCTCAAAAACTCCGCTCTCTACGGCGGCGCAATCACGGGAACGGGCGTTCGATACTGTCCGTCAATCGAGGATAAGATCGTGCGCTTCGCCACGGCAACCCAGCATCACGTGATGCTTGAACCGGAGGATTCAGAGGAAAAAGTCATTTATCCGAACGGTTTAAGCTGCTGTCTGCCGCGTGACGTCCAGGAGAAGATGGTTCGCTCCGTGCCGGGACTGGAGAATGCGGAGTTTCTTGCATATGCCTACGCAATCGAGTATGACGGAATCGACGCACGGGAACTTAAGCACTCACTTGAATCAAAGCGTATTCGTGGACTATTCTTTGCGGGACAGGTGAACGGAACGACGGGCTATGAGGAGGCGGCGGGGCAGGGAATCGTCGCGGGTATCAACGCGGCATTTTTCGCCCGTGGCGAACCACCGCTAATTCTGAGCCGCCAGGATGCCTACATCGGCGTGATGATTGATGATCTTGTGACCAAGGGGACGGACGAACCCTACCGCATGTTCACGAGCCGCGCCGAGCGTCGTCTGCTCTTACGGCAGGACAACGCTCGCTACCGCCTTGCCGACGCGGCGGATCGGGTCGGAATCCGCACGGACGAGTTCCGCCGCGAAACGCGGCAAATTATAAACTATCTCTCAACACCACCCTCCGCAAACACGAAGATTCCACACTTCGAGACGTGTCCAGATGAACTTGTTGCACGTGAGAGAGAAATTATTATTCACTATGCACCTTACATCGAGCAGGAGCGTAAGACTGCAGAAAAGGCAAAAAATGACGAAAAAATAGCAATTCCACAGTGGTTGGACTATGACCAGTGCACGGCTGTTCGTTATGAGAGCCGTGAAAAACTGAAGAAGTACCGTCCCGAAACGCTTGCCCAGGCGGCACGGATACCGGGGGTCAACCCAGCCGACATCTCCATCCTCTCCATCATCATCAAGCGCGGACATGTCTGAGTTATCTACATTTTATGTTCATAACCTGAATACATATGAACATTTCTTCTTTCACATCTGCCGCGTCGAATATGGTATATTACTGGCAATTGAAGAAAGAAGAGTCTTGATAAAAAAATAAAGAGATGAACGAAGAACCGATTTCAAACACGCTGTGGGAACGGGCGAAGACCGTTTACCTTCTGACTCTTCGCACACCCGAGGAAAAACGTCAGGCGGAGCATCACTTCGACTTAATTACGTCCGTTATTCAGGATAAGGACGCCAACTCCCTCAAACTCTACGTCGGCAACTCGTTCGCGGCGGAAATGCTCTCAAACCGCTACCACGACTCTCTCCTTAATGCGCTTGGTCTGGTGGGGGCTCCGAAGGAAATCGAACTTTCGTTTCTCGTCGATGAAAACGAAAGCACAAAGCACATCGTCATTCCGACCATCCAGAACCAAAAGGTTCGGCGCGAATCCGCCGCGCAAACGACTTCGTCAGCATCCACATTCGTTTCAACGATGCCGCTGACCGAGGAATACACGTTTGAGGAGTTTGTGACGGGGCCCTCAAACAGTTGGGCCTATGCCGCCGCGAAGGGCGTTGCGGAACATCCGGGAAAGAAGGGATATAATCCGCTCTTCATCCACGGAGGCACGGGGCTTGGCAAAACCCACCTGATGCAGTCCATCGGCAATGCCATTCTCAAGAGGGAGCCGTCGAAGGCCATCTGCTACCTGACGGCAGAGGAGTTCCTAAACGAATATGTTTCATCTCTTCAAAGTGGTGAAATTCATCAATTCCGTGAAAAATATCGTAAGATAGATGTTCTCTTGGTCGATGACGTTCAGTTTTTCCAGAAGGGAAAGCAGTGTCAGGAGGAGTTCTTCAACACCTTCAATGCGCTGACGAGCAAGGAAAAGCAGATTGTCATGACCTCCGATGTCGCGCCGAAAAATCTGCCATCCATTGAGGAACGGCTGATTTCGCGCTTTGAGGGAGGTATGGTGCAGGAAATCGAGTTGCCGAGCTATGAGACGCGCCTTGCTATTCTCAGAAAGAAGGCGGAATCCATCACCCCGCAAATTCCAGATGACACGCTGAAATTCATCGCGCAGAATATCAAGAGCCATGTGCGGGCGATGGAAGGTGCGCTCGCGAAAGTAAGCGTGATGATGAAACTCGACTCCTCAATCGACCTGACCGAAGACGTGCTTTCACACCTCCTACGGGACTTCATCGAGAAGGAAAAGGCGCAGAAAAACATCACAATTGAGGAAATACAGAAGGCCGTCGCGCTGCATTACGACGTTTCGCTCGCGCAGATTCTCTCTCCGGAGCGCACGGCCTCGCTCGTCACGCCACGCCAACTCGCCATGTACATCGCGCGAAAGCTTTCCGCGAAGAGTCTCGGTGAGATTGCCGACAAGTTCGAGAAGAAGCACGCGACGATTCTCCACGGCGTGAAGACTATTTCAAAGCGACTGGACGTCGAACCTGAACTCAAGGAGAATCTTGAGAAAATCATCGCCGAATTCGGCTACACCCTCGCCGATATAAAAGTTGACGATAACCTGTGAACAAGCGCGAGACTTATCGACAGACGTCTTCATAAAAGGCACT
>CAVFTG010000160.1:0-3758 GCA_963625415.1 Barnesiella intestinihominis
TCTTTCTGAGTCTCATTGATTTAGGTGTAACCTCAACAAGTTCGTCCTCCTGAATATATTCAAGCGCCTCCTCCAGAGAGAAGACAATCGGCGGCGGAAGCATCACCTTGTCGTCGCTTCCGGAGGCACGCATGTTCGTGAGTTTCTTTGTCTTGCAGATGTTTATGTTCAAATCCCTCTCGCGGGTGTGCTCGCCCACCACCTGGCCGGCATAAATCTCCACGCCCGGGTCGATGAAGAATCGGCCTCTGTCCTGAAGCTTGTCCATCGAATACGCAACCGAAACACCGGTCTCAAGCGAAACGAGGGAACCGTTGGTCCTGCGCTCTATGTCGCCCTTGTACGGTTCGTAATCCTTGAAACGGTGGGCGACGACCGCCTCGCCCTGAGTCGCCGTGAGCAGGTTGCTGCGGAGTCCCATCAGACCCCTCGCCGGAATGTCGAACTCGAGATGGGTGCGGTCTCCTCGGTTCTCCATATGGATGAGCGCGGCCTTGCGGCGGGTCGAAATCTCTATCGCCTTGCCGACGAACTCCTCCGGAACATCGATGGTGAGGTTCTCTATCGGCTCGCAGCGCTGCCCGTTGATGGTCTTGTCCAGCACCTTCGGCTGTCCGACCTGAAGTTCGAAGCCCTCGCGGCGCATGGTCTCGATGAGCACGGAAAGATGCAGCACCCCACGGCCATAGACTATGAAAGAGTCCGCGTTCGGACCCGGCTTCACGCGCAGGGCGAGATTCTTCTCAAGCTCCTTCTCCAGACGCTCTTTCAGATGGCGGGAAGTCACGAACTTGCCCTCGCGGCCGAAGAACGGGGAATTGTTGATGCAGAAGAGCATGCTCATCGTAGGTTCATCGACGGCTATCGGCGGAAGCGGCTCCGGATGCTCGAAGTCGGCAATCGTGTCCCCGATTTCGAAGCCGTCAATTCCGACCACGGCGCAGATGTCACCGCACTGCACGCTCTCGACCTTGGTCTTGCCGAGACCGGAGAATATCATCAGATCCTTGATTCTCTGTTTCTGGATTATGTCGTACCTCTTGCAGAGGCTTATGTTCATCCCGGCCTTGAGCTCACCCCGGGTCACCCTTCCGATGGCGATTCTTCCCACATAGGGAGAATATTCGAGCGAGGAAATCAGCATCTGGGGCGTGCCTTCCCTGACTTCCGGAGCCGGCACGGCCTCAAGGATGGTGTCGAGCAGCGGGGTGATGTCGGAGGTCGGCTGCTTCCAGTCATACGACATCCAGCCCTGCTTCGCGCTTCCGTAAACCGTCTTGAAGTCAAGCTGGTCATCCGTTGCGTTGAGGGTGCACATCAGGTCGAAGACCTCCTCCTGCACCTCTTCCGGACGGCAGTTCAGTTTGTCGACCTTGTTGACCACGACTACAGGCTTCTTGCCCATCTCTATGGCCTTCTGGAGCACGAAACGGGTCTGCGGCATACAGCCTTCGAACGCGTCGACAAGCAGCAGCACGCCGTCAGCCATGTTGAGCACGCGCTCCACCTCTCCCCCGAAGTCACTATGCCCCGGAGTGTCTATAATATTGATTTTCACCCCTTTGTAGATCACGGACACATTCTTCGCGAGAATTGTGATGCCCCTTTCCCTTTCGAGGTCGTTGTTGTCGAGAATCAGTTCTTCGAGATTTTCCTTTCCCCTGACCAGATTCGCCTGATAAATCATCCTGTCCACGAGCGTAGTCTTGCCGTGGTCGACATGGGCGATGATTGCGATGTTCCTGATATCCATAATATTCTTTACTGACATGATTTTTCGGGCTGCAAAGGTATAAAAAAATTGCATACAAAGGGAATGTATGACAATTTATTGAGTACGGAGCAAGTACGGATTGAGTACGGGACAAGCTCGGATTGAGCGCGGAGCGGGCGAGGCGGAAATCACGAAAAAAGGGGACGGCCGAAAATCTTTTCAGCCATCCCCTCCCACGTGCGCGAGACCAGAGTCGAACTGGCACGCCATCGCTGGCACTACCTTCTGAGAGTAGCGCGTCTACCAATTTCGCCACCCGCGCTCAGAATGGAGTGCAAAGTTACAAAAACTTTTCAAATTCCTAACACATCCGCCGGATTTTTCTCTATCTCGTGAAACGAGGCCCATGAAAAGACTCTCGTGAAACGAGGCTCATGAAAAGACTCTCACGAAGGAATCCCCCGACGGCGGTCCGGAAGTTTCTAAAACTCGATGTCAACGTCATAACTGGACTCCCACGCCCCGACGGAAATCACGATTCGGGTGCTTGCATAGTCAATCCTGACCGTCAGATCCTTCAGATCCGGCTCCGTCCAATCGTAGCCGCTCCGGCTTATGTAGTTGCCAAGCGCGAATGTCTTCAGCACCTCGGCATCCTCACAGATGTCCAGCTTCAGGGACGAATCAGTCTGACGCGGCAGCGTCACGACGCGGGACATCTCTCCGGAGCCGTCAGCCCGCCATGAGAGATAGTGGCAGAACTCCCCGCTTCTCGGACTGCCGGCGATGTCGTAGCCGTTCACGCCCCCGTACACGCCGAAAGAGAATGCGTCATCTCCGCCGTCCGGTTCATCGTCCGTCACAATGGTCAGACGGCAGAAATTCTTATGTGCGATGACTTCTTCAGTACAGGTCTCGCAATCCGTGTCCACAAATGAGGAAAACATTCTCACGCTCGGGCAGTCTTCCCCCAACGGTATCACGAGTCCGTCCGCCCCGATGAAATCCCCGGCCTCTTCGGACCACAGGTTCACCCGCACCCCCGTCCTCGGGACGCGAAGTTCCAGAGTCTCCCCGACTGCGGTCATGTCCAGAGTGTCCGACAGCGCGAAACCGTCATCCGAGATTACGGAAAGCAGCATCTTTCCGCTCCGGACGCTTTCAGTGACGGAGCTGAAATCCAGCCTGAGCAGACACGGACACCCCCGCCGGTTCTCCTTGATCGAGCAGGATGCCAGAACGGCTGCGGACATCGACAGAATAAGCAGAATCTTCCTCATGGCAACACAAGGGGTTATATCGTCACCGAATCAACGGTCTCATTGTTCCATGGAGTGATGCTGATGGTGAATGCCGCGTTGCCGGCGACATCGATCACATCCGGCTTGACGGTTCCCGGCCGCGTTATTGTAAGCTCTCCGATTGTGTAAATCGTATTCGCGGCCACCACCGGAAGGGTTATCGGATAATAGAAAGTGTCCTTGTTTATGATTGTCTCGACCACAAGCCTCGTATGTCTCGGCGACCATGTGGTGTCAGTGCTGTCCTCTTCGGTAGGGTTGGGATAGCAGTAGAAATAATGCCCCCGAGAATCGGAAGAACCGGAGCTGATGGTGAGCGAGGACGGCTTCTCACAATAGAGACAGTCCGACTTTGAATCGTTCTTCTGCTTGTTGCTCCACACCGTAGGTTTGTCTGTTCCCGAAAACGGCATGCCTGAAACCACGTTGATCAGATATATCCCCTTGATTGTAATCGGAGAGGACTTATACTGGGCGAGGGATATATTGTTGGTAATCTTCTGAATCACCACCTTGGCCGCAAACCGTTTGACTTCCAAAGTCGCCGTGACGGACGCGGCATCGACCGTCACCCACTTCTGCCCGTACATCAGGAGAGATTTCGCCGCGTTGTCCGAGATGTCGGTCATCCTATTTCTAAGTTCGGAAATTGACGTGACATCGTTAATCTCCGGAGAGTTGACCACCGCAGCCACCTGCTTCGAACCACGGGTGCAGACAAGTTCGAAATTTCCCGTAGTCGC
>CAVFTG010000161.1:0-3735 GCA_963625415.1 Barnesiella intestinihominis
GTATTCCCCAGACCCCTTGGGTCGCTACGCTCCGATTTAAGGTCTTTTTAGTCGCCGTCCCGTTTTCATTTCCGCACTTTCGGAACTTGAATTATTCACTTTGCCTAATAAAATTATTAGCTAAACCTAATAAAATTATTAACTTTGATGAGATGGTAATGCAAACTGCTGTAATAATGAGACTTTGATGGTATGATGACAATGAAACGGATAATCTTGGTTCTGGCGGTTATGGTTTCTTCGGCGCTGACTGCGTCGGCGGATGAGGGGATGTGGATGATAAACGCGATTGACAGGGCTCTGGAGAAGAATATGAAAGCCCGGGGGCTGAAACTCGGGGCGAGGGAGATTTATGACGCGGACGCGAAGGGGACGACGCTGAGCGATGCCGTGGTGGCTCTGGATTTCGCGTGCACGGGAAGCATAATCTCGGACGAGGGGCTGCTGATTACGAACCATCACTGCGCCTACGCGGATGTACACAGCATCAGCACTCCGCAGCGGAATTATCTTGAAGACGGTTTCTGGGCACTCAGAAGCGGGGACGAAAGATATATTCCCGGAAAGAAAGTCTATTTTCTGAAAAAAGTCATCGACGTCACGGAGGAGGTCGAGGCGCTTGAGGAGAAGTTCCGATCGGAAGGCAAGGCCTTCGGAATGAGGAAGATAAGCTGGGAGGTCGAGAAAAGATACAATCGGGACTATCCGGAATACGAGGCGAGTCTCGCTTCGATGTGGGCGGGGGAGAAATATTATATGGCTCTGTATCTGGTCTATGACGACATCCGTCTCGTGGCCGCTCCTCCCGTTTCGATTGCGGCTTTCGGAGGGGACACTGACAACTGGGAATGGCCTCAGCACAAATGCGATTTCGCGATGTACCGGGTCTATGCCGGGGCGGACGGAAAGCCTGCGGCGCATTCTGACGGGAACGTGCCTCTGAAACCTGCGCGGAAGCTGAAAATCTCGACGAAGGGATATAAGCCGGGAGACTTCAATATGGTGATAGGATTCCCGGGGCGGACAGACCGCTGGTCAAGTTCGTTCAAGCTGGCGGAACAGAAGGATGTGACGCTCCCGGTGTCGAACGCGGTGCGCGGAGGGCAGATGGAGATTGCCCGCAAGTGGATGGATGCCGACCCGGAAGTGCGGCTGAAGTACTCCAACTGGTACTTCTCCCTGAGCAATGTGCAGGAGCTGAACGAGGGGGAGGTGCTGTGCTACAACAGGTTCAATGTCGTGGCCGACAAGCGGGCACAGGAGGCTGAACTGGCGGAGTGGATTGCGGCTTCCCCGGAGCGGACGGCGAAGTGGGGCGGTCTTCTGGAGGCGCTCGGTACAAAATACAAGGCCGTGGAGGATGTGGAACGTAACCGCACATGGTTCCGCGAGACTCTCGTGCGCGGCAGCAGGATGTCGCTGATTACGGCTCGACTGAAGAACTCGCGCAACGGGGTGAAATCTGTCATTCCGGTTTACAGGGAAATAGACCTCAGGGTGGAGAAAGAACTTTTCGCGTTTTCGGCGGAGATGTTCCTGCGCAATGTGGATCGGGAATACTGGTCAGACTTTCAGAAAGAGATTGTGGAACATTTTACGGACAGTTCCACAGTGGAGGTGGACTATGCCGCGCTGGCAGATTCGATCTGGAACGGAAGCCGCCTCACGAAGGGGCTGCCGTCCGCTTCTGACGGATTCTCAGACGACCCGCTGTTCCGTTTCCTTCAGGATGTGAAAGTCACGGTGTTCAACGACAGGATGAAGGCTCTCGAAGGCCGCCCGGACATCAGTGCGCTCGACCGGGAATATACACATATGCTCTACGAAATGCGCCTCGACAAGGGCGAGCCTGTCTATCCGAACGCAAACTCGACGATGCGCATCACCTACGGCACGGTCGGAGGCCTGTGCCCGCACGATGCCGTCCGCTGCGGCTGGCGGAGCACTGTGGCCGGGGTTCTCGAAAAGCACGACCCGTCCGTCCATGACTTCTGTCTCAAGGACGACTGGAAAAAGCTTCTTAAAGGCGGAGACCTCGGCAAATTCCCCGTGAACTTCATAAACGACTGTGACATAACGGGCGGCAACTCCGGTTCACCGGTCCTCAACGCCCGCGGCGAACTCATAGGGCTCGCCTTCGACGGCAACAAGGAATCCCTCGCCAGCGACGCATCCTACACCCTGGGCTACAACAAATGCGTCTGCGTGGACATCCGCTACATTCTCCTCACCCTCGACCGCTACGCCCACCTCGACCGCATCCTCACCGAGCTGGGATTTCAGCACGAAAACACCGATTGAAATGCCACGAAAACAGCGGTCAAAACTTGTAAATAAAATCGTAAAGCACTATCTTTGCTGCCGTTAAGAACAGATTTTGTCACTGCATTTTCAGTTCGACTTTTTGTGGAATCCCACGCTTTTAAGGACGACTTTTTCCAAACCGACGGTTTTATCGACTATATTCTGCTCTTATATTCCATATCCCCTTTCAACTCTTTGGTTTTCAGCCGCAAAGACATGTATTTATTTTTGTATTTTCTCAGTTGGCCAAATTTCGTTTCCTCAATTGGCCGGATTTTGTTTCCTCAGTTGGCGGTTTCATCGCCGGTTCCTGACTGTAGAGCGTAAAGCAAGCGTCAATCCGCATCCAAGTTTGTTATTCCGGAAGTAAAGTCCTACCTTTGCCGCCCCCTTTGGCGGACGGTCAGAGGCTGGATTATTATTTTGTTGTAGTTCAAAGATTTAGTAAAAGCAGAAAGAGAGTATGAAACAGTTGAAAGACAACATCGATTTTGGAAAAGACAATGTCCGAATGCTGTTCAACAGACTTTTCTATCCGACACTGTTCGGAATGGTGTTCTCGATGGTTCTGAACGTCACCGACGGCATTTTCGTCGGGCGCGGAATCGGGTCGCTCGCCCTTGCGGCGGTGAACATCGCGGCTCCGCTCTTCACGATTTCCGGCGGCATCGCGCTGATGCTCGGAATGGGCGGCTCGGTGGTCGCTTCCATACACCTTTCAAAGGGAAATGAGCGCACGGCACGCATCGTGACCACACAGTCCGTGGGGGCTTCCGCCGTGACACTCATCCTTCTCAGCACCGTGCTCCTGATATGGCCGGAGCCTGTCCTCAGGCTGTTCGGCTGCTCTGACACGATGCTGCCCTACGCCCGGGACTATCTGCTGACCTTCGCTCCGTTCATGTGCGTCAACGGAGTGATACTCAGCTCCTCATTCTTCATCCGTCTGGACGGAAGCCCCAAATACGCGATGACGGGCAGCATAATCGGCGCTCTGCTGAACATCCTGCTTGACTACCTCTTCATCTTCCCGTTCGGCTGGGGGCTGCACGGCGCGGCTCTCGCCACCGGACTGTCAATGGTGGTCGGCGCAGTTTTTCTGGTATCCTACCTGTTCAACCGCAGACACGAGCTGCGCTTCGCCACATTCAAGGTCAGCACGCTCCGGGCGTGGATGCACACCCTGCGCAACTGCGGATATATGTGCAAATTGGGCTTCTCGACGATGTTCGCCCAGTTCGCCGTGGCTCTGATGATAATTGTGGGGAACAACATATTCGTGCGTCTCGGAGGGGACACCGCCGTGGCGGCGTTCAGCGTGGTCTGCTACCTGATGCCCATCCTCTTTATGGTCTATGATGCCGTAGCCATGGCCGCGCAGCCGGTGCAGAGCTACAATTACGGCACGGGAGACTTCACCCGCGTGCGCAA
>CAVFTG010000162.1:0-3732 GCA_963625415.1 Barnesiella intestinihominis
GAACAGTGGCGGACATCACCGTGTCAAGGTCGATGGCGCAGAGAACCTCACGGGTCTTGGCGTCGAAGAGGATATTGCTGATTTTCGTGTCGTTATGGGTGACGCGGCACGGGATTATTCCGTTTTCGACGAGCTGCGCGAAGTCGAGCATCTCCTTTCGGCGTGACTCGATCCATTCAATCTCCTCACCGCACTGCGCGACCCTCCCCGCAGCATCACGCGCAACCGACTCGTCCCATTGGCGGAAACGCCAGCGCATGTTGTGAAATCCCTTTATCACCTCGACAAGCGGTTCGTGGAAGTCCGCGAGCAGCGCCTGAAAGCGTCCGATGCCCTTGCCGCCCTGATAGGCGAGTTCCGGAGTGTCCGCCTGAGTGTAAGACAGAGTGTCGCCGATGAACACGCACACTGCCCAGAACTCTCCGTCGCAGTCCTCATAGTACAGCTTTCCGTCTTTCGCCGGGACGACCGTAAGCGTCTCGCGCATCGGGTCGGCGACTTTCTTCTTGATGTGTTCCGTGACTTTCCATATGTTTTCCATCATCCCCGGAACGTCGGGAAACACTGATTTGTTTTTCCGCTGAAGAATGTAATCGGGGTCGTCACCGAAAGTCCGGACGATGAGCGTGTCATTGATGAATCCCTCTCCGAGGGGCTTGATTTCACGAATCTGCCCTTTCAGGTCAAATTTCGATGCGATTTCGAGATATTTTTCCGTCATGATTATGTGATTTTTCAAAAAAAACAGTCCCGCCGGAAGACGGAACTGCAAAAGTAATAAAAATTACCCAAAAAAAGCGCTAAAAGGCAAAGGAGATCTTGCCCATGAAGTTCGCCGGAGCCTGCGGAAAAATTCCGATGCCGCTGAGCTGCGTGCCGTCCGCCTTGATTCCCTTGTACCAGACCGTACCGTCTACATAGTACATGTTGTTCAGCAGATTGTTCACATACAGCCCGAGCCTGATTGCGCCGCCGTGCGCGAATGCAGACCCATGCCTTCCGCCGAGGGAGAACTCGTGGGTGAGGGCGAGGTTCGTGACGAAATAGCCGGGAATCGAGCGGCTGTCGTTCCCGGTGTTGTCCACATATTGTTTGCCGACATATTTCCCGTCAATGAAAAGCGCCGTGGTTTTCAAGGAGTTATGACAGACGGTCGCAAACGGCCGGAATCCGATGCGCAGCATTCCGATGATTGACGGGGACATCAGCATAGTCGTGTTCCCGAACTCGACCGTTTTCTGAACCGGCTTAGAGTCAGCATCATACACCGCCTCGTCCTTGTCGTCATAAAGCTGGAAAGACTCCCTGTAATCCAGAACCCTGTTCAGGCTCAGAGTGAGGTTTCCGGAAACGGAGAACCATTTGAGACCGTCGTATGCGGCGGAAATCTCCGCTCCCCGACGGAAGGCGCGGCCGGCATTGTCCTTGATTGGGTAGCCGGTGTCGGAAAGACGGCCGGTTTCGAGCAGCATATCCCGGTACTCCATAAAATAGAAGTTCGCTCCGGCTGTGAATTTCGGCGAAGTCCACTCATATCCGAACTCCACGTCGACCATCTCCTCCGGACGCACGCCCGTGTTGCTGCCGGCCTCGATGTTTTCCTTGATGTCCGGGCGGCCCGGTTCGCGATGTCCCTGTGCCGCAGAGATGTAGGCACGATGCCCGCCCCGGTGGAAGGTCACGCCGGCGCGGGGATTGAAGAACAGCCAGTTGTTGCCGTAGGCCATATCGACACCCGCCTCATCGCCTGCGCCCCACATCTTCAGGTCCACGTCACGCAGCTGAAGGTCGACATAGGCAGTGAACCAGTCGAGAGGATTGTACTCGCCACGGATGTATGCATTGTACTCCTGCTTGAGCGCACTGTTGCAGTACCAGAGCTTGTTCGCGTTGAACTTTTCGTAGGTCATCCCGTCCGCGGCCTGCCAGTCCGTTCCGAGCACGTCGCTCCAGAGCACCTTCCCGAAATGCCCGCCGTCGTAGCGCGACCAGCTGAGTCCCCCCACGATGTCGAGCAGTCCGGACTTCCAGCCGAGGTCGCTCTTGAGGACGAAGTAACTGTTGTCCATGCACTTGTTGATGATGAAGTCCGATGTGGAGAAACCTGCCGGGGCGTATGCGGAGAGACCGTATTTCTTGAATTTCTTGTCCGTCTTGTACTGGTCGTACCAGCCGTCTCCCTTTGTGAAGTTGAAAGTCGTGCTCCAGTTCAGGGAGTTCGCGAACTGGTGCGTGTAGTTCAGCTGGAGGTGGTGCTGGGTGTAATTGTCCGTCTCGTTGTCGTAGTAATGCGTGGAGTTTACGGCCTTCTTGCCCTCGGAATCAAGAACATAGCTCCCGTCGGAATTCCGTTTGTATTCATGGTATTCGCCGGCGCTGTTGTAGCGGCGGTCGCGGGCGTAGGTGGCGAGGTCTATGCCGTTCCATGTGATGCCCGTGCACTGTTTTCCCATAAGCCATGTAAGTTTCAGGGAGTTGCGCTCATTCATCCATCCAAGAACCGCCATAGCCGACTGCACGTCCGCCTTTGCGTTGCGTATGTATCCGTCCGTGAAGTTCCGGGAATATGCGGCGTTGAAATACACCCCCGACTTGGTGAGACCCGTACCGGCGGCGACCGCAGAAGTGAATGTGTCATAGGAACCGCAGCCGAAATCCGTAGCCGCGAAAGGATGCGTGCCCACAGACGCCGTGCTCATATTCACGCTCGCACCGAATGCTCCCGCACCGTTCGCCGAAGTGCCGAGTCCGCGCTGGAGCTGCACCGAGGAGAGGAGAGTGGAGAGCGACGGGATGTTCACCCAGAAAACTTCCTGAGATTCAGCGTCATTGAGGGTTATGCCGTTGAGAGTGACATTGATCTGCGAACCCTTGCTGCCCCTGACGGTCATTTTCGAATAGCCGAGTCCTGTCCCGCCCTCGTTAGTGGAAATCACGGACGGCTGGAGGCTGAGGTTCATCGGGAGTGAGTTGACGGGATTGGTCCGGACAAGTTCATCCTTTCCGACCATCGTGTAGGTCACCGGGGTGTTCACTCCGGCACGTGAGGCGACAACCACCACGCTGTCAATTTTTTCGACTCTGTTTCCGTCCCCGTCCACTGAGGCCGTCTTTTCAGGGATTTCCGGACCTCTGGGCGATGAGGGCGAGACATCAATGGAAACGGTTTCAGAACTGTCCGGTCTCCGGAACGATGCGGCGGATGATTCCCCTGCCGCACAAAGGGCGCAGAGCGCCATAGAAACAAAAATACCTCGCATAAAGCAATTAATTATTAATACTATACGAGGGGTCGGACCATAGGTTCCGGAAATATGGATTCAGCGTCATTGATTCAGCCTCACCAATTCCCCACCCTGTCCGCGATGAGATTATGTACATTCCCTACGGCGGTATTGACCGCGTCAGGTTCAATGGGTATGATCTCAACCTGAAGTCGTTTACTTCTTCAAGTACCCCTATTTATCTTGGCGGTAAAAGGCGAATAAAAGATGGAGTGCAAGGCTTGCGGTGAAGTCAAAACCGCAGCAACCTTATGGTTGTGAGGATTTTGACAAGACGCATAACGCAGCAATCCGCTTTTATTGTCTTTGTTTATACACCTGGCGGTAAAAGGCGAATAAAAGATGGAGTGCAAGGCTTGCGGTGAAGTCAAAACCGCAGCAACCTTATGGTTGTGAGGATTTTGACAAGACGCATAACGCAGCAATCCGCTTTTATTCGTCTTTTACC
>CAVFTG010000163.1:0-3189 GCA_963625415.1 Barnesiella intestinihominis
TCGCCGGTGGCGGTGTTCACGTAGAAGTACTTGAAGAACACTTTCGGCGCTCCTGTACCCCGATCTGATTGATGGCTTTGGGGAAACTGTATAGAACGGGAGTGTTTATATGAGAATCCTGCACATATCGGACACGCACGGCTGTCACCGCCGTCTTAAGAATCTTCCCGAGGCGGATGTCATCGTCCACTCCGGAGACATCACTATGACCGGAGGCGCGGACGCGGTCGGAACTGTCACAGCCGGCGACATCGTCTTCTCCAACGGGGCCGTCCTGACCGGCGGCTACGAAATGAACCTCCGTCCGTACAGTCTCATCGATTTTTGACCCCGACATCTCAACACAAATCTTTACATGTTATTTTTTTTACGCTCACTGAATCAGCATGCAGTAATCCTTTTTACTCATATTTTGTAATAAGTCAGGATTTTTGCCGTAAATTTGCCCGCTGAAATCTGCAACCGGCATTCTGGAATCGGCATGAAGACGAACGAAATATGGGATCCGCTGAGGAGAAAGACCGTGGCGCTGACTCCGGAGGAGGGCGTGCGGCAGTGGTTCATCGATGCGGTGCTGAAAGGGGTGATGGGCGTTCCGGAGCACATGATGATGTCGGAAGTCGGGTTTTCGCTTGGGGATAAGAGTCTGCGGGCGGACATCGTCGTCTGGGGCAGGGATGCGAAGCCTCTGGCGGTCGTGGAATGCAAACGGCCGGATGTGGAACTTACCGGGGACGTGCTTATGCAGGTCGCGAGGTACAACATGATTCTGTCCGTCAGATATGTGTTCATGACCAACGGGAAGAAGACCGTGGGCATCGCCTTTGACGGGAAAGGAGGAATGGTGCGGATGACGGATTATCCGGGCTATGATACGATGTGCGGGGAGTGACCGGTCGTGGAATCCTTGTGCGCGGAGAAAATTGGAGCGGGAGCGGATGAGGGAAGAGAAAAAAGGTGAAGAGGAAACGGGTGAAGAAAAAAATGGAGTGGTATAGTGATATATGAATATGGGGGAATACAAGGACTTTCTTAATCACGAAATCTTCAGAATCGTGTCTGAAGTCGCGGAGAAAATGGGCGTGAGGGCGTTCGTGATAGGCGGCTATGTGCGGGACTGCTTCCTTCACCGGCCGAACAAGGATATTGACATCGTTGTGGAGGGCAGCGGGATTGAACTTGCCCGGAATGTTGCAGAATACATCGGGAAACATAGACGTTCAGGCGACAACCAGAAATGTTGCAAAAAAGAATCCGCCGGAATCCATGTCACCGTCTTCAAGAACTTCGGGACGGCGATGCTGAAATATCACGGCATCGAGGTCGAATTCGTGGGGGCGAGGAAAGAAAGCTACAGGCGTGAATCACGCAAACCGATAGTCGAGGACGGCACGATCCGCGAAGACCAGCTCCGCCGGGATTTCACCATAAACGCCATGGCCTTCAGCCTCCGGAAAGAGGACTTCGGCGCGCTCATCGATCCGTTCGGAGGCATACGGGACCTTGCCGACGGCATAATCCGGACCCCGCTCGACCCGGACACGACCTACAGCGACGATCCTCTGCGCATGATCCGGGCAATCCGTTTCGCGACGAAGCTCTCCACTCCTGAGAGAAAGTTCACCATAGTGCCGGAATCCCTCGAATCCATACGGCGCAACCGGGAACGGCTTGAAATTCTGTCCAAGGAGCGGATTGTCGATGAACTTGACAAGATTCTCGTGACGGCGAATCCGTCCATGGGATTCCGCCTGCTGGACGAGACGGGACTGCTGGAGATGATTCTTCCGCAGCTCACGGCGCTCAAGGGTGTGGAATCCGTTGAAGGTCACGGCCATAAGGACAATTTCGCCCACTCCCTCCAGGTCGTGGACAATGTCGCGGCGCTTGAGACCGAAGCGATTGCACGGGGGAGTCTCAAGGACTATCTTCCCGACGGAAACGGCGGAACTGTTGTTCAGCCCCGCACTGAACCGAACGTGTGGCTGCGTTGGGCGGCGCTTCTTCACGATGTGGGCAAGGCCGCGACCAAAAGGTTCGACCCGGCGGCCGGCTGGACTTTCCATGGTCATGAGGTGGTGGGGGGAAGGATGATACCCAGGATTTTCAAGGCGCTGAAGATGCCGATGAACGAGAAGATGGAATATGTCCGGAAACTCGTGGAGCTGCATCTGCGCCCAATAGCCCTTGTGACGGAGGAGGTTACGGATTCAGCCGTCAGAAGGCTCCTGTTCGAGGCAGGTGATGACATCGACGACCTGATGATACTCTGCCACGGGGATATCACTTCCAAGAACCTGCGCAAAGTCGAGCGGCTCCACGCCAATTTCGAACTCGTGAGCCGCAAGCTTGTGGAGGTGGAGGCGAAGGATGCCGTGCGCAATTTCAAGAACCCGATCAACGGAGAGTATGTGATGCAGGTATTCGGAATCCCTCCTTGCAGCACGATAGGCATTCTCAAGGAATATGTGAAGAACGCCATACTGGACGGCGTGATTCCCAACGAATTTGATGCCGCAGATGCGCTCATGCGTCGGAAGGCCGCCGAGATGGGTCTGACACCTGTCGCCTGAAAGAATCTGTCATGGCGGAAAAACGGACAAAACTTGAAGGCTGGATCGAGGCGTTCCGGATTCATATTTCCGGAGTGCGGAGATTTTCCGCCCGCACCTGCGAGATATACTCGGACATACTCGGGCGATTCGCGGAATTTGTCGGCGACGCGGACACGGTAACTTCGACCGATATTCGAAATTACGAGGTTCATATCATTGATTCAGAGGGACTGTCGTCAAAAACCGCGAACTTGCACATGAGTGTTCTGAGCAGTTTCTGCACCTGGCTTGTCCGCATCGGAGACCTCAAGTCCAATCCGGTCAGAACCGTCCGCCGGCCGAAGATTCCCAAGAGACTGCCCGAATTCTACAGGGAGGACGCGATGTCATCCTATCTCGCCGCCACCGACCTCTACGCCTCGGCGGAATTTCTCGAATCGTTCCGTGCGGCCTACGCGCTCTCCGCCGGCGGTGACGCGGCGGCTCTCAATCAGGCGAGGGGACTCTACGAAAAAAGGCTCGGACGCGTTGTCATCTCGACACTTATGAATCTCGGAATACGACGGGGGGAGCTTGTGGGGATGAATGTCGGAGACATTGACATGTCACGTAAAGTGGCGCGAATCCATGGAAA
>CAVFTG010000163.1:3199-3590 GCA_963625415.1 Barnesiella intestinihominis
AATGGCGGGAGGGAAGAGAGATGCGGGGGACGCGATGTTCGTGACGTGGAGCGGGGCGCGGATTTACCCGGTGCTTGTCGACAGGATTGTGAAAGGCGATTTCGCGGAGATTTCCGGAGTGACCGGACGGCGTTCGCCGCATGTCCTCAGACACACGCTCGCGACGGAACTTCTCGACGGGGGGACCGAACTCAATTCCATCAAGGAAATGCTCGGGCACGCCTCGCTGGCGACCACGCAGATTTACACCCACAACTCCGTTGCGAAACTGAAACAGGTTTATAAATCAGCCCATCCAAGGGCAAAATCAGTTCTCGGAAAAGAGAACAAAGAAGGAGGTGACTATGGAGATTAGAATTCAGTCCATCCGCTTCGACGCGGATCAGAAACT
>CAVFTG010000164.1:0-2296 GCA_963625415.1 Barnesiella intestinihominis
AGTTCATACAGGGGACGATTTGCGCAGGGCAGGTCATGAAAAAAGGAAAATCGTTCGGAGATGCGTTCCTGATTCATGAAGCCTTGGAAAAGTCCGAACTTTTGAAACCGCACGACTCATTCTATAAAATAACCGGGCGCATATTCCTGAAGAACTCCCATGACATTGTCAGGACGAGAGACAAATACCGGAACGAATTCATTTGTTACACCGGGTTGGGGTGGTGTCTGACAAACATATTCAAGGCCGACAAGTCTGACTATCTGAAATGGATTGATTCCGTTTACGAAGAATGCGACGAAACCAAAATCAGGGACATCGAGATTGCGTTCTACCAACGCCTGATTGACGCGGACATGCAAATAGGAAGCTTCGAGCGTTACCCTTATTTTGAAGGCATCCAGGGCGCGACTCTGCGGGCATACAGTGGGGGGGGGTATTGAACGCTTCCTGAGAAATGTTCTTGCGAGGATGCAGGTGTTCGCTTTGGGGTCGGGAACCTCAAAAATAGTTTCCGTCGTGATGAAAATAAGAGGAATCAAGCCTTTCGTATAGCCGGTGAATGAGGAGAACGGGACAGCAATCAATCATTACAAAACAACAAACATATGAAAATCTTAGCGGTCGGAGCACATCTCGATGACATTGAAATCGCCTGTGGCGGTACGCTCGCCAAGGCGATTGAGAACGGCCATCAGGTCAAGGTGCTCATCATGAGCAAGTCCGGATACACCAACATAGACGGAATCGTGCAGAGGGAAGATTCCGTGGCGGTGGAGGAGGGCACGAACGCCCTTCATGTCCTTGGGATAGAGGACATTGAAATTCTGGATTTCCCGACAAAGGACATACCCTGGCGTTCGGACGTCGTGAACGCGATTGACGTGTGCATCACGGCTTACAATCCTGACATCATATTCACCCACCACCCGTTCGACACCCACCAGGCGCATGCCGGCGTGAGCAACGCGACCATCGCGGCCGCCAGAAGACGAAACACCGTATTCTTTTACGAGCCCATCACCCCGTCGGGAAGATCCTATGTCGCTTTCAAGCCGGATCTTTACGTGGACATCGAGCCGATGCTGGAAAAGAAGCTGAATTCCCTGAGGGAGCACAAATCGGAATACAATAAATTCGCGGGGGAGAACTGGGTCGAAGGCGTCCGCTGCAGATGCGGTTACAGAGGTTACGAAATCGGGAAGAAATTCGCAGAGGCTTTTGAAATTCTCCGGCTGGAGCTGAACTTCGACAAAGAGACGGCATTATGATGGAGTACAAGTCCGGAGCCATAGACAAACTGTCCGAGGAATACGGCCTTCCGCTGTATGTGTTCGACAAGAGGGGGTTCATAGAGAACTATCATCACCTTGAGGACGCGTTCAGGAAGATTTATCCGAAGTATCAGATTGCGTATTCGCTGAAGACGAACTACACTCCGTACATCGTGTCGGTCGTAAGACAGCTCGGCGGATATGCGGAAGTCGTTTCCGGAATGGAATACCACATCGCGAAACGGCTCGGATTCCCGGACAGGCAGATCATATTCAACGGCCCGGACAAAGGCGCGGACGGGATAGAAGCCTTTCTGAACGGCTGCCGTCTGCAGATTGACAACCTTCATGAAGCCGGTCGGGTCGCGCAGGCGGCGCTTGCCGACAAGGGAAGGAAATTTGAAGTCGCCCTGAGAATCAACCCGGACGTCGGTCAGTCTTTCGTCTCGCGCTTCGGATTGGATCCCGGGGACATTGGAACTGCGATGGGGATTCTAAGCCGGAGCGGAAATGTCACCGTCACCGGTCTGCATTGCCATATCAGCCGATGCCGCAGTCTGGATGCGTGGAAATCGCGGATAACACAGATGCTGAGATACGCGGATGAGTTTTTCAGCACGCCCCTGCGGTATGTCAACCTTGGCAGCGGCATGTACGGCAGCATGGACCCCGAATTCGCGGCGCAATTCAGTGATGTCCCGACATATGAGGAGTATGCGGACGCGGTGGCCGGGGCGATGGCTGAACATTATGCGTGTCTCCCCGATGAAGAGAAACCTGTTCTGATTACGGAGCCCGGCACGACGCTCGTGAACCGTTTCGTCGATCTGATTGCGAGGGTCGACGCGGTCAAGACGATCAGAGGAAAACACTTTGCCGTCCTGAATTGCAGCGAACACAATCTCGGGGAAACCTGCACTCTCAAGGAACTTCCGATGAGGATAATTCCGGACGCGGATGAGCGGAAGGACTGCGACAACGTAGATTTTGTGGGTTACACATGCCTGGAACAGGATGTCATG
>CAVFTG010000164.1:2306-3066 GCA_963625415.1 Barnesiella intestinihominis
GGACTATGTCGTGTTCGGTAACGTTGGCGGATATTCGAATGTCCTGAAACCTCCGTTCATATCGCCGAACTGCGCCATGATAGCCCGGGATGAAGAGGACAGGACGATTCTGATGAAGAGGAAAGAGAACTATGATGACATATTGCACACCTATGTCTTCTGAATTCGAGAAAGTAAAGCGATGAGAGAAGTTACCGTTTTGATTACGGCGGCGGGAAACGTTTTCATGCCGGGAACGACCGCCTGCCTCAGGGACAATGGGGAGAGAAGGCTGCGCCTTGTCGGTGCGGACATGAACGACGACCCGAGCATGCTGGAGATGGTCGACGTGTTCTATGCCGTCCCTCGCGGGGACGACCCGGCCTATGTCGACACTCTGCTGGACATCTGCCGGAAAGAGAATGTGGACGTGGTTCTTCCCATCATGTCCGTGGAGCTGAACGCCCTGGCAAAAAACAAGTCCAGATTCGAGGAGATCGGGACGAAAATCTCGGTTTCGGACTTGAAGTCTCTGGAGATTGCCAATGACAAGCTGCGGCTTCTTGGGTACATGAAAGACAATGGAATGCCTTGCGCCGGTTTCCGTCCGGTGAAGAACATTGAGAAGCTGAAAGACGCGATAATGGAACTCGGCTACCCGGAGAAGCGGGTGTGCGTGAAGGCGACAGGCGGAAGCGGAAGCCGTGGTTTCAGGATCATTGACGGGAACATTTCCCGGTTTGACGTTTTCTATCACGAAAAGCCCACGTCCGACAAAATC
>CAVFTG010000164.1:3076-3588 GCA_963625415.1 Barnesiella intestinihominis
CTCCTTGGAGGATTTGACCGCAATCCTGGGGGAGCGGGCTGAATTTCCGGAACTTCTTGTCATGGAGTATCTTCCGGGGGATGAATTCACGGTGGATGCGCTTGCTGACCACGGACGCGTGCTGTATTGCTGCTGCCGCAAGAGTCTGAGGATGGAGAACAGCATCATGCTTGACAGCATGGTCGTGAAACGGCCTGACATCGAGGGGCTCTGCATTGACGTGATTGAAGGATTGAAACTGGACGGCAACATCGGCTTCGACATCAGGGAGGACGGTGCGGGGAATCCGCGCATAATGGAGTGCAACCCGAGGATAACCGCCGGCATCCCGGTCTTCAATCACGCTGGGGTGAACCTTCCGTACTTGTGCGTGAAAAAGCTCCTCGGGGAGGAGCTTCCGGAGTGCAGCCTGCAGTATGGGAAGGTTGTCAGAAGGCGTTGGATGGAAATGTCGTATTAAATCGGGGGAGGAAGACAGTATGCCGAAGTTCAGCGTTATCGTGCCGATATAC
>CAVFTG010000165.1:0-3480 GCA_963625415.1 Barnesiella intestinihominis
AAACCACGAAGTTGAGCTCACCGGCCTTCACGCCTTCGCCGAAGACATAGTAGAACTTGAAATAGCAGAACGCCGCGAGGAGCACCAGAATCACCGATGTCGTCCACAGAATGATTGTTTTCTTTAACCCCATAATCTTGAGATGAATCTTGAAATGTTGATATGACTTGCGAAGTTAAGAATTTTTTGCGAAAGGCATATGGGGCGGAATATGTCGGAGGACATGGTCATATACAAAAAATAGGTCCCGGATATCTCCGAAACCCATTTCGAACTTCTATGGCGCTGATTTTATAATTCCTTCTTCAAGGGATTCTTTATTTGATTTCAATCGCCCTGTCGCTCGGAACTTCCTTGACGACCTCTTTCTTAGGCAATTCGATTTTCAGTACGCCGTGCTCCATCTTTGCGGAAATCTTCTCGGCATTGACCGTCTCCGGAAGAGTGAAGCTCTGGCGGAACGTGGTGTAGGAGAACTCGTGACGGAGGTACTGCCCGTGTTTCTTGTGGCATTCTTTCTTGTCGCACTCATTGTTCTCGTCGCCGCCTTTCTCGGTTTTCTTCTCAAGGCTGATTACAAGCTCGTTGTCCTGAGTGAGGTTGATTTTGAAGTCATCCTTTGTCATGCCCGGAGCCGCAACCTCGACTTCGTATTCATTGTCGCGTTCGATTACGTTGATTGCCGGTGTTGATGAAGCGTGTCTGTACTGCGGTACAAAAACCCTGTCGTCAAGGTCGAACAAATCGTTGAACAAATCAGGCAACCAGTTCTGTGTTTTCATGATAGGCATCATAATGTTATAAAATTTAAAATTTGTCAAACTTTTTCCGTCCTTCGCGCCGCCGCTCCGTTCTTCCGTCGCGGACGTCCGCTTGGGCGAAACCCCTTGTGTCCTTCAGTCCCTTGGGGCTTACCCGAACACGCTGAGAGTATTTTCAAATTCGATGCCTATGCCATAAATATTTGATAATCAGACAATTTGTCAGTCCGTAGCGACAAATTGACCGATTTTTCTGACTTTTTGACACGAAAAACGGACGCCGCCCCGTGACGCCGTCCGTTCTTTTACCTGTGCCCCGACATTACAGAAGCACGTACTTCGCTATGAAAATCGCAGCGAGCACATACGCCGCAGGGGAGATTTTCTTGAAGTTGCCTGCGAGCATGTTGATGAGGACGTATGAAATCATTCCGAGCATGATTCCGTCGGAGATGGAGTAGCAGAGCGGCATCGCGATGAGGGTGATGAACGCCGGAATGGCCTCTGAGTAGTTCTCGAAGTCGATGTCGCGGATAGGGGACATCATGAACACGCCGACGATCACGAGCACCGGAGCTGTGGCCGCACCGGGGATGGCGAGGAAAATCGGGGAGAAGAAGAGAGCGATGGCGAAGCATACGGCTGCGGAGAACGCGGTGAGACCGCTGCGGCCGCCCTGGGCCACGCCTGACGCGCTTTCGACATAAGTCGTGGTCGTGGATGTTCCGAAGCAGGCTCCGGCCACGGTTGCCACGGCATCGGCCATGAGCGTCTTGTTGATGTCAGGAATGTTCCCCTTTTCATCAATCATCTTGGCCTTCGTGCTCACTCCGACCACTGTTCCGATGGTGTCGAACATGTCGATGAACATGAATGTGAACATCACCACGAACATGTCGAGCGAAAGGACATGCTCCCACTCGAATTTGCAGAATATGGGTTCAATCGAGTCCGGCATCGCGACGACTCCGTTGAAATGCGTGATGTGCGCACCTGTATTCGGGTCTTTGATTACAAGACCGAGAGCCGCAGTCGCAATCATGCCGATGAGCAGTGCGCCCGGCACTTTCTTCACGACGAGGAAGCCTGTGAGGATGATGCCGATTACCGCGAGCAGAGCGGCTCCGTGGGTGATGTCGCCGAGAGAGACAGCAGTCGCCCCGTCAGGAACTATGATGCCGGCGTTCTTGAGTCCGATGAAAGCGATGAAAAGACCGATTCCGCAGCCTATCGCTTTCTTGATTGAGACAGGAATCGAGTCCACAATCCATTTGCGCACGTTGGTGACAGTCAGAAGGATGAAGATGATTCCCTCGATGAGGACGGCCGTGAGTGCGAACTGCCAGCTGTAGCCCATTCCCATGCAGACGGTGTAGACGAAGAATGCGTTGAGTCCCATTCCCGGGGCGAGCGCGAAAGGTTTCTTTGCGTAGAGAGCCATGACGAGCGTGCCGACGATTGCGGCGAGAGCGGTTGCGGTGAACACCGAACCTGTCGGCATACCCTGTCCCGGAAGGTCTCCGAAAATGCCCGGGTTGACGGCGAGGATGTAGGACATCGTGAGGAATGTAGTGATTCCGGCCACGATTTCAGTTTTGATGCTTGTGATTTTCGGGTCCAATCCGAAAACCTTCTGTATGAACTTGTTCATTGTAAAAAATAAAAAATCCAATTAGAATCTATATATCCCGTTTCGTGCACACACCAATCGCGGAAACGGATTGCGGGTTTATATGGTCTCCGCCGGCCGTAAAAAAGAAAAACACCTCCCGCAAGTTTCCCTGCGGGAAGATGGGAAGATATGGGCAGAGCTAATTTAGAAAGACCACTTGGCGGCAAGCGTAGGTATGCAATAAAATCCCTTCCCGGCGAAGTTATAGGAAAGCTCCACCTCGCCGCCAAGGCTCAGGTTGAACTTGTCCATACCCTTGATCTGGTTGAGATTGACCCAGAACTGAGGCTCTGAGAGGAAGATGAATCGGGTGTTCTGCCATGAGCGGTACTCTTTCCAGAAATCGAAGAAGCCGGAGAAAGTGCACCAGTTGTGGGCGAAGTTTATGCCCCACACGCCGGTAATCTGGAAGCCGTGCTCCCAGCCGTGAGTGGTGTAGTCATTGTCAACGATTTCTCCGCTTTCGGATTGCTCTCCTCTTTTCCCGTTGATTTTGGTCTTGTACGGAATGCCCTTGTACATGACCTGAAGAGACCAGGTCTTGCTGAAGTCCTTGGAGTGGCCGTTGTAGGCGAGACCAGCGAGCCATGCGTTGTTGAAGGTGAGCGAGGTGTTGTTCAGACCTCCGTCATACTCCACATGAACCGCGAGCCAGTCCACCTTGCTGTCCTGCCAGAAGCAGAACTCGCGGGAAATCTCCCAGTAGGCACCCTGTACGCCGGCATACTTGGCGTTGGCCGCCTTGTCGCTGCTGAGGTAGTCCATGTCGATGAAGAAGTAGGTGCTTCCCCATGAGTCCGGACGGAACATCTCCACGGTCGTGGTGATGTGCCCTCTGGAGGACAGGTTTTTGTCGGCGTTCTTGCCGTCATAGATGTTGTGACCGAAGTCGTAGTGGAACTGTACGTTCTGGGCGACAGCTCCGATTGAGAGGAGGGCGAATGCGCCCATGAGAATTAATTTCTTCATACCTGAAATTGAATTATTGTGAATTTAATCTGGTGTGTTCATATTGTCCCGTGCTGAGTGGTTGTTGAAGAAAGGGGT
>CAVFTG010000166.1:0-3474 GCA_963625415.1 Barnesiella intestinihominis
GCTCCACTTCTTTCCTGTTGTCCGTCATTGTATGTCCTGTGTCTTGCCTGAACGGACAAAGTTAAGAATATTTTCGGACTATGGGAACAATGCTCCGCCACAGGAGACATGAAGAATGTCGTTCACTTGAGGTGGGGGCGGAGGAGCAGCTCGATGTGTTCGCGGAGTTTGGACTGGGGACTGGTGGAATCGTTTATCATTATCGAAAAGACCGTCATGCCGTCGTTCCGAAGCGGTTTGGAGGCCGACTGGGGAGTTGAACCGGCTGTTGACGCGGAGTTGCCGGCGGTGTCGGGGGAAGAGGTTCTCGGGGAGGAAATGCCGGAGGAAGACGGGAGGATGTAGCCGCTGTAGCAGCGGACTCCGGTCATGGAGCCGCTCTTGAGCCTTATGCGGCGGCGTTTCGCGGAGTCGGCGGTGTTGAACAGGATCTCGTCCGGGCCGGGGGTGTTCATGGCGTTGAGAAATTCGTTGAAACACGGGCGGGAGGACATCGCCGTGAGGAAACTGACTATGAATGCGGGGCTGAGGCTGTTCTTGCGCGAGAGTCCGCTGCCGTCGTCGAGGCGTGTGCGGGACAGATCCACGCCGAGATTCCCGAGAATGGCTTTCAGGGACTCCAGAGCCTCTTCCGTGCCGGAGCTGAAATGCGGATTGGAACTGTCTGAGAGGGTGAGCGCCCGCAGGAGGGTTTCCGCGTAGAGGTTGTCGCTGACTCGCAGGGTTTCGCGTACGATTTCGGAAAGACGCGGGGAATAGGTCACCGCAATTGTGGTGAGGGAGTCCTGCGAGGTGAAGTGTCCCGAATATGTGAGACTTCCTTCAGTGTCGAATACCTCGAAGCCGAAGACGGCTCCGGTGTCTGAGGCTATTGCGGATTCCACGCATCCGGAGATTGCCGCGGGATTCGTGATGGAGGAACTGTCGGCCGGGGAGCGGTATGCATCGGGGAATGTCGCCGTGGGGTGGCAGGGGGATGTCGCGGTCACCGCCTTGCAGGGTATGCCTTCGGCGGCGAGGTGCAGGGCGAATCCGTATGCGCAGCTGAAATCCGCAAAGGGGTTGTTGTAGCTTACGGTCTTGCCTGCGCTGTATGTTTTGCCCTTGCTGCCTGTCTTGCTGCCTGTCTTGCCGCCATTGCCCTTGCCGCCGTTTCTGTCGAGGGCGAAAGCCCCTCCGAGACGGGCGGCCGGGGAGAACTCCGAGACGAAGAGGTAGCTCCGGTCTCCGCTGCCGGCCGGCCCTGTCACGCAGCGGTTCTCAATCTTCATCCAGGGGGCATCAGCAGCAGTCAAAATGGTCTGACCGGAGCCGTCAAATCCGTATCCTCCCGGCTCTTGAACGGATTCGTCAAATCCGCATCCGCCCTGCTCTTGACCGAAGCCGTTTCCCGAGCATCTTCCCGAGATTCTGTCAGAGCAGTTTTCCCGGTGCTCTTCCGCCCCGCCCCCGACATGAACCGGGGTCCCCTCCGCTTCACCCGGCCGCAAGTGCAGTTCCAGACAGTTCCTGTTGAACATCAGTGCGCTGCACGAGGCTCCGTAGTAGGTCGCCATGTCCTCGTACATCCAGCTTCCGTTCACATCGGCTCTCATCCGGCGGGAGTCCCCGACCACGCTGCCAGCGATGCTCCTTATCCCGGCCGCCTTCACGGCGCGTGTCCACCTTGCGAAAAGACTGTCCCGGGGAACGGCATTCGGGTCTGACGAGCCGAGCGTCGGATCTCCTCCTCCGACGATGTGGAGGTCTCCGAGGAGCACTCCGTCATCCCCGACCTTTCCGGAATATGCAATCTCCGTCCGGAATCTGAAATCCGCCCCGAGGCTTTCGAGCGCCGCCCCGCAGGTCACGAGCTTCAGGTTCGATGCGGGCATGAAGTTCTTTTCCGCTCCGTCATCGGCCAAGACTTTTCCGGAAACCGTCTTGACGCAAATCCCCACTTGAGCTTCCTCGGAGACTGATGCCGAGGGGGTCTTGACTGTTGCGACCGAGGATGCCGCAAGTTCCTGCGCCCGTGTCGGGGCTGAATCCGTGCCGCCTTGTGCTGCGGCGGTGAATGCTGCGGCGGTGGTTGCGGCGAAAATGACCGCCGTCATTGCGGCGAACCGCATTGTTCTTTTATGCAAGAAGCCCATAGTTCTTCCCTGAATTGATAAAACTCAAATGCTTTTCTGAAATGGATGCTCCGTCTTGTGCCGGTTGCATGCTTATGTGCGCTGCATGCCCATGAATCCGAAACATCTTCAAAATTAGTCAAAAAACATCGGATTCCGTCTTGAAAGCCGAACAAAAATCCAAACAGTTTCTGAAATTCATCGGATTATCCGTATATTTGCCGATTCAAATCAAACTGTGCAATTTATGGGCAAGAAAACTGTTCTGGTTTCCGGGGGTGCCGGGTTCATCGGCAGCCATGTGACCGTGGAACTGATAAATGCAGGCTATGATGTCGTCGTCGCCGACAATATGTCCAACTGCGACATGACCTGCTTCGAGGGCGTGAAGAAAATCACCGGACGCGATGACATACCGTTCGAAAAAATCGACTGTTGCGATGCCGCGGCCGTCGACGGGCTTTTCGGACGCTACAGGATTGACGCGGTGATTCATTTCGCGGCCTACAAGGCTGTGGGAGAATCCGTTGCGGAACCGATAAAATATTACCGCAACAATCTCGACTCTTTCCTTAACATCCTTGACGCATCCGTCCGCCACGGGGGATGCAACGTGCTTTTCTCCTCTTCGGCCACTGTCTATGGGGAGACGGACAAGCTTCCGGTCACCGAGGAGTCACCACGCCAGCCGGCAACTTCGCCATACGGAAACACCAAGCAGATCTGCGAGGACATCCTGCGCGATGTCGTGAAGGCTTCGGCCTCTTACGGCGACAAGGTGGAATCCGGCAGGACGGAGAACGGCCCGGTGAAGGGAATCGCCCTGCGCTATTTCAACCCAATCGGAGCGCATCCGTCCGCACTCATCGGTGAACTTCCGCGAGGAGTGCCGAACAACCTCGTCCCTTTCATCACCCAGACCGCCATAGGCAAGAGGGAGTGTCTGAACATATTCGGCAATGACTATCCGACCCCGGACGGGACCTGTCTGAGGGACTACATCGACATCGTGGATCTCGCGAAAGCTCATGTCGCCGCAGTTTCGAGAATGCTCGGGGACAAGATGAAGAAGGGTTACGAGATCTTCAACATCGGCACAGGCCGGCCGGTCTCCGTGCTTGAACTGGTCAAAGCCTTCGAGAAAGTCAACGGGCTGAAACTCAACTACAAGTTCGCGCCTCGCCGTGCCGGTGACACAGTGGCCATCTGGGCTGACACGAAACTCGCCAACGAGGAACTCGGCTGGAAGGCTGAACGCGGCATCGAGGAGACTCTTGCAGCGGCGTGGGCTTGGGAACGCCATCTGGCCGGACGGAACTGATTCCCGGCCGACTGTCAGGATATGGTTTTCTGCGGACTG
>CAVFTG010000167.1:0-3452 GCA_963625415.1 Barnesiella intestinihominis
AAGGTAACTCCGGTTTCTTCCGCGCCGCAAGCCTTGTATCCCATCTTTTTATTCGACTCCGTCACCATGCGCCCGTTGTACTTCTTTTTTTTGCGGCTTTTAAGAAATCCTCACAACCGAAAGGTTGCTCCGGTTCAGGGGTCTTTCGTGTGCCTTGCACTCCATCTTCTTATTATACGGCTTTTACCCTCGCGGCCGGCCATGCGGAAATGGCATCGTTATTCGCCGTCGAACGCGTTGATTATCTTGGATACGAGCGGGTGCCGGACTATGTCGGCGTTGGTGAAGCGGATGCAGGAGATGCCCTTGATGCCCTCCACGAGCTTCATCCCGCGCAGAAATCCGCTGTCCGCCTTGTTCGGGAGGTCGATTTGGGAGGCGTCGCCCGTGACGATGAACTTCGCGTCGCGCCCCATGCGGGTGAGGAACATCTTCAGCTGCCCGAGATTGGTGTTCTGCGCCTCGTCGAGAATCACGCAGGCCCGGTCGAGCGTGCGTCCGCGCATGTAGGCGAGCGGCGCAATCTGGATGGTTCCCTCGGCGATGAAGTCCTGGAGCTTTTTCGGCGGAATCATGTCCCCGAGCGCGTCGTAGAGCGGCTGGAGATAGGGGTCGAGCTTGTCCTTGAGGTCTCCGGGCAGGAATCCGAGCCTCTCCCCGGCCTCCACCGCCGGACGGGTGAGTATGATCCTCTTCACTTCGCGGTTCTTCAACGCCCTGACGGCCAGCGCGATGGCGACATAAGTCTTACCCGTTCCCGCCGGTCCGGCGGCGAAGATGAGGTCGTTCTCGAAATAGGCTCTGACCATCTTCTCCTGAGTCGCGTTCCGCGCCTTTATGGGCTTCCCGTCGTTCCCGAACACAATGGGCGCGTCCGAATGCTCCGCGAACGTCTCCGCCGCGCTCTCCTTCTCGAAAAGTTCCTCCACATCATAGGTGGAGAGCGAGCGTTTGTGCATGCGTTTCTCAATCAGACGGCTGATTTTCTCATTGAACATGATTATGTCATCCTGAGTGCCGTCCAGCATGAGCCCGTTCCCTCTTGCCACAACCTTGAGCTTCGGGAAATAGGCGCAAAGCGCCTCGAGAATTCTGTTCGCCGGGCCGTAAATCTCAACCGGGTCTATCGCCTCAAGTGTAATTGTCTTTTTCAAAACGCTTTCTGTTCAAAAATGGTTGCGTATATGTGAAAATGGTCACGAATGATTCGCAAAGATACGATTATTTATCTTAACTTTGCGGGTTGCTAAGTTAACTGTTCTGATGAAAAAGGTCGCCATTTCCGCATTGCTCGTTTCCTCCGTTCTCATGGGCGGATGCGACTTCTTCCGAGGTCTCGCCGGAAGACCCTCGGGCGGGGAGATTGATGAAAAGCGGGTGCTCGTCGAGGCGGCCAGAGCCGGCGCCGCAGCCCGTGAAAAGGCCCGTGCCGACTCTCTCCGCGCCGCTGAAAAGGCCGCCTCAGATTCTCTGGCCGCATTGGCCAGGCTTGAAGCCCTGAATGTAAAACTGCGAACGTTGTCGGAAACCGGTCCGGTCCGCGGAGGTCTCCGGGCGGGCTACAGAATAGTTGTCGGCTCATTCAAATCGGAGGTGAACGCCGGGAGGCTGGCCGCTGAGGCGGCTGAGGCGGGATATGACTCGGAGACCCTGAAGTTCAGCAACGGGATGACTGCGGTGGCGGTCGAACCGAGGACGAAAATCGCCGACGCTCTCGATGTCTATGAAAAAGTCAGGAACGAAAAATTCTGTCCGAAAGATGCGTGGATTCTCAGGAATGACTCAAATCTCACAAATGCGGAACCGGATGAGTAGCAGGTCTTTTGTTTTTGCGGCGGCAGTTCTCGCCCTGCTGTTTTCCGCCGGAGTCGCATCCGCGCAGTACCGCAGCGGAGTTCCTTACGAGGAGCTCTACGACAGCGAGACGGCCGCAGCTTTCCGCCATCACATACGTACCCTCGCTTCAGCCGACATGGAAGGACGTGCGGCGGGTTCCGAAGGGGAGAAGGCTGCGGCTGAATATGTCGCGAGGCAGCTTGAGGCGAAGGGAGTGGAACTGCTCGACCTCCCCTCCGGCAACACTTTCGGAGTGGCGGCCGAAAAAGGCGACACTCTCACCTCACGCAATGTCATCGGCTACATCCAGGGCGGCGACTCGGCGCTCAACAGCCGCTACATCGTAATCGGGGCGAGGCTCGACAATCTCGGCGCGGACAGCTACACCGTTGACGGGGAACCAGTCGAGCGCATCTATTACGGGGCGAACGGCAACGCGTCCGGACTCGCGATGATGATCGAACTCGCAGGAATGCTCTCGAACAGCTCCTTCTCCCTGAAACGGTCGGTGCTTTTCGTCGCGTTCGGAGCCTCCATGAAGACTTATGCCGGGGCGTGGTATTTCCTCAACAGGGCGTTCGCCGACGCGGGGAACATCGATGCCATGATAAATCTCGACTGCATCGGGTGCGGGAACAACGGATTCTACGCCTTCACCTCCTCGAATGCGGACATGAACACTCTTCTCAGGAGCATCGAAGGCGACCTCCTGCCGGTGAAGCCGGAAATAACGTCGGCGGAAGTCTATCCGTCGGATCACAGGGCGTTTTACGCCAAGGAGATACCTTCGGTCTGCTTCTCGACGGGGAAATATCCCGAGCACGGGACGGAACGGGACAGGGAGCATATTATCGATTATCCGTCAATGGAAAGGATACTCGAATATCTCTACGACTTCTCCACGGCTCTCGCGAACACCGGGATGCGTCCTTCGTTCAGCGGAAGCGTGGCTCCTGTGAAGCGCGGCGCGGCTTTCGATGACGTGATTCCGTATTATGAATGTGACCAGCGTCCGTCTTTCCTGAACAGCACCGACCCGAGGCAGTTCCTGGGCAAGTGGGTGTACCAGTACCTGAAATACCCGGAATCGGCGGTGAAGAACGGCGTTCAGGGTACGGTGATGGTGGATTTCATCATAGACAGGAACGGAAAGGTCACGGATGTGAAAGTGGCGCGCTCAGTCAGTGAGGAACTTGACGCGGAGGCGGTCAAAGTCATTTCCGCATCTCCGAAATGGAAGCCGGCCCGCGTGGGCGGCAACAAGGTGCGCTGCTCGATGACTCTTCCGGTCGAATTCCGTCTGGAGCGGAACAAAAAGGGAGGCTTCGGCATCAACAATGTCCGTGTGAGATGACATCGGCGGAGGAGAAGTGCCGGGAGATCCGGCGGAGATAATTGCAAATCCAAGGTATAAAACGATATGGCAGATTACAATTTCAGAGAAATTGAGGAAAGATGGCAGGCCTACTGGGCCGCGAACCAAACTTTCAAGGCGCAGGCGGATCCGTCCAAGCCGAAATACTATGTCCTTGACATGTTCCCTTACCCTTCCGGGGCGGGGCTTCACGTGGGGCATCCGCTCGGATACATCGCGAGCGACATCTACAGCCGCTACA
>CAVFTG010000168.1:0-3442 GCA_963625415.1 Barnesiella intestinihominis
TGCCTGCGCTTCATAGAGCAGAACATAGAGCCGAAACAGTTCGACATCTGGTTCAAGCCGATACGTCCAGTATCTCTGGTGAATTCCGAACTGACGATTGAAGTCCCGTCCGGGTTTTTCATGGAGTGGCTCGAGAATTACTATCTCAACATCATCAAGGCGGCTCTCAAGAAAGAAATAGGAACTTCGGCGCAGCTGAAATATGTGTTCAAGCCGGTGAAGGTTCAGCCGCCGATCAAATGTGCCGGGGCATGTTCGACGACCCCTGTCAACCGTCCGGTCTCCATTCCTGCAGGAGGCGCCAACAATCCGGGGGCGTTCGTTTACCCGGGACTTCAGAGGGTGCAGATCAATCCTCAGCTCAATCCTGTCTATTGCTTCCATAACCTCATAAAGGGAGAATGCAACAAGATGGGAATCAATGCGGGGGAGAACATAGCGATGGCTCCGGGAAAGACGGCTTTCAATCCGCTCTTCCTTTTCGGCGGGCCGGGTCTCGGAAAGACGCATCTCGCGCAGGCCATCGGGCTTTCCGTCAAGGAGCGTTTCCCGGAACTCATAGTGCTGTATGTCCCTGCCAACAGGTTCAAGACCCAGTATATGGATGCCTGCGTGAACAACAGGCTCACGGATTTCATGGCATTCTACATGAAAATCGACGTGCTCATCGTCGATGACATTCAGGATCTGGCGAGCCACGGCACCCAGATAGCGTTCTTCAACATCTTCAACCATCTCCACCAGAGCGGGAAACAGCTGGTGTTCACTTCCGACCGGTCGCCGGCGGATCTCCAGAACTTCGAGGAGCGGCTTCTCTCCAGACTGAAGTGGGGGCTTTCAGTGGAACTCTCCCGCCCGGATTATGCGACCAGACTCGCGATGCTGCGTTCACGCAGCGGCAGGGAAGGGGTCGAGCTTTCCGAGGAGGTTCTCAGCTACCTCGCCACGAACATCACCTCCAATTTCCGGGAGCTTGAGGGCGCGCTCATCTCGCTCATCGCGAACGCGACTCTCGCTCACAAGGAAATCACGGTGGAACTCGCCGGACAGATTACCGGACAGCTCATCGGGGAGA
Source organism: Barnesiella intestinihominis (assembly GCA_963625415.1). Taxonomy (GTDB): domain Bacteria; phylum Bacteroidota; class Bacteroidia; order Bacteroidales; family UBA932; genus Cryptobacteroides. The sequence continues at coordinate 1,076 of CAVFTG010000168.1, forward strand.
CGAAGAACGAAATCACGATTGACCGCGTGCAGCAGGTCGTCTGCGACTATTTCAACATAAGCAAGGACGAGATGCTCTCCAGGACGCGCAAGCGCAACATCGTACAGGCCCGTCAGATAGCCATGTACATGTCCCGCAATCTCATCAACTGTTCCCTTTCCACCATCGGAGCTGAAATCGGCGGCAAGGATCACGCGACGGTTCTCCATGCCTGCACGACCGTGAGCGACCTGCTTGCGACGGACAAGGTTTTCAGGCAGTATGTTTCCGACATCGAGAAAACCCTTGTGTCGCGTACGTAAGAGAGTGTATATGCTTCGAATTGAGATATGAATTCTGAAAAAATCCTTTCCATTTTCAAGGAAATTACACGCGTACCCCGTGAATCTGGGCATGAGGAGCAGATTGTCGGCTATCTGGTGAATTTTGCGAAGGAACATGCTCTTGAATGCAGGACTGATGCGGCGAAGAATGTCGTCATCACTCGGCAGGCATCTCCCGGCTTCGAGAGCCGCCCGACCATTGTTCTTCAGGGGCACACCGACATGGTCTGCGAGAAGAACGCCGGAGTGGAGCATGACTTCACGAAAGACCCGATAAATTATGTAATCGAGGACGGCTGGATGGTCGCCAGGGACACCACGCTCGGGGCTGATTGCGGAATCGGAATCGCTGCTGAACTCGCCGCGCTCATCGACCCCGCCCCCTGCGGGAAACTCGAATGTCTTTTCACGGCTTCCGAAGAGACCGGAATGGACGGGGCGTTCGCCATTGAAAGAGGATTCATCACGGGAAAGACTCTCATCAACCTCGACTCCGAGGACGAAGGCGAACTCTTTGTCGGATGTGCCGGAGGAATTGACACCACGGCTGTGTTCAGCTACATCCCCGAACCGCTGCCTTCCGACAGCGGACTGTTCAGAATCAGAGTGTTCAACGGGACGGGGGGACACAGCGGAGATGACATAAACAAGGGGCGTGCAAATGCCGTGCAGCTGCTTGCGAGATTCCTCTGCAGCGCACTCTCGGACGAAAAGGGAACTGCTTGCGGAAACGCGATATGTTCAATCGACGGAGGCAACAAGCGCAACGCCATAGCCCGTGAAGCGGAAGCCGTCATTGCCGTCAGAGGCGATGCAGCAGCATTCGCGGAGGCGTGGAAAGACTTCGCCAAGGATGTCAGGTCGGAATATGCGGTCACGGAGCCGGCGCTTTCCTTCAGCATGGAGCCGATGGGATGCGGTGAGGGTGATTTTTCAGTCACCCTCTGCCCGGCGGATTCCCTCCGCCTTGCACGGGCTCTATACGCCGCACCGCACGGAGTCTTGGAGATGAGTGCGGACATCCCCGGTCTGGTCGAGACTTCGACAAATCTCGCTTCGGTCAAGATGCTGGACAAGAACAGAATACGCATAGGGACGAGCCAGAGGAGCTCCGTGACATCCGCCCGCAGGGCTGCGGCGGCGAAAGTCGAGGCGCATTTCCGCCTTGCCGGTGCGGAGGTGACCCACGGGAGCGAATATCCCGGATGGAAGCCGAAACTTGATTCCGACATCCTGCACCGCTGCGTGGCATCCTACAAAAAGCTCTTCGGTACCGACCCCGCCGTCAAGGCCATCCATGCCGGACTTGAATGCGGTCTGTTCCTTGAGAAATATCCCGACCTGGACATGATTTCGTTCGGGCCGACTCTCCGGGGAGTTCACGCTCCCGGCGAGCGTCTCGATCTTGCCTCCCTCGACAAGTTCACCCTTCTTCTTGACGATGTAATACACGGATACGATGGCAGACAGGATTAAGATAGCCCCTTCAATGCTCTCTGCGGACTTCCTCCGTCTTGAACGGGATGTCCGCATGGTGAACGCCCATGCCGACATCTTTCATCTCGATGTGATGGACGGCGTTTTTGTCCCCAACATATCCTACGGTTTCCCCATCGTGGAGGCGATTGCCGGTGCTGCTGCAAAACCGCTGGACGTGCACCTGATGATTGTGAATCCGGAGAAATATGCGGAAAAGTTCGTGAAAGCCGGAGCCGGGATGGTCAGTTTCCATCTGGAAGCTGTCGATGACGACGGGAAAGCCGATGAAATTCTCCTCGGCATACGGAATGCCGGTGCGAAGGCGGGGCTGGTCATCAATCCGGACATCCCGGTGGAACGGCTGTTCCCGCATGTCGGTACGGCGGACTATTTTCTGATAATGTCCGTCTTCGCCGGTTTCGGCGGACAGAAATTCATTTCCGGAACATACGAAAAAATCCGCAGGCTCAGGGAATATATGGAGAAGACAGGGACAATCCGGCCTATTGAGGTTGACGGGGGAGTCTCAAAGGAGAACGTTCACGCACTGCGCGAAGCAGGCGCG
>CAVFTG010000169.1:0-3402 GCA_963625415.1 Barnesiella intestinihominis
TCGAGGAATACAGTCTCGACGAGCTGATTTATGTCGTCGGCAACGAGCAGAACTACCATTTCCAGGTTCTGAAGCTCATACTCAAGAAACTCGGTTTCGATTGGTCAGACAACATCTACCACCTTTCCTACGGAATGGTGGAACTGCCCGAGGGCAAGATGAAGTCCCGCGAAGGGACTGTCGTGGATGCCGACGACCTTCTCGAGAAGATGTACAACACCGCGAAGGAGACTTCCCTCGAGCTCGGCAAACTTGACGACATGACCCCGGGGGAGCAGGACGAATTGTTCAGGATGCTTTCTCTCGGAGCGCTCAAGTATTTCATAATCAAGGTCGATCCGCGCAAGACCATGCTCTTCGACCCGAAAGAGAGCATCGACTTCAACGGCAACACGGGTCCGTTTATCCAGTACACCCACGCCCGCATCAAGTCAATCCTCCGCAAGGCCGCTGCGCAGGGCGTTGACCGGACAGCAGCTTCCGAAAATGTGGAACTCAGTCCGAAAGAAGTACGCATCGTAAAGATACTCAATAACTTCCCGAACAAGATTGCGGAAGCTGGCGAGGCGCATTCCCCGGCCATCGTCGCGAACTATGCCTACGACCTTGCCAAGGAGTTCAACCAGTACTATCACGACACGCCGATTCTGCGCGAGGAGGACAAGGCGGTTCTCGCGTTCCGTCTCCGTCTCATAGAACTGATTGCCCGCGTCCTCACGAAAGCGATGGATATTCTGGGTATCAGACTTCCTGAACGGATGTAGCAGGTACAGCCGGAACGTTTTTCCGGACCGTACCTGCCGCCCCGTCGGTTTCAGCATCACCGTTTCGTGAAATAATCCGGGAAAGTGCCGCGCTCCACGACTTCGCCGGACGCGAGTCTGACGTATGTCTCGAAACGGCGCTCCCCCTCGCGAAGAATGATTACGCGGGCTCCCGCCGGAAGATTGTTATAGACGGTGTTTCCTCCGCCGTAGCGCCCGTAGCACAGGAGAATGTTTTTCCACATCGTGACATAGTCGTTGTCGTGGTCGTGTCCCGCGAATGTGGCGAAAATATCTCCGCAATCAAGTATCGCGTCGAACATTCCGCTGTTGTGGTACGGGGCGCAGCACCCCTCCAGCCTTGTTCCGAAAAGAGGCGTGCCGTCGCTGGCCGAGGCTTCGCGGTACTCCGGAAGCGGGATGTGGAAAAATCCCAGGGCCGGCAGAGGAACTCCTCCGTTCGCTTTCGTGTAGGCGGCGCTGCGGGCGCGGTAGGACTCAATCTGATCCGCGTGAATGTGGTCGTACTCCACGAATTTGCCTTCCTTGTCGAAGATGTGCGCGTTCGAGTCGATGCAGTACAGCACGGCCGCCACCTTGTCGCCGCAGGACTGGAGCAGCTCCACAGTGTAGTCGGGAGACTCCGCACCGCCGCGTGGAGGGTTTATGCAGTTCTTGAACGATGTGGCTATGTCGTAGAGGACGCTTCTCGGCACGCCGAATTCATCGTCATGATTTCCGAAAAGCGTGCAGAACGGTACGCCGAAGCTGTCGACGTATGAGAGAATCTCCCTCATATTGCCGTCCGAAGGGTGCGCATAGACGATATCTCCCGTAATCACGACAAGGTCGGGGCGCTCGATGCGCATGACGCTGTCCACCAGGGCGCGGACTTTCTTCGCCTCTTCCGGTTTGTCGCCGACATAATGCAGATCCGTCAGCTGCACGATTTTAAGCTGTTTGTCATCGTGAAAGCGCAGCCGGCCGTTTCCTGCAGCCAGCGGCAGACTGAGGCATAGAGCCAATGTCAGAATCAGAATCTTTCTCATATTCCTGGCAATCATTAAGTGAATCTTAAAAATAACTTTTACAGGTAGTCGTCGAAGTAGGCCGTCACCTTGTCCATCAGATGGATGCGGTTGCGTCCGAAGACATTGTGTCTGGCGGTCGGATACGGGAAGTAATCGACCGGAATCTCAAGGTCGATGCACCTCTGGATGAAACTGAGGCTGTGCTCCCACACGACAGTGTCGTCAACGGCCCCCTGACAGATGAGCAGCCTGCCCTTCAGGTTTTCCGCCTTGCCTATGAGGCTTGTGCTTTCGTAGCCCTCCGGATTGACGGCCGGGTTGTCCATATATCTTTCCCCGTACATCACTTCGTACCATTTCCAGTCAATCACAGGCCCGCCGGCGACACCGACCTTGAAAGTCTCCGGATAGGTGGTCATCAGCGAGATGGTCATGAATCCTCCGTAGCTCCAGCCGTGAACTCCGATTCTGTCCGCATCGACATAAGGCAGACTCTTCAGCATCTCGATTCCCTTCATCTGGTCTTCCATCTCGGCCTTTCCGCACTGTCTCCAGATGGCCTTCTCGTACTCCGCGCCCCGGTACAGCGTCCCCCGATTGTCCTGGACATAGACGAGGTAGCCCCTCTGCGCCATAAGCATCTCCCAGTAGCGCAGCAGCCCCAGCCAGGAATTGTTCACGAGCTGCGAATGCGGCCCGCCATAGACATAGAGAATCACGGGATATTTCTTCGCCGGGTCGAAATCCTTCGGTTTTATGAGGCGGTAGTAATTGTCATATTCGCCGTCCGCGCTCTTCACCGTTCCGAGGTCTATTTCGCAGAAACCGAACTGCTCCGACGGGTCTTCCGCCCGGAACAGGACTTCCGTCTGGGAAGTTCCGCCTTTCTTTCCGGATTTGATGCCCCCGGCTTTACCGCAGAGAGAAAGTTTCTGCACAGTGTATGGAACATTGAGGCTGCTGTACATCTCGTAAAGCACGCCGGAGTCCGTGTCGAGTTTCAACACATCGTGCCAGCCGGGCTCTTCCGTAAGCCGCTCCGGAGATGATTTCGCCGGGACTGAGAACCCGCCCCGTGAGTTCCGCCTCAGCGGGGTTCTGAAAATATGCCTCTCAATCGGGCTGACTTCGGCGGAGTAATAATACACCCACTTCCCGTCATCGGAGATATATTCCACGTCCGCATCGACCCGTGTAAGCCGCTCCACACGGCCGGAAAGGTCGCAGAGGTAGAGATTGCGGAATCCGTCGCGGTTGTCCGTGCGGTAGATGAACTGTGTGGCCGAGCGTCCGTTCGCGGCCTTGCCGTCCATGATGAAGCGTATAGGGTCGCTCGGCTCGACATATCGGTCGTTCGTCTCAGTGAGAACCGTACCGAGAAACTCACCGGTGGAAGCATCGTAACGGTTGAGGCGCATCTCCTTCTGGTTTCGTGCAAGCACTTGGATGAGAATGCTTTCCGAGTCGGGAGTCCAGCTGATGTTGGTGAGGTAGCGTTCCGGAGTGAAGTCCGTGACATCCATATATCTTATGCTTCCGTCCCGCAGGTCACAGACTCCGAGGCTTATCAGCTCCGATGTCATCCCCGCCATAGGGTATTTTATCGT
>CAVFTG010000170.1:0-3350 GCA_963625415.1 Barnesiella intestinihominis
CCGGAGAGCATCCTCGCGTGGTTGGTGCGGATGTTGGTCTGTTTCTCCACCCAGGAGAGCGCCTCGCTCTGCCGTGCCGAGTGCTCCTTTATATATCTGTAAATCTCCTCATCCATAAATTGTAAGTCTCCTCGTGACGACTGCAACGCAGCTATTCGCTTTTTATACAATCCCTCCCGCCCTTGTGGGGGTCGTGCACAAAGATAAGACGGCGCGTCCCGTCAGGCCCGATTCTGTACAGTCTCTGATTGGTGTCCGGGCTGCGGAGACCGCCGAGCTCCCGGATGTAGGGCCCGAGCTTTATGTAGTCGAAGCTCCGTGCGTCAATCCATGCAGGCAGATTGTCCCGTCCGGAATACCATGCCGTCCGCAGCCCCGGCCAGAGCTTCCGCACCCTCTTCGCGCACAGCTCCACCTCCTCCGGAGAATTGTCCCCGCCCATGAAGCAGACGCAGGTCACGCAGTCGGCATATCCGCCAACGACCGCGTCCAGTCCGCTGAAATCCGCCGTCCGGTCAGTCTCCACGGCCTTGCCGGCAACAACTCCGTCGCCGTAAAGCGCAACGGGGGAAGAAGACTCCCCGGTCTTCTTTGCATCGCAGAGAACCTCCCCGCCGTCCTCCCAAAGCCACGGGCTGTGACAGCCTTCGCAGCGGTTCGGACACCCGGTGATGTTCACCGCAAGCGTTACCTCGTCCGGAATTTCCTGACAGACAACATCATAGTTATAAAACTTCAGCATCCTTGTTCTGTTCAAAATGCCTGATGTAAGGAAGTCGATAAATAGATGAAGAGCAAGGCGGACATCGCGGACAAAACCGCAGCAGCCTTATGGCTGTGAGGATTTTGGCAAGATGTCCAACGCCGCTATTCGCTATTTAGCGGCTTCCGTCTGCTCTATCTCCCCTTTATCGATGGCATAGTACCTCCGCGCCGCCTCAGCCTGCCGCGCCGCCGAGAAATTGCTGACCCGCTTCATGTAGCCGATAATCCTCGTGAGATAATCGACATTCTTGCTGTGGCACTTCGGACACTCGTGCAGATAGCGCTTGTCGATGTGTCCGCAGTCGTTGCAGATGGTATTCGGAATGTTGAAAGTGAAGTAGTTGCAGCCCTCGTGAGCGGCGACCTTCAGCAGTTGGCGGTACTGCTCCTTGCTCAGATGCTCCTCAAGGTTCATGTGCAGCGCCGAGCCGCCGGTGAGATGCTCGATGTATTTGCGGCCGTGGAGACGGAACTTGTCGATGATGTTCAGCGAGTTGTCCTCCACGATGTAGAAGTAGCTGTTGTAGCAGTCACGCGGCACCATATACCCGTCTTCCCTGTCCCACTTCGCGTGTTTCACGCCCACGTTCTCCGCAGGAATCATCTCGCAGTTGAAGAGGGTCTCCTTCGTGCGGAATTTCTTGTTGTATCTCTCGATGGTCCCGAGAACTTTCTGCACGAACTCGGTGTACTGCGGATTGTCCGTAATCGGAATTCCGAGGAACTCCGCCGCCTCCACGAGACCGTTGATGCCGATTGTAAGGTACTGTCGGGCGATGTTGATGTAGCCGGCATCGAAAAGCGGCAGCATCCCCTTGGCCTGAAGCATCTTGAGGTTTTCGTTGTAGCCGAGCTGCACCTTGTGCACGAGTTCCGTGACCTCTTCGAGATAGGCTATGTAGTCGATTCCGTTCTTCACCGCGTACTGGATGCAGCGGTTGAGGTTGATGGTGAGCACCGACTTCGAACCTGTCGAGACTCCGCCGGCTCCGAGGGTGTAGCTGAAGCCGTTGTCCTGAATCTCGTTGCGCAGGCGGCAGCAGCTCGCGAGCGAGTCCGCGTTGTCGCTCATATAGGTGAAGAATGAATGTCCCTCGGAGTACATCTGCGCGGTGAAGTCGCCCCATTCACTGTCGCGCACGTCGCCGTCCTTTGTGAGCAGCGACATCGTCTCCACCGGGAAAGTGAGCGGAGTCTTGAGCCTTTCCGCGTTGAACCATTTCATGAACCGCTTCTGAAGCCAGCTGAGCCCCTCCCAGTCCGGCCGGCTGCCGTCGGGGAAGCGGAACTCGCCGAACATGCTCTCGAAATAATAGCGGTCGTAATAGGCTATGTTCCAGAACACCGCCTGGAAGTTCCTTGCGCCGGTCGGCTGATTGATGGAATAGACAATCTGCTCGAAACTGTCGGTGATGACCTTGTCGAGCGTCCTGTGCTTGAGCGAGAGGTCAACCACCTCGTCGGCACGTCTGTAGTAGTCCTCACCGTATTCCTTTCCTATGAAATAGTTCATGTACATCAGGAACTCCGGGGTCGCGCACGCGCCGCTCAGCATGCTTGAGACTATGAACACGAGGTTCACGAATCCGCCGCAGAACGACTTGAGATTGGTCGGTTTCGTGGAGTTTCCCCCGATTGAGAGCGTGCCTCCGAGCAGCCACGGGTACATGGTGATGCTGGCGCAGTAGTTCGCGAGCGAGGTCTCGTCATTCTTGTATATGAAATGGTTTTTGAGAAGCTTCATGTACTTGTCTGCGAACTCCTTGCCGTACATCTCCTTGAGACGGTCGCAGAGAATCCTGCGGTTCATCCTGATGAATCCGCCCTTCGGAAGTTCGCCCATCAGAGTGGCGATGTTCTTGTTCTCTACATTGGCGTTCGCGTCGAACTTGCTCCCCGTCGCAGGATTGGCCGAGTTGCAGTAGTCGATGAGGAAGTTCAGCTTGTCGCGGGTGTCGCGATCCTCGGCGTGCCTCTGGCGGTAGAGCATGAATTCCTTGGCCACCTTGAAATATTTCTCGGCCATGAGCCCGATCTCCACCTGATTCTGAATCTCCTCCACCGTCATCCCGTTCGTGAGCCTGACATGCGAAAGGATTGTCGTGAGGTCGTCGTCAGTCGCGAACGCGCCCACTGCGAGAAATGCTTTCCTGATTGCGTTCTTTATCTTGTCTACCGAAAATGGCACGTGCTTGCCGTCGCGCTTGATGATGAAAATCTCTGAACTGCTCATAATCTGTACGTCTGTTTAATGTCGCCGGACACTCTGGCGATGAGGCCGGATAATATTGAATGTCAACATTCTAATCAAAAAATCACCACTGAAATGCTTGTGAGGGGAGAACAAAATTAGGCCATGTGAGCGAAATATTCAAGTGCTGACAGTCCGACTTATTCACAAAGTTATCAACAATGCCGCCCGGGCCGTGTGGCGGGCGCATCCCGTCCCGTTTAATGAATTTTCACGGCGGTTTCCGTCAGTTTTTTTTGACGGTCAGAAGATTTTTCCCGTTCTATGATGCAAGATTTTTGGTTTTCGGGGTTATATATACGGAATATATCCCCGAGTCATATGGATTTGAGAA
>CAVFTG010000171.1:0-3311 GCA_963625415.1 Barnesiella intestinihominis
TTCCGGAGGGCGGCTCTGACCGCCGTCTCGTGTTCTATCTCGCGATGGAGGAATATGCGGCGCTGCATCTCGACGAGCTGCTTGACCGCTCCGGCAAATATAGTCTGGACCGGACTGATTTAAAATGGTGCAGTGCAAGGCTTGCGACGAAGATGAAACCGCAGCAACCTTATGGTTGTGAGGATTTCATCAAGGAGCGTAACGAAGCAATGCGCCGTTTAAAATCAGTCCGGGGGATATTCTTCATCTGGCAGGTGCCCCCCACGGTAATCTTCGGGCGCAACCAGGACATGAACGCCGAGGTGAATGTCCCGTACTGTCGGAAACACGGAATCGCGATGTACCGCAGAAAGAGCGGGGGAGGCTGCGTCTTTGCCGACAGGGGAAACATAATGATTTCGTACATAAGGCGTTGCTCCGATGTGGCGGAACTGTTTTCCGAATATCTCGAAAAACTCGCCTCTTTCCTGCGCGGACTCGGACTGGATGCGGAAGTCTCCGGACGCAACGACGTGCTTGTGACCGGGAGGAAAGTTTCAGGCAACGCATTCTCACTCAAGCCGAACGGTGTGGGCATAGTCCACGGGACGCTGCTCTATGATCTCGATTTCACGGCTATGTCGTCTGCAATAACCCCGTCACGGGCAAAACTTGAAAGCAAGGGAGTCCGTTCCGTGGAGCAGAGGGTCATGAATCTCAAATCCGTGCTGGACGAAAAAAATATGGACCTCGCGGCATTGAAATCGGCGATTATTTCATATTTTTGTACGGATATGCTGGAACTGACGGAGGCGCAGGTCGAAGCGGTTTCGGAAATCGAGAAAGAGTACCTTGAACCCTCGTTCATAAACGGGCGCACAGGCGTTTCGGACGACCGGCTTTAGGGGCGCAAATAGATATCGGAATGGAAAGTACAACAGAGGAGAAGAAAACCTGTCTATATGACAGCCACATCGCGCTCGGCGCGCAGATGAGCCCTTTCGGAGGGTTCATTATGCCGATTCAGTACACGAACATCACCGACGAGCACAACGCGGTGCGCGGCGGTGTCGGGATGTTCGACGTCTCCCACATGGGCGAGGTCTTCGTGAACGGCGCGGACGCGGAAAAGTTCGTGAACCATATCTTTACGAACGATGCTGCCGGGATGCCCGGGGGTAAGATACTCTACGGTATGATGCTCCGCGAGGACGGCGGGACTGTCGATGACCTTCTGGTGTACAAGCTTTTCGAAAAGGACGGCTACCTTCTGGTCGTGAACGCCTCCAACATCGCCAAGGATGTGCAATGGATTGAGTTACAGGCTAAAGGCTTCAATGTCCGGATTGCCGACGAGTCTGACGGATGGGGCGAGGTCGCAGTCCAGGGTCCGGATGCCGAAAGAATCATAACGGAAGTCCTGGGTATTGACGGAGTGTCCGGGCTGGAGTTCTACACCTTCCGCAATTTTGAATGGAAAGGCAACAGACTGATAATCAGCCGTACAGGCTACACAGGCGAGGATGGTTTCGAGATTTATGCCGGCAATGGCGCGATTGTGGAAATCTGGAATCTGCTGCTCGCGGCCGGAGTGAAACCCTGCGGACTCGGATGCCGGGACACCCTTCGTTTCGAGGCCGGTCTTCCGCTCTACGGGCACGAACTGAACGATGAGACAAGCCCGATTGAGGCCTCGCTCGGGATGTTCGCAAAAACCGACAAGGCCGAATTCATCGGCCGGGAAGCGCTTGTCCGTCAGAAGACTGAAGGTGTCGCGAAGAAGCTTGTCGGCATCGAAATCTTCGACAAGGCGATTCCGCGTGCCGGCTATCCCGTGCTCGATGAAAACGGCGTTCAAATCGGGGAAGTGACGACCGGCTACCATTCGATTTCCCTCGACCGCAGCGTCTGCATGGCTTTCGTGGACATGGAACATTCCGCTCTCGACACCCCTGTCCAGATTCAGATTCGGAAGAAAACCTTCCCCGGAAAGGTCGTCAAACGCCGCTTCTACACCCCGCATTACAAGAAATAGGGGCACTTGCCGGCTGTAGCATAACATATCGGTAATCATAAAATCATATAAATATGTCAAAAGTAATCGAAGGACTCGGATATGCCGAGTCACACGAGTGGGTGAAAGTTGAAGGTGACATCGCGGTAATCGGTATTTCCGACTATGCGCAGCATTCGATGGGGGATTTGTCCTATGTCGATATGCCGTCAGCCGGCGATGAGGTGACCGCCGGCGAGGAGTTCGGCGCCGTCGAGAGCGTGAAGGCCGCGAGCGACCTCATATCTCCTGTCACCGGAACCGTAATCGAAGTGAATGAGGCTCTTGAGGACGAGCCGGAGCTGCTCAATGCGGATCCTTATGCCAACTGGATCATAAAGGTGCAGATGAGCGACCCGTCGGAGGTCTCAAAACTTCTGGATGCCGCCGGGTATCAGAAAATCTGCAAGTAGCGACACGGCTTCTGCGTTTGTTTTTACATATCACATATTCCGGAAATCCTGAACCGGAAACGATTCGAGTATGATAAATTTGGACGGTTTTGCGTATTTTCCCAATACTGAGGATGATATCGCAATAATGCTTAAGAAGATCGGAGTCGGGGTCGTCGGGGAACTGTATTCCGATGTTCCGAATGAATTTTTATATAATGAGGGATATGACCTCCCGAGGGCTATGTCGGAGATTGAGGTGCGCCGTTATTTCGAGAATATCGCCGCACAGAACGTTCCGCTTAAGGTCTTTGCCGGATGCGGGGCATACGACCATTATTGTCCTTCCGTTGTTCCGTACATCCTTTCACGCTCCGAGTTCCTCACAGCCTACACTCCCTATCAGGCGGAGGTTTCGCAGGGGACTCTGCGCTATATCTTCGAGTGGCAGACAATCATCTGCCGTCTGACCGGGATGGATGTGGCGAACGCGTCGATGTACGACGGGGCGACCTCCGCAGCCGAGGCCATGCTGATGGCATTCGCCTGCACGAAGAAAAAGACGCGCTTTCTGATTTCGGACGCTCTGCTCCCGCACGTGCGCGAGGTCGTGGAAACCTATGCGAAGTTCCACGGCGTTCAGATTCAGCGTATTCCGGTTTCTGACGGAGTCACCGACTTCGAGGCTGTCCGGGCGGAGCTTGCGGCTGGCGACGTGGCCGGGCTTCTCGTTCCGGGCATCAACCGTTTCGGAGTCATCGAGGATCTGTACGGGTGGGCGGAAGTCCTGCACGGGGCGGGGGCGCTGCTTGTGGAATATTGCGACCCTTCCGCGATGTGCGTGATCAGAAGCGCGGGGGAGAATGACGCGGACATAGCCTGCGGAG
>CAVFTG010000172.1:0-3216 GCA_963625415.1 Barnesiella intestinihominis
CCATCGAGGGGGGTACGCATCTTACCGGTTTCCGCAGGGGGCTGACCAAGACGCTCAAGGCTTATGCGGACAAGAACAACTACCTTTCGAAACTCAAGTTCGAGCTTGCGGCCGAAGACTTCAGGGAAGGACTCACCGCAGTGATTTCAGTCAAGGTGGCCGAACCTCAGTTCGAAGGGCAGACCAAGACGAAGCTCGGAAACGGCGAGGTGGATCCGGCAGTTTCACAGGCCGTTTCATCCGCTCTCGAGGCCTTTCTCGAGGAGAATCCGAAGGAGGCGAGGGCGATAGTCGACAAGGTTATTCTCGCCGCCACCGCACGTCACGAGGCGCGCAAGGCGCGTGAACTCGTGCAGAGGAAATCCGTGATGTCCGGCGCCGGAATGCCCGGCAAGCTGGCGGACTGTTCGGAGCGCGACCCGGAGAAGTGCGAGCTTTTCCTTGTCGAGGGAGACTCCGCAGGCGGTACGGCGAAGCAGGGGCGCGACCGCAAGACGCAGGCCATCCTTCCTCTGAGGGGTAAGATTCTCAATGTGGAGAAGGCTCTGACGCACAGGGTGTTCGAAAGCGAGGAAATACGCAACATCTACACCGCCCTCGGCGTGACCGTGGGTACGGAGGAAGACAGCAAGGCTCTGAACCTCAGCAAGCTGCGTTACCACAAGGTCATAATCATGACCGATGCCGACGTCGACGGTTCGCACATCGCGACCCTCATCCTGACATTCTTCTTCCGCTATATGTTCGACCTCATAAAGAACGGCTACGTCTATCTCGCCACTCCGCCGCTCTATCTCGTGAAGAAGGGCAAGGAGGAAATCTACTGCTGGACGGACGACCAGCGTCGCGAAGCCACTCTCCAGCTCGGGAAAGGCTCTGACAAGGGCGTGACGGTACAGCGCTACAAAGGTCTCGGAGAGATGAGCGACGAGCAGCTCGCCAACACCACCATGGATCCGCAGAAGCGTCTGCTCCGGCAGATTACCATTCAGGATGCGGCCGCCGCGGATCTCACGTTCTCGATGCTCATGGGCGACGACGTTCCGCCACGCCGCGAATTCATAGAACAGAACGCACATTACGCGAATGTGGACGCATAGCCTCAAAACAGACAGTTTGCTATGAGCGACAGGCTTCCGAAAGACTACAGGGTCTATATCCCCCTGGCTGTGGTTTTCGTACTTCTCGGGCTTCTGATGCCGAGGAGTACGAAATTCGATTACAGCTACAGCAAGGGTTCTCCGTGGATGTACGAAACTCTTGTGGCCGAATTCGATTTCCCGATACTCAAGACTGCGGCGGAACTCCAGCAGGAGCGCAATTCCGAGGAGAACCGCATAGTTCCGTACTATAAGCAGGACCGTCAGGTGGGACTCAAGGCCGTGCAGTCCCTCAATTCGGTCGATTTCGGGGAGCATGCCCGGATGAAGCCGGCGGCCGCCTCGGCTCTCGACGCGGTTTACCAGAGGGGAGTGGTCTCCGACAACGAATATTTCGGCGGACGGCAGGAGGGGGACTACGACTGGACCATGGTCTATGTCCAGAAGGACAAGCGTGCGGTGAAAAAGCCGGTCGAGGAGATTTTCTCCGTATCGGCGGCGCGGCTCGAACTTCTTTCCGCTTTTCCTGATGAACCGGCGGCGGATTCCCTGTGCACGGAACTGGGGCTGTATTCCCTGATTGTCCCCGACCTTTCTCTCGACAGGCAGATGTCTGAACTCGTGAATGCCGAGAACGCCCGGGAAATCTCGCCGACCAAAGGGGTCGTGAACGCGGGGAAGGTGCTGATCTCACGCGGCGAGATTGTCACTGCGGACGTGGAGCAGATTCTGGATTCCTACCGTGCCGAATATGATTCGAGCATCGGCTATTCAGGCAACCGCGCCGTGATGTGGTGCGGGAACGTCATACTCGCCTTTTCCATAGTGCTCGTGCTGTTCTGCGTGATGCTGTTCACGGATTCGGGCATTTTCAGGCAGATGAACAGGTTTCTCTACCTGCTTCTGATATTCACCCTCACGGCGTTCACTGTGTCCGCGGCCGAGGCGCTGTCTCCAAAGGCGCTCTACCTTGTCCCGTTCCCGCTGTTCGCCTACTATCTCCTTGCTTTTTTCCGCAGGAAACTGATTCTCCCGGTCTATATCGTGTCGCTCATTCCGCTGCTGGTGTTCGGGCACAACGGCACTGAACTTTTCATCATGCATGTTGTGGCCGGAGCCGTCGCAATCTGCATATTCGACATCTTCAACAGGGGATGGCTTCAGTTCGTGAACGCGCTCATAGTTTTCTTCACCCTCTCAGCGGTGTGGCTCGCCTTCCGCTTTGTCTCCGGACTCGGCGGCGTCGTGGATTACTGGGTGCTGCTCAGGCTTTTCTTCGCTTCGATGATTTCCGTCGCCCTCTACCCGGTGATCTATCTTTTCGAGAAGATGTTCAACCTTGTCTCCGCGTCAAGGCTCACTGAACTGTCGGACACCAACAACAAGGCTCTCCGCGAACTGGCCTCCAAGGCTCCCGGCACGTTCCAGCACAGTCTCCAGGTGGCGAATTTCGTGGATTCGGCGGCGCGCTGCATTGACGCTGACGCGCTTCTCGCAAGGACTGGGGCGCTTTACCACGACCTCGGGAAAATATGCAACCCGCAGTGCTTCGTGGAGAATGAGACCATGGGCGAGACCTATCACCAGTCGCTCGAACCGAAGGAAAGCGCACAGGAGATAATCCGTCATGTGAGCGACGGTCTGCAGCTTGCGGAGAAGTACAAACTGCCGCCGGTAATCCGGGATTTCATAGCCACGCATCACGGGACGACCAAAGCCGCCTTCTTCTACAGCAAGTGGGTGAACGGGGGCGGAGACCCTTCCGACGTGGCTGACTTCACCTACCCCGGGCCGCGTCCCGTGACCAAGGAACAGGTCATCCTGATGCTCTGCGACACTCTTGAGGCCGCTTCGAGGACTCTGAAAGACCACACTCCGCAGGGAATCTCCGACTTTGTGGACAGAATTGTCAAGGGCAAGATGAACGAAGGCCAGTTCGAGGATGCCGACATATCTCTTCGCGAGCTCCATGCGGTGAGCGAAAACCTGAAGGAATATATCCGTCAGGTCTATCATTCGCGGGTGGTCTATCCGGAAGGGAGGAAAAAGAAAAATAAGTAAAATTAAAATCCATAGTTATGAAATTGACAAAGAATGTAATTGACGATCTCAATCT
>CAVFTG010000173.1:0-3215 GCA_963625415.1 Barnesiella intestinihominis
TGAACTGTTGTCCCGGCATTCAAACAGATAATACTCGTCTTTCCTGTCGGTTTCCATTCTGTAGTATGTCCGGCTTTCGTGTATGGGCCTGAGCGTATGCGTGCCGTCGGTCAGCGGAAGCGCCTCTCCCAGTCCGAGAAATTCCATGTCCATCGCATTGTAATTCGGGGGAGTGTTGCCCCCGTTGTTCGAGTTTCCTCCGTCCATGAGACCGGTCACGTACCAGAGCGCCTCCGCCTGACCGCCGCTCCCGGCGTAATCCGTGTCGTAGAGGTCGGGGAGTCCGAAAGTGTGGCTGTATTCATGGCAGAAAGTTCCTATTCCCGCAAGGACGAAACTATCTCCGGCATAACCGTCTTCCGTGACTTCAGGCGAGAGCTCAGCGGTGCATGCGTATCTGTCGATCTTTTTCCCGTTGATGGTCAGGGTCTTCCCGGCTCCCGACTCGATGTAGTAGGCGTGTGACCAGATGCAGTCCTCGTTTTCCGTGTCGGCCTCGTCTTCTCCGGAAAAGAATATGAATACGTTGTCGACATATCCGTCATTGTCGTCATCATATTCCGAAAAATCCGTTCCGCAGTCGGCCGCGAGCCTGCATGCGTCGATGACCATCTGTTCCGGATTCCTGTCGCTGCCCTCATCGTTGTTCCCCCCGTAGTATTCCCTGTTTTTCGGCAGGGTGACAATCTCCGACACATCGAAGCTGAAATCGAAAAGCCCGTTGAACTGCGCATTGAAATAGTCACGTGCGCTTCCGTCCGCTCCATTGAAGGAATATCCCTCCAGAGTCAGCATGTCCACGAAATTCTGTCTGGTATGGATGAACGGGACATCCTTGAACTGCGCGAGAATGACGATTCCGTTTTTTTTCTGTACCGTGCCTTTGGCGGCGTTCTGCGGAAGAAGTCCGGCCATCATCGGCTTCCGCGACGTGATTTCATTGAAAATCCTCCGTTTTTCCGATGTTTTCGGGAATATGTCACCGTCGTCCGCGGAGGAGACGGGCTTCCACCATCCGTCGGCATCTTTCGCAATCGCCACGCCCTCCGCGTTTGTCCGCATATGGCGGAATTCGTCTCCGATGACATAGCCCCTGAATGTCGAACCGTCAGGCTGGGTGAAGGTAATCATCCGTCTTCCAGCAGGCGCGGCCTCGGAAGAGACCGTACACCGGCACAGTGCCATGACCGCAAGGACGGCCGTGATTTTCAGACTGATTCTCATCCCTATCGATATTGCATGTATATTCATACTCTGTCTTTCCCTGTCATTTCTTTTCACCCCGTTTCCCTCATCTCGATTCCTCTCATCTCTGTTTTATCATCTTGTTTTCCCTCATTTCAGTCAGATAGGACGGGGATATGGGCGAAAAATCTTGCATAATTACACAAAAATCGTGAAATTCGCAAATCTGGTGCGGCACATGCGGCACCGCGTCACTTATGAACAGGATTGCAGTTCCGAACGACACATTTTTCGGGAATCTTCTCGATGAACTGGAAAACTCCGGTCATGTGCTGCTTAAAGTCAAGGGGCACAGCATGTTCCCGTTCTTTCGCGACGGGAAGGACTCGGTGCAGCTGCGGTCGTTCATCCCTGCGGAGGGGCTGAAGAAGGGGGATGTCGCGCTGTTCCGTTTCCATGGCAGGTTCATTCTGCACAGATGTGTCGGGAAAAGGGCTTCCGCCTACATCTTCCGTGGCGACGGCAATTGTAAAGGCTCGGAATGGGCGCTTCCGGAAGATGTCTTCGCCGTCGTGGAAAAGAGGATATCGCCGGGAGGAAAGGGCTCCTCGGGAGCATCTCCGTCAGAGACTTCCTTTGGCGGAAAGGTATGGGACTGCGGTTCGTTTTCTTGGAAACTCTGTTCAATTCTGTGGCCGCGAACCTACTCTGTCCGCCGTCTTCTCCTCGCCATTCTCAGAAGAATCTGTCAATGACGAGGGAAATGTTCGAGGATATTCCGCTGCCATGTCGAACTGTCGATGTGGGTGTAAATCTCCGTCGTGAGAATGCTCTCATGCCCGAGCATCTCCTGCACCGCACGCAGGTCGGCTCCGTTTTCGACGAGATGGGTCGCAAAAGAGTGGCGGAGGGTGTGGGGGGAGATTTCCTTGCCGATGCCGGCTTTCATCGCGTATGACTTGACCATGCCGAACACCGCCACCCGGCTGAGAGCCCTTCCGAAACGGTTCAGGAACAGGATGTTCCCGTTTTCCCTGTCGGCGGCCTCCCCGCGGACCTTAAGATAGTCCAGAACCGCATCGCGGGCCATGTCTCCGAGCGGGACGAGCCTCTGTTTGTTTCCCTTGCCGACAACGCTGACAAATCCCTCGTCGAACCAGAAGTCCGAGATTTTCAGGGACGTGCACTCCGACACCCGCAGACCGAGCCCGTAGAGGACTTCGAGAATCGCCCTGTCCCGCTTTCCGGAAGGCGCGTCAGGATCCGCCGCCGCGATGAGATTCCCGACCTCTTCGACGGACAGAACTTCCGGCAGGTATTTCCCGAGTTTAGGAGCCTCCACCGCGTCCGAGGGGTTCTCCTCCATCCTGCCTTCGGCGATCAGCCAGTTGTAGAACGAATGGAGCGAACTCAGGATGCGCGCCTGCGAGCGCTTCGAAACCGTCGTGCCCTCTGCGAAGTAGCTGATTATGTCTTCGGGGACTATGTCTTCGGGATTTTTGCCGACCGTTTCGAAGAATAGCGACAAATCGGAAATGTACGATGCCACCGTGTTCGGCGACATCGCACATTCTATCTTGAGATAGTATCTGTAGTCTTCTTCGAGTCTGAACATCCTAAAAGGCGAATTACTTCGTTGTCGTTCGCGGGAAAATCCTCACAACCCGAAGGTTGCTCCGGTATTTCCGCTTCGCTCCGCCTTGTACTTCATCCCTTTATGATATTCAGACATCCCGGTACCAAAAGGCGGATTGCTTCGGGTTATAAAGTCTTATACTTATGACCGTATTCGAGCATCTGCTCCAGATAGCCGTCCGTGTAGGAGATTTCGTAGTCGATGACCTTGCCGTTCTTTACGACAGGCTCGATGCGCGGGTTCACGAAGCCTCCGTAAGGCTTGAGGTTCAGCGCGGCGTAGCGTTCGAGAATCTCCCTGTGGAGTTCGTAGTCGATGTTCACGGCGTATTGCTCGACGAGAGCCTTGCCGGCGGCATAGTCGCCCTCGGACTTGATGCGCTGGATTTCCGCGA
>CAVFTG010000174.1:0-3186 GCA_963625415.1 Barnesiella intestinihominis
TCACTTCGTTCTGATTGTCAAACAGAACCGTTTTCAACAATTCCTTGTCCATATATGCAAGATTTTTTGCAAATATAGTGTTTTATCCTGAGGATAGGATAAAAATGAGTCGATTTTATCTTGCACGCAGGATAAAATCAGTCATATGCCGTCACTATGACAATTTGTCAGTCAGGTGCCGGTGGCATTTTGTTTGTCTTTTCCTCCGGCGGCTCCGGGAACGGGGCATAATGAAGTATAACGTTAAAATATTATAATTATGATCAAGCCATTGGCAGACAGAGTGGTCGTTGAGCCTAAAGAGGCGGAGACCAAGACGGCGTCAGGACTCTATATTCCTGACACGGCGAAAGAAAAACCGCAGCAGGGTACAGTCGTAGCGGCAGGCCCGGGCAAGAAAGACGAAGAAATGGAGGTCAAAGTCGGAGATGTTGTTCTCTACGGCAAATACGCCGGCACCGAGGTGACGTTCGAGGACAAGAAATACCTCATTATGAAGCAGTCGGACATTTTGGCAACAATTTAATTTCTCTGAAATTTCGTCGGAAGTTCTTTGGAAATTCCGCTGAGATTTTTGAGAAGGATTTTTTAGGATAGATTCGCATCCGAAGAGGGAGCATACCGGGCGTATGTGACCGATGAGAAGGCGGATATAGACAAAAAAGACAAACAAAAATATTATTATGGCAAAGGAAATTAAATTCAATACTGACGCTCGCGCCCAGATGAAGGAAGGCGCGGACGCACTTGCGAACGCAGTTAAGGTCACACTCGGCCCGAAAGGCCGCAATGTCGTGATTGACAAGAAATTCGGTGCGCCTCAGGTGACCAAGGACGGTGTCACCGTGGCAAAGGAAGTCGAACTTGAGGACAGGTTCGCAAATATGGGGGCGCAGATGGTCAAGGAAGTCGCTTCCAAGACCAACGAGCAGGCCGGCGACGGCACGACCACCGCGACCGTGCTCGCACAGGCCATCATCAATGTAGGTCTGAAGAATGTAACGGCAGGTGCTAACCCTATGGACTTGAAGAGGGGTATTGACAAGGCGGTCGCAGCCGTTGTCGACAGCCTTAAGAAGCAGTCTCAGGAAGTCGGTGACAACTTCGCGAAGATTGAGCAGGTCGGAACGATTTCCGCCAACAACGACAGCTACATCGGCAAGCTCATCGCCGACGCGATGTCAAAGGTCAAGAAGGACGGCGTAATCACCGTCGAGGAAGCCAAGGGCACCGAGACAGAAGTCAAGGTTGTCGAGGGTATGCAGTTCGACAGGGGATACATCTCTCCTTATTTCATGACCAACGGCGACAAGATGGAGGCCGTTCTTGACGACCCGCGCATCCTCATAACTGACAAGAAGATTTCGACGATGAAGGATCTTCTCCCGATTCTCGAACCTATCGCAAGGGAAGGCAAGTCACTTCTCATCATCGCCGAGGATGTTGACGGCGAGGCTCTTACCACTCTCGTGGTGAACCGTCTGCGCGGCACTTTGAAGATTGCCGCAGTGAAGGCTCCGGGCTTCGGCGACAGGAGGAAGGAAATGCTTCAGGACATCGCAACCCTTACGGGCGGCATCGTGGTGTCAGAGGAAAGGGGCTTCACCCTCGAGAACTGCACTCCGGATATGCTCGGACGCGCCGAGAAGATTGTCATCACGAAGGAGAACACCACCATCGTGAACGGTCAGGGCGACAAGGATGCCATCACCGAGCGTGCTAACCTCATCCGCAAGCAGATTGAGGGCACGACTTCTGACTACGACCGCGAGAAGCTTCAGGAGCGTCTCGGAAAACTCGCCGGCGGTGTTGCCGTCCTCTATGTGGGCGCGACGACCGAGGTCGAGATGAAAGAGAAGAAAGACCGTGTCGAGGATGCGCTCAACGCAACCCGTGCGGCTGTCGAGGAAGGCATCGTGCCGGGCGGCGGAGTGGCATACATCCGCGCAGCCGAGGCTCTGAAGAACCTCAAGGGCGACAACGAGGACGAGACCACCGGTATCCACATCGTGGCCGCCGCAATCGAGGAGCCGCTCCGTCAGATTGCTGCCAATGCAGGTCTTGAGGGCAGCGTGATTGTCAACAAGATCCGCGAGGGCAAGGGCGACTTCGGATTCAACGCCCGCACCGAGGAATATGTTAACATGTTCGAGGCCGGCGTGATTGACCCGACCAAGGTTGCCCGCGTGGCTCTCGAGAACGCGGCGTCAGTTGCCGGGATGTTCCTCACGACGGAGTGCGCAATCGCCGACATTCCCGAGAAGGAGGCTCCGGCGGCAGGGGCTGGTGCCGGGATGGGCGGCATGATGTAGTGAGGTTGTCTTAAAAGGCGAATTGCTGCGTTATGCTCCTCGTTCAAATCCTCACAACCGACAGGTTGCTCCGGTTATGAACTCGCCTTGCGCCTTGCAATCGCACCGTTTATGCGACTCCGCCTGTCAGGCAATTGACAGGAATATGACAACCTCCTCCCCGGAGCCTTCCGAAGTGATTGGGGGTTGAAAAAAGAAAGGGAGCGTGACTAAAAGGGAGGGTGTATTCCAAGACTTTTTCAAGGAATACACCTTCTTTTTTTGTGTTATTTATAAGAACTCGCTCTTAGGGGGATTCCCGCTAAAAGTAAATTTCCTCCGCCTCATCGGCGTTGAGGAACATTACATAATAGACCGGCATATATGTCACGCCGCCGCTGACCTTGATTTCCCTTGAGTTTGACAGGACGAGTCCTGAGGCGATGTCGTAGTCCTTGACTTTAAGCAGGTTATTCAAAGCGCTGTGCCTTGTGTAGTCTTTGCCTGACTTGACCTCGATGGGCAGAACCGTCGTGCGGGAGTAGTCGTCAATCAGAAAATCCACCTCTCCGCGCTGTTTGTTGTCGTAGTAGAAGAGCTTGTGTCCGTGAGCCTTGAGTTCCTGTGCGACGACGCTTTCATAGACGGAACCGAGATTGACGCTGTCCTCGTCTGCGATGACCGGACGGATGTTGTTCTTGTAGAGCAGCAGCGTGAGCAGTCCGACATCGTTGAGATAGAGTTTCAGGAGGTTCTTCTGTGCGGATTCCGCAAGAGGATATTTCGGATTTGAAAGGGCACTCACCTCAATGGCCGTCCCCGAAGAAATGAGATACTCGAATTCCTCCCGATAGTTGTCGAATCTATCGCCGGCCTTGTCCCGTATGTCCTTGAC
>CAVFTG010000175.1:0-3151 GCA_963625415.1 Barnesiella intestinihominis
TGCCTTCGCCGTGACGTCAGCCCCCGCGAAAACGAGATTCCCGCCGAACTTTATCCCCTTCGCGGCCTTGGAACTTGATGTCTGGGAGCTTCCTCCCCAGCCTCCTTGGCCTCCCTGTCCGCTGTTGCCGTAATTCGAACCTGTGGCGGTGACGGTCACCGTTCCTCCGTTGAAGTAGCCGTCGCCGTCGCAGTTGATGCCCTTTGCGCCCGTGCCGCTCACGCTGACCTCAAGCGTGCCGCCCTCGATTGCGAACGCCGTGTCCGCCTTGATTCCGGAAGCCCCGGTCAGCTCGCCGTCCACGGTTCCCGCCGCTGCGGACGATGTGATTGTCACGCTGCCCGCCGACTGCAGGTAGTTCCCGTCGGTCGTGATGCCCTTCCTGCCCGTGCCGGAGACGGAGACGGAGACTGTGCCGCCCTCAATCAGGACTTTCTCCTTGCCCCTGATTCCGTGTCCGGATTTGGAAGACACAGTGATTGCCGGGGTTCCGGTGACGCTGACATAATCGTCGCTGGTGATGCCGGCCTTGCCCGTGGCGGTCACGCTGAGACTTCCGTCGCCGCTGAAAATCAGCTGCCCCTCGCTGAAGAAAGCCGCCTTCATGTCCTCGTCGTCCGTCTCGTCGGTGTAGCAGCCCGAAGAGTTCACCGCGCCGTCCGCGAGGAAGTTCGTCCCGCTGACCACGACGGAGGTGTATTTATGGCACTGGTTGTTGATCGCCGCCCCGCCCGGATTGGTGAGGCTCACCCCGTTGAGGCAAATCACCTGTTTGACATCGCTGTAAACCTTGAAAAATCCGTCGGCCGCAGTTCCGCTGAGTTCGTATGTCAGGCACTGCTCCGAGGTGTTCACGAGCGTGACGTCGTTCCCCTCAATCACCGAAGTCCCGTATTCACCAGACCATCCGCTGACCGTCGCCCCGCTCTCCGAGAACGTTATTTCCACTGTTCCGTCAACGGCGGTGATTCCTCCGTCGTCCTCCGCGTCGTCCGTAATCGCTTCCTGAGTCACCGCAATCTGATTCCCGCTGCACGCCGTGAGCATCAGAAGCATGGCAATGTGATACCTTTTCATAATTCTGCAATTTTTGACGGCAATCCCCGCCGCAAGGTGGGGCGCTGTCCGTTAACGGCGTCAAATTTAGAACGGCGGCGCGCCGACATGTGACGGATTTTCAGCGAACGCCCCGATTTCTTCAGCGAACGGCTCACCCCGAATGGAAACAATATGCTAATTTTGCACCGTCAAGACGGAACGGAGATGGAGCGTGCCGGGTGTGCGTGGCTGACGAAAAATAAAAGGACAAAGATATGGCAGTGCGGAAAAGGAATATGGCATCGTGTGCATGGGACAGTTTCGCGGCGTTCGCCGTGAAACACAGGGACCTGCTGCTCGGGGCGGTGCTGTGGGCTGCGGTGCTGCTCATCGAAGCGGTCGTCGCCCTGTATGACCTGCGGATCCATCCCGTCCAGTCGGGCTTCTGGCAGTTCTTTTCCCGCCGGATGCTGCTCCCGACCCTTCCGTTCCTCGTGATTTTCGCCGTCCACGACTTCCTGCTCGCCCCGATGCTCGTGAACGGGAAAAAGACGGTTCCATACATCATCTGCACCCTCGCCCTGCTCGGACTCTTCTCCGCCTACATGCTGTGCTTCGACAGCCCCGGGCGGCCCGGTCGCTTCGGCCGCTTCGAGAAGGAGACTCCCGAGCGAAGCGGAATTTATGGCGCCGAACCTCCCGCGCCGTTTGAGAACCGTGAAAACGGCAGTCTTTCCGGACCGTTCGGGGAAGGGGAGGCCGACCGGCGTCCCGAACCTCCCGGGCCGGGGGGACGGGACGGCGCTTCCGGGGCGCAGAATGAAGGAGTGCACAGAGAGCCTCCGGGCGACACCCGTCCGGCGGACCCGGGAATCTTCAAGATATTCCTCGCCGCGATGATGCTCGCGGCCAATCTCGGATGGAAATACTATGTCAGCTACTCGCGGGAGAAGCGCCGTCTGGAAAGCCTCGAGAAAGAAAATCTGCAATACCGTCTGGAGAGCCTGAGGTATCAGATCAACCCGCATTTCTTCATGAACACGCTGAACAACATCCACGCTCTCGTGGATCTGTCCCCCGAAAAGGCGAAGGAAAGCATAGTGGAACTCTCCCGTCTGATGCGGCACGTGCTCTACGACAGCGGCTCCCCGACGGCGGAACTCTCAAAAGAGATTGATTTCCTGCGTCACTACATCTACCTCATGCGCCTCCGCTACACTGACAACGTCCGGATCGACTGCAAGTTCCCGGAAGGGCCGGTGACCGCGCAGACCCCCCCTCTTCTGATGTCCACAATCGTCGAGAACGCCTTCAAGCACGGGGTCGGGGGAGCGGAGAGTTTCATAAGCGTCTCAGTCTCGGTCGAGGGTGGCAAGGTGGTTTTCCGTTGCGTGAACAGCCTTGCGCCCGGCGACGGGAAAAGAAATGCCGGAGGCGTGGGGCTTGAGAACATAAGTAAAAGGTTGTCACTGCTTTATGGGGACAGATATGTGCTCCACATCGAAAGGCGGGAATCGGAATACGATGTCCTGATTGTCCTGCCGTCACAGCCGGTGATCAGTTGAAAAATCAGGTGCGATATGATAAGGGTCATAGCCGTGGATGACGAGCCGCTGGCGCTCGGACAGCTCACCAAATACGTCTCCCGGGTGCCGTTCCTTGAACTCGCGGCATCTTTCACGAACGCTCTCGAAGCCCGCAGTTTCCTTGAGGGGAACGCGGTCGACGCGATGTTCATCGACGTCAACATGCCGGATCTTTCCGGAATCGAACTTGTGCGCAGCCTGCACAGTCCTCCGCTGACAGTCTTCACCACCGCCTACTCCGAATATGCCGTGGAGGGGTTCAAGGTCGATGCCGTCGATTACCTTCTCAAGCCCTTCACCCTCGGGGAGTTCATCTCCTCGGCTGAAAAGGTCAGGGCAAGGGCGGAACTTCTCGGCGCGGCGGGGAAACCGGCGCAGGAGAACGGGTTCGTGTTCTTCAGGGCGGACTACAAGATCATAAAGGTGGAGGTCGAGGACATAATCTATGTCGAGAGCATGAGCGAATACCTGAAAATCTTCCTCAAGAGCGAGCCCATGCCGAAAGTCGTTCTGATGAGCTTCCAGAA
>CAVFTG010000176.1:0-3077 GCA_963625415.1 Barnesiella intestinihominis
GGCACAGCGACCGCAGCGGACCCAGAGCTTGTCGAGGGGTCTGCTTTAGATAGAAGGGTCGTATGCTTGTCGGCCGGTACTGCGGCGGTGCATCTGGCGCTGATCGGGGCCGGGGTGAAGGCCGGGGATGAGGTGCTGGTGCAGAGCTACACCTTCTGCGCGTCGTCGCACCCGATAACTTATCTTGGCGCGAAGCCGGTGTTCGTCGGCTCGGAGGGGGAGACTTGGAACATGGATCCGGCGCTGCTGGAGAAGGCGATTGTGGACAGGAAGGAGAAGACCGGGCGTTATCCTAAGGCCATCATTCCCGTGGCTCTGTATGGCATGCCGTATCAGATAGACCGGATTCTGGAAATCGCGGACAAATACGGCATTACGGTGATTGAGGATGCGGCAGAGGGGATGGGCTCACGCTTCAACGGGCAGGTGCTCGGCACTTTCGGGAAGTACGGCGTGCTGTCGTTCAACGGCAACAAGATGATCACAACCTCCGGCGGCGGTGCTCTTGTCTGCCGCTCGGTTGAGGACGCGGGCGAGATCATGTGGTACGCGACTCAGGCCCGTGACGCCTATCCTTACTATCAGCATACGGCGATCGGGTACAACTACCGTATGTCGAATGTCTGCGCCGGCATAGGCCGCGGGCAGATGACCGTGCTGGATACGCACATCGCCCACCACAGGCACGTGCAGGCTCTGTATGAGGAGTTGCTCGCGGATGTGCCGGGGGTGAAGATGCACTCTCAGCCGGACGACCCCCGTTACGATGCCAATTTCTGGCTGTGCGCGGCGACGCTTGACCCGTCTGTTCGTGTCGTCGGGCAGGAAAATGCGTACAGGGAGGTGGTGAAGACGGCTGTCGGCGGCGCTGCCGGGGTGATTCATCAGGTTTCTTCGCCGGTGACGGACTGCCAGCCGAATGAGAATGTGGAGGCGCTGCGCGTGTTCATGCTCTCGAAGAAGATTGAGGCCCGCCCCACGTGGAAGCCGATGCACAGGCAGCCGGTGTACGCAGACGCGCCGGTTTACACCGATGGTGTCGAAGAGGAACTTTTCAAGGTGGGCTTCTGTCTCCCCGCCGGCCCGATGGTCTCCGACGACGATGTCCGCTACATCGTGGACTGCATCAGAGAGGCGATTGTGAAGTAGACTGGAGCGGCGATTATTCGTAATCTGGCAGCCTATGCGAGCGAGCCTTTATGTAATTGCTCAATCGGAAACATCATGTCCCAGTTCTTGCCCCATACGACATTCCCGTGCTCGATGGAGTACTTCTTGAAGTTCTTGGGCACAATGTATCGGTTATACTGAGGATGCGGGTGCGCAAGGATAAACGGTCTGAAATCCACTGTCTGTGATGTGCCATCGCTGAAACAGATGTGAAGTCTCACATCTCCGGCGTATTCTGCGCTGACTACATGTAATCTTGTGTTTTCCATTACTTTCTCATTGGTTCTATCGCATTAAACCGTCTTTGCAAAAATAGAAACTTCTTGTGATTCTTGCAAGTAAAGAGTTCCCGGTGTCATCGCTTAATTGCCCTGATGCAAAATCCTGACGGAATATTTGAGAAAATCTCCGATAAAGGCTAACTTTGCCGAGCCGGGAAAGGCTAACTTTGCCGGATTTCATATTGTTTGACAATGGCGCAGAAACCTTCAATCCCGAAAGGGACAAGAGACTTCGGACCGGCAGAGATGGCCGGACGTAATTATATTTTCGACACAATCCGTTCTGTATTCAGGACTTACGGATATGCTCCGATTGAGACTCCGTCGATGGAGAATCTCTCCACCCTGATGGGGAAATACGGCGAGGAGGGGGACAAACTGCTGTTCCGCATACTGAATTCGGGGGAGGCGTTCAACGGAATCGATTTCACGGAATATGAGACCGCACCTTCGGAGGGCGACAATCCGGAGAAAGGACCGTTCTACAACTGCCGGGCGCTTACCAACCGCGTGTGCGAGAAGGGCTTGCGTTACGACCTCACCGTCCCGTTCGCACGTTTTGTCGTGCAGCACCAGAATGAGATTTCATTCCCTTTCAAGCGTTTCCAGATTCAGCCCGTCTGGCGTGCCGACCGTCCGCAGAAGGGGCGTTACCGCGAGTTCTACCAGTGCGACGCGGATGTCATCGGCTCCGTTTCCCAGCTCAATGAACTGGAACTGGTGCAGATTGTCGACAGGGTGTTCGGGCTTTTCGGCGTGCGCGTGTGCATAAAAATCAACAACCGCAAGGTGCTCACCGGGCTTGCTGAAATCTGCGGTTTCCCGGACAAGGTGGTCGACATCACCGTGGCAATTGACAAGATTGACAAAATCGGGCTTGAGGCGGTCGAGGCGGAGATGCTCGAAAGGGGGCTGACGGAGACGGCCGTGAAGGTGATTGAGCCGGTGCTTCAGATGGGCGGTGCGACGGATGAGAAGATTGCGGTCATGCGGGGTCTGTTCGGCGGAGGCTCGGCTTCCGGGCTTGTCTCGGAAACGGGTCTGAAGGGAATTGACGAACTGGAGGAGCTTTTCGGCTACATCGCCGCCGCAGGAATCTCCCAGCAGGTGGAGATTGACCTCTCGCTCGCCCGGGGGCTGAACTACTACACCGGGGCAATCTTCGAGGTGAAGGCGCTCGATTTCGCCATCGGAAGCATCTGCGGAGGCGGCCGCTACGACAACCTCACGGGGATATTCGGGCTTCCGGGCATGTCCGGAGTAGGCATCTCTTTCGGTGCGGACCGCATCTACGACGTTCTCAAGGGACTCGGCAAATTCCCCGATGACGTGACTTTCGGCGCGAAGGTCCTTTTCGCGAACATGGGCGGGGACGAGGTGAAGTACCTCATCCCGATTGTCCGGCATCTCCGCGAGTCCGGCGTCTCCTGCGAGATTTTCCCGGAATCGGGCAAGCTGAAGAAGCAGTTCGACTATGCCGGCCGCAAGAGCATCCCGTTCATCTCCATCTGCGGTGCTGACGAGGCGGCCGCCGGCAAGGTGAATTTCAAGAATCTCGCGACCGGAGAGCAGCAGGCCTTCGACAAGGCGGATCTTGCCGGGATGCGGGCGTTTCTGGGGTTGTAG
>CAVFTG010000177.1:0-3035 GCA_963625415.1 Barnesiella intestinihominis
AAGAGGAGATGCAGATGCTGCGCAAGAAAAGCGGGAAAAAGGATTTCAGCTGCGAGGACTTGGGATGCGGCGCATGCTCCGGCTGCGACCTGCATCCGAAAACGGAGGCGTGAGCCTCGGATATTAACTGGCCGGAAATGCCGGCGGAAAAACAACGGATTCTATGAGTTTGGTTGCAATTGTAGGAAGGCCGAATGTCGGCAAATCGACGCTCTTCAACCGTCTGGTGGGGATGCGTCAGGCCATTGTCGATGAGACCGCCGGAGTCACGAGGGATCGTCACTACGGGAAATGCGAATGGTGCGGAACGGAATTTTCAATTGTCGACACCGGCGGATATACTTCGAATTCCGATGACATATTCGAGGAGGAAATCCGCAAACAGGTGGTTCTGGCCGTGGAGGAGTCCGACCTCGTGCTCTTCATGGTCGAAGCTGCGGCGGGAATCACCGACTATGACGCGGAAATCGCGGATATGCTCCGGCGCAGCGGAAAGCCTGTCGTGCTCGCCGTCAACAAGGTCGATTCCGGAGAGAAAGTCTATGACACCTTCCAGTTCTACTCGCTCGGACTCGGAGAAATCTGGGGCATATCCTCGGCGAACGGCGGCGGTACGGGAGACCTTCTGGACGAAATCGTGCGCAAACTGCCGGCAGATGCGGCGGCGGACAATGACGACCATCCGGAGCTGCCGCATTTCGCTATTGTCGGCCGTCCGAACGTGGGCAAGTCTTCGCTCACGAACGCGCTGCTCGGAAAGGAGAGGAACATCGTCACACCGATTGCCGGAACGACCCGCGACTCGATAGCCACGCTCTTCAACAAGTTCGGACACGAGTTCATGCTTGTGGACACCGCCGGGATGCGCCGCAAGAGCAAGGTTCACGAAGATCTCGAATTCTACTCCGTGATGCGCTCAATCCGCGCCATCGAACACTCTGATGTCTGCATACTCATGGTCGATGCCGCCCTTGGAATCGAGGCACAGGACATGAGCATCTTCAACCTCATCCAGCGCAACCGCAAGGGCTGCGTGCTTGTGGTGAACAAGTGGGACACGGTCGAGAAGGACAGCAACACGATGAAACAGTACACCGAAGCCATCCGAAGCCGCATAGCCCCGAACAACGACATCCCGATTGTATTCACCTCCGTTCTCAACAGGCAGAGAATCATGGACGTGCTCGACGCGGCGGAAAAAGTCTATGCGAACTACTCGAAGAAGATTCCGACATCCAGACTGAACGAGGTCATGCTCCCGGAAATCGAGAACTATCCTCCACCGGCATGGAAGGGCAAGTATATCAAAATCAAGTACGTCACCCAGCTTCCGACCCGAAGCCCGTCGTTCGCGTTCTTCTGCAACCTCCCGCAGTACATCCGCGAACCGTACCGCCGCTTCCTCGAAAACCGTCTCCGAGCCAACTTCGACTTCACCGGCTGCCCCCTCCAGATTTTCATCCGGCAGAAGTAAGGTCTGTGCTCCGATACAGACACCCTGACGGATGGCGGCTGCAATCAGAAATATGTGTATGGATGCTTAGATTGAGGAGCGGGAACTAAAAATTAAAGAATATGATAAGGAACATTGCTCTTGTGGCGCATGACGCGCGGAAAAACGAACTGATTGACTGGGTGAAATTCAACGCCGGCTCTATGAAGGACTGCCGTCTGTTCTGCACCGGAACGACCGGAAAGCTCGTGAGGGAGACTCTGAAGGCGGAACTCGGAGAAGAATGCCCGGAAATTACCTGCCTGCTCTCAGGTCCGCTCGGAGGTGACGCCCAGATCGGGTCGATGATTGCGGAGGGACGGGTGGACATGCTCGTATTCTTCTGCGACAACCTCATAATGCAGGGACACCAGAACGATGTCATGGGACTCGTGAGGCTCGCGTCGCTCTACAATATCCCTTTCGCCACGAACCGCAGCACGGCGGATTTCATAATCTCGTCGGAACTCTTCAAGTCGGAGACATATCGCCCGATCATCCCCGCATGCATCGAAAACTACAAGAACCGCAGGCTTCAATAGTTCAACGACAAGTGGTGCGGATGCAAGGCGGAAAAGGGATTTCACCCGCAGCAACCAGAAGGTTGTGAGGACTGAAATCCCTTTTTCAACGCGGCAGACGTGCCGCTTCTGCAATTTTCACACTAAGCGACGCGACCTCCGTACGACCGATCCTCAGTATTGACGCGTATCTTCTCCCCCTGATTGATGAAGAGCGGAACCATAATCAGCGCCCCTGTCTCAAGCGTGCACTCCTTGAGAGCCGATGTCGAAGCGGTGTCTCCCTTGACGGCCGGCTCGGTGTAGGTCACCTCAAGCTCGACATAGGTCGGAAGCTCGCAGGTGAGGCAGCGCTCGTCATTGTCCTCGGCGAGGAACATCATCTCGACATGCTGACCCTCCTTCATGAGGTCGGCGTTCTCCACGAGATCCGTATCGAGGTGAATCTGTTCGTAGGTCTCCTCGTGCATGAAATTGAAACCGTCCTCGTCCTTGTAAAGGAACTGGTACGGGCGGCGCTCCACATTGATCGTGTCAATCTTCACTCCGGCCGTGAACGTGTTTTCAAGGATGCGTCCGTTCTCGAGATTGCGGAGTTTCGCCTTCACGAACGCCGGTCCCTTGCCCGGTTTCACATGCTGAAACCATACGATGGAACAAGGCTTTCCGTTGAACATGAGGTAAAGCCCGTTCTTGAAATCTGCTGTTGTTGCCATATAAATAAAGTTAAATTCAGAATCTGTTTGTTCCGAAAAACGCAGCCCACGCCCCCGCAGGACAGTGTCAGGCGTTTTCGCCGCGCAAAGGTAGCATTTTATTGTCTTTCCGCAAAATGTCGCTGATTCTCGATGCCGTTTCCTCAAGCAGCCACTTCGGAGTCGAGGACGCTCCGCACACCCCTATCCGGTCATCCGCACGAAACCACGCCCCGTTGATGTCTTCCACTGAACTGATGTGATAGGTTCTGATGTTCACGCCCTTGCAGAATTCGCAGAGCACCTTTCCGTTGGAGCTTGACTTCC
>CAVFTG010000178.1:0-2972 GCA_963625415.1 Barnesiella intestinihominis
CTGCGGTTTGAACTTCGTCGCAAGCCTTGCACTTCATCCTTTTAAGACAGCCTCCGAGGGAGATGAAAAGAAGAGAGATAAGCCTTTAATGTTGAATAAGTTAGAATACTTGTGAGACTTGAATATGGAAGAGAAAAGTTTGCAGGAAATTGAGTCAGAGGTCGTCGATGAATTCGCGATGTTTGACGAATGGCTCGACAAATATGAATATCTCATAGAACTCGGAAAATCGCTCAAGGGTTATCCTGAGGAGGACAAGACTGACGAATATCTTATAAAAGGTTGTCAGTCAAGGGTTTGGCTTGATTGGAAATTCGAAGGTGGAAAGCTGTGGTTCAACGCCGACAGCGATGCCATCATAACAAAGGGAATCATATCCCTGCTGATTCGGATCTATTCCGGACGCACTCCTCAGGAAATCGCCGGTTCGGATTTTTCTGTAGTGGAGAAAATAGGTCTGAAGGAAAATCTGTCTCCGACGCGGGCGAACGGGCTTGTGTCGATGATAGAGACCATCCGGCGTGCGGCTGCGGCGCAGTTGTGCATTGATGCGACGAACACTGCGGCTCTGAACGGGTAGTCTTGCGGAAGCTTCGAGGATTCCGGTTGTAAATGTGAAAAAAAATATTCCGGCGGAATGTCCGGACAATGACAGTAACATGGCACTTGAAAGTGATATAATACGCGCTCTGAGACAGGTATATGATCCGGAGATTCCGGTGAACATCTACGACCTCGGGCTCATCTACGAACTTAAAGTCGACGAAGATCACAATGTCTTCATCCAGATGACTTTGACTGCTCCCAACTGCCCTATGGCGGACTATGTGGTCGATGAGGTGCAGAAATCCGTCGAGGATGTTCCCGGAGTGGTCAGCGTGAAGGTTGAGCTTGTCTTCGATCCGGCCTGGGACAGGAGCCGGATGTCGGAGGAGGCGCTTGTTGAACTCGGTCTTGACGAATAAGTCAGGGCGCAGATGAATTATGAATAATATGAACAAGACTTTTTTCTGCACGGCTTTGTCCCTGATTCTGCTCAGCTCCTGCCATGGCGGGACAGACGGGTCTGTTTTGTGCGAAATCTCCGGTGAGATTGTTGAAATCAACAGTTACGGACAACTTATTCCCGATTTCACTCCGGCGGACATGAAGGCGGCAGGGTTCGACTATGCTGACCTTATGGAAGTTACAATCGGGGACGACATCCATCTGACCAATGTCCCTTTTGTGAGTTCATTCAATGAGGTCGCCATTCTCGCCCCCTCGTATGTGGATTACAACGCGAAGGGCGATGACTATGGTTTTTCCATGCTGAACGGTGATTTCCATTATTATATCGGCGGAAAAGTCGGTGACAAGTGCACGATGAAACTCTCCTCGAAAGGCGGATATGGAAAGACCTACGAACTGATGAAATCTGTCTATCCCGTTGACCGCCGGCCGGATGAGTCCGCTGAACAGTATGCGAATTTCCGCATGGTCACGACTCAGGGAATCGCGTCCCATGTCCTGTACCGTTCAAGCAATCCGCTGAATTGCGTGAACAATCCCGGACGGTACAGGGTCGTGGACAGTCTTGCGCAAGTGGTCGGCATAAAGACGGAGATAGACCTCGCGGACACGCCTCAGAAGGTGGAGACATACATGAAGTCTGACGGCTATGCCTCCACCTACTGCCCGGAACTTTACAGAAGCGGGAACACCATCGCCTGCGGCATGTCTGCGAACACTTTCGCGGACGATTTCAAGACAAAACTCGGCAAGGCCGTGAAGTTCATGATCGGGCACGAACCACCATATCTGATTCACTGCAATGAGGGGAAGGACCGGTGCGGTTTCGTTTCCATGCTTTTCGAGGCTCTTGCGGGAGCCGGAATCGAGGAACTCAGGAGGGACTACATGGTCACGATGCTGAATTTCTACCGGATTGCGGATTACGGGGAGTCATATATGCTCAGGCAGAAGCTTTCGATTGACAGGATGATATGGCTGACGGCGAATGAAGATGCTCTGGAAAATTTCCGGAATATTGATTGGGACAATATCGATGTGTCTGATATTGACCGGGAAGGTCTGGGCTTCTATGAAAATGTCAATTTTCAGGGAGTTTCAATGCAGACTGCGGCGAAAAAATTTCTTATGGAATGCGGAGTGAGCGAAGAAGAGTGCGGCCGTCTGAAATCCATTCTTTCCGGGGGAGAATCATAGAAATCGTTTCAAAACAGCTTTTTCATGGAAGGCATTTCGTTTCCCGTGTACTTCTCTCTGGGCAGCAATCTTGGCGACCGGCGGAAAAATATTCTTGAGGCTGTCAGGTTGATGGGGGAGAGGTTCTCTGAAATGGAAGGCACGGAGAGACAGCCCGTTGCCTTGTCCTCTCTGATTGAAACGGAACCCTGGGGCTTCAAATCGGGCGACAACTTCCTGAATGCCGCCGTGCGTTTTGACCTGAACTCCTCTCCTAATGAAATTCTGGAAACGGTAAAGGGCATAGAACGGAGTCTCGGACGTGAAACTCTGCCTCCTGCCTATGATTCGGCCGGGCGCAGGATTTACCGCTCCCGCACCATAGACATAGACATACTCCTCTGCGGCGACATCAAAATGGACACCCCCGAACTGACAATCCCGCATCCGGGGATGATGGAACGGGACTTCGTCCTCACCCCCCTCCGCGAAATCGGCGTATCTGTCTAAAAAGGAGATCATTACATCATTATGAAGAATTTTCATACAGAAGAGTGAAAATATTGGAGTAATCTATGAAAAGAATTATAGTTGCAGTTCAGATACTTTTGGCATCCGTCGTGTCGTTCTCTTTATGTAACAGTGGGGTGTCTGAACGGCTCGCCGAGATAGACCGCCTCATTTCCGAAGCACCGGACAGCGCGCTGACGGAATTGTGCTCGATTCAGCCGTCGCGCTTGTGACAAGTATGCGATACGCATCAGCATGGACGGCAGAGCCAGATG
>CAVFTG010000179.1:0-2966 GCA_963625415.1 Barnesiella intestinihominis
CTCTGATGGCTCAGGTTCAGCATCCGCAGAGGGACTGCGTCTATGAGGAGATTTCAAGGTGCTACAGGGATCTCCGGATTGGATTTCTTGAGGCCTTGCGGCAGAAGAGGCGTCTGGGGCGCGAAGGATTTCCGCGCCATTACGGGATGATGGAGAACAATCTGATTTTCCGGAGGCACAACGACCCGGCGGTTAAGCGGATTTCGGATGAATGGTGGAGGGAGTATGTTTCCGGCACGGTGAGGGATCAGCTCTGTCTCATGCCGGTCTTCCGGAGACTGGATTTCCGCCCTGAACTGCTTCTGGGAGAGGGGAGGAATGTCAGAAATGTCCCGTACCTCGAAATCACAAGGCATTCCGGAGTTCCCGGAGTCTCGGGGCTGAGGCGCATGAGGATGAAAATCCGCTGGACATTCCGCCGGATTGTCGCGGCGGTGTTTCTGAGGTGATGGGGCAGGGCATGCGAAATAGGGATAAGAAAGTGTTAATGGTTGCTGAATCAGCGATATACGCAAAATCAAAAGATGATAGGGGTCATTGTGATAAACTACCGCAGCGAGGCGAAGACCATAGAGTTCGTAAAGACTGAACTCCGGAAAATCCGTGCGGAGCACTCGGTCGTGATTGTCGACAACGGCAGCACTGACGAAAGTCTCGGACATCTGATGGATGCGTTCCGGGAGGAGACCGGAAATGTCAAGGTGGTCTCTTCACGGGAGAATCTCGGTTTCGCACGGGGAAACAATCTCGGAGCCGAGACCGCCCGCAGGCTTTTCAGAGCTGATCTGCTGCTGTTCACCAACAACGACATAAGGATTGTTGAGCCTGACACTGTGGAAAGGATGGCCGCGAAATTGGAGTCACTGGACGAGGCCGGGGCCATAGGTCCGAAGGTCACAGGGACGGACGGACGGCTGCAGAGTCCCGAACCTTTCGTCAGTTTCTGGGACAGGCACGTGGCTCTTTATTGGAAAAGCCTATTCCGTCCGAAGTGCCGCGCACCGTGGGAAGACTGGGCGCAGACGGCCGGGGAGGGGTTTCATTACAGAATCTCCGGCTCTTTTTTCATGGTCAGGACATCGGACTACCTCGCATGCGGGGGGATGGATCCGGAAACATTCCTGTATTCGGAGGAGATGATTCTGTCCGAACGTCTCAAAAGGATAGGAAAACGGGTCTATTATTTCCCGGAAGTTTCCGTGGTTCATGAGCACGGGGCGACGACCCGTAAATATTATGACAGGGTCAAAGTCCGGGAACTCAAGTACCGCAGCGAGAAATATTACTACAGAACCTACGTCGGGACTCCGGCATGGCAGTTCCTTGTGGCGGATCTGACATATGAATTGAAAAGATTGTGCGGGAGGTAGCGATGGGAAGGCATGCTTGCGGATTTTTTAAAAGGCTGGCGATGGTGAAAGGAAATGGCAATTCAGGCGGCAGGCGGAAGATTTATGTCGCTCCGTCCGCAAACCGCAAGAGCGGATGCCCGAACAGGTATTTCAGCATTCTCAAGGAGAATCTCGGGGAGCGGTTCGATGTGCTCGATGCCGACGGCCGGCCTTGGCTGTCACAGGGATGGGCGTTGCTCCGGCATTCGTTCGAGGCTGATGTATTCATCCTCAGTTTCGTGGAGACGATTGCGTTTCACCGGCTGGCTTTCGTGCAATATCTGATGGCCCGGCTGAGTTTTCTGGTGATGCGGCTGAGGGGGAGGAAAATGGTATTCATTTTCCATAATCCCCGTCCTCACAAGGGCGAGAACCGGATGTCGCGTTCGCTCACCAAAGCGCAGCTCGTGCAGTCCTGTCTTGTCGTGACCCATTCCAGGGATACGGCGGAGTTCGCCCGTGAACTGCTTGCAGGTTACGGCTGCCGGGCTGACAAGGTACGCTACGTCTGCCATCCGGTCGCGCCCGCTTGTCCCCGCCCTGTCGTCCGAAGCGGAGCTGTCCTCCAAAGCTGTCCCGTTCCCCAAAGTGGCGCCGCCCGCCAAGACAACCATGCGCTCCAGAGCAGTTTTGAGGTGTCGCCGTCCTCATCCGAATCCGTGGAGACCCCGTCCGCCAGAGGGGACTGTATTCTGATTTGGGGGAATATCCTTCCGTACAAGGGCGTGCTCGAATTCGTTTCAAGTCCGGCGGTGCGTGCCGCAGGGCTGAAAGTCAGGATTGTCGGACGTTGTCGGGATGAGAAACTTGCTTCCGCCATAATGAAGGCCGTCTCGGAATGCGGCCGGGAAGGATGCACGGAGATTGTCTTCGAGAACCGGTCCGCTGATTTTGAGGAGCTTGCATCTCTCGTCAGAAGAAGCAAGTTTGTGCTTTTCCCTTATCTGAAGGGCAGCGTGTCAGGTTCGGGAGTGCTGATGGACACTCTGGCGATGGGCGGCAATCCGGTCGGCCCCGCAGTCGGGGCGTTTGCGGATTTGGCTGTCGAGGGGGTGTGCCGCATTTACGCTTCGGAAGAGGAGATG
Organism: Barnesiella intestinihominis; assembly: GCA_963625415.1. Classification (GTDB taxonomy): domain Bacteria; phylum Bacteroidota; class Bacteroidia; order Bacteroidales; family UBA932; genus Cryptobacteroides. The sequence goes on from CAVFTG010000179.1 coordinate 2,477, forward strand.
ATTGAAATCCTCAAGTCGGACGGGAGAATCGATCCGGAGACTCTCAATGATTTCATCGCCCGCAACTCCTGGCACGCCTATGCGGAATTTCTCGCCGGGAATGTCTGAGGCATCGGGAATGTCTGATGCGCAGGAATGTTTCGCATCCCGGTTAGAAAGCAGGTCGGGGCTTGCCGCTACACAAGACTGTTGAAGTAGCGCGGTGTGTTCGCGGTGATTCTCAATACTTTGCCTGTTACAGGATGCACGACGCTCAGCCCTTTTGCGTGAAGACACAGTCTCCGTGCAGAACTGGCATCGCCGTATTTCGGATCGCCGAGCACAGGGCAGTGCAGATGTGTCGCCGACTGTACCCTGATCTGGTTTTTGCGCCCCGTTTCAAGCAGGAACTCCACCAGAGACCGTTTCCCGTCTGTCGTCAGCACCCTCCAGCTGGTCACGGCAATCTCGCCGCCGTTGTCCCGCAGCGATGAATAGACCATGAAATTCC
>CAVFTG010000180.1:0-2952 GCA_963625415.1 Barnesiella intestinihominis
ACATCGCGGGGTAGAGCAGTTGGTAGCTCGTCGGGCTCATAACCCGGAGGCCGGAGGTTCGAGTCCTTCCCCCGCTACTGAGAAAGAGATGGTGAATGAAAAGTGTTTTATTCACCATCTTGTTTTTTTTGATTCGAAACTCGCATTTCCTTGTTCAAGGATTGCTATATTTGCATTGACGGAGCGGCAATCGGCATCCGTCAACCGGATATGATGACAGCTCGGGAGGTCCTGAAAAAATACTGGGGTTACGACAGCTTCCGTCCGAAACAGGAGGAAATCGTGCAGGCGGCGCTCGACGGCCGTGACGTGCTCGCGATACTTCCGACAGGCGGGGGAAAGTCAATCTGTTTTCAGGTGCCGGCGATGATCAAGCCTGGGCTCGCTCTGGTCGTGACTCCGCTCATAGCCCTCATGAAGGATCAGGTGCAGAATCTCGTCTCCCGGGGGATTCGGGCGGTCGCCGTGTATGCCGGGATGACGAGACGGGAAGTTGACCTCGCGCTGAACAATGCCGCCTACGGAGACTTCAAATTTCTCTACATCTCTCCCGAACGGCTCACCACAAGGCTATTCCGTCAGTATCTCCGGAACATGGATGTCTCCTACATCGTCGTGGACGAGGCGCACTGCATCTCCCAGTGGGGCTACGACTTCAGGCCGGAGTATCTCCAGATCGGGCAGCTGCGCGAAGTCGTCGACGCGCCAGTAATCGCCGTCACCGCCACCGCCACCCCGTCCGTCGCGGACGATGTGATGGAAAAGCTCCGTTTCCGGGAGAAACTCCTGATAAAGAGCGGGTTCGAGCGTCCGAACCTCAGCTATGTGGTCCGCCGCACGGAGGACAAGCTCGGCCAGCTGACGAGCATCTGCGAGAGCGTCCCGGGCACGGGAATCGTCTATGTCCGCAGCCGGAAGAAAACCGAGGAACTCGCCGCGTTTCTGAAGCAGAAGGGCGTCGCGGCATCTTTCTACCATGCCGGACTCGGCTCCGCCACCCGTGCGCGCCGTCAGGAGGCGTGGAAATCGGGGGAAATACGCGTGATGGTCTGTACGAACGCGTTCGGGATGGGGATAGACAAGCCTGACGTGCGCTTTGTCCTCCACTACGACATCCCCGATTCCCCCGAGGCCTATTTCCAGGAGGCCGGACGCGGAGGCCGCGACGGGAAGCGTTCCTATGCCGTGCTCCTTTGGAACAGCAATGACGTCCGCCGTCTGCATCAGATTGAGACAGTGTCATTTCCGGAGCTGTCCTACATCGAGGACATATATCAGAAAGTCCACATATTCCTTGACATTCCCTACGAATACGGCGAAGCGTCCCAGCACAGGTTCGATTTCAAGGCATTCTGCCTGCGTTTCGGGCTGAGCCAGACAAATGCCTGGTATGCGATGAAATACATCGAGAAAGCCGGACATTGGACATTGAACGAGTCAATCGACGTTCCGACGCGGGTGATGATTTCCGTTCCGAGGAGCGTGTTCTATTCCTATGACTTCGAAAATCCGCTGCTTCCGAAGATTCTTGAGATTCTGATGAGGAGATATACGGGGATATACAGTTATCCCGTCTCCATCGACGAAGAGGACATCGCCGAGTCGCTGCACATCGAGGTCGGTGAACTGAGACAGAGACTTTACGACCTGTCGCAGCTTCATCTGATACGTTACGTCCCCTGCGCCGTTTCGGACGTGCTTTTCCTTAACCATGAGCGGTTGATGCCCAAGAACATAGACCTGCGTCCGCAGACCTATCTGTTTCTGAAAAAATGTCAGCACGAGCGTTCCGAGGCCATGGTCGGCTATGTCACGGAGGAGACAGAATGCCGCAGCCGTTATCTTCTGCGCTACTTCGGGCAGGAGGAGTCCGAAGACTGCGGCACCTGCGACGTGTGCCGCTCCCGCAGGGCGGCTTCCGGGCGGCCGGCGGTGTCGCGGCCGGAGGATTCACCGGCGGCCGGAGGACAGGCAGTAACCGGCGAACCGTCGGACGGGAGTCCCGAAAAATTGGAGAACCGTCTTTCACGAATCATAAACGGGGAATTTCACGGCAGCTACGGCATCGATGAACTCAAGCGTCTTGTCAACAATCCAGCGCAGGAAGCCCTCCCGCAGCAGATTCTCGACACTCTCCGCCGGATGATTGACGAGGGTGCCGTCCCTCCGCCGAAGTTTCAGCCGTGAGTCTGGTCCGGGGGGGGTGATTCCGCTTGTTGCGCGATGCGACTGGCTTCAGTGAGTGATGTGTCTGGCTTAGCGGCCGTCATGCCGTCCTGTGCGAGTCCGCGTAGGCGTTGGCGGCCGCAAGAGCCGGGACGATGTGGCCGTAGATGTTCTCCCGGCCGAGTTCGCTGTCGACGCCGAACTTCTCGAGAGTGTGCATCACCCTCGGCTGCACGCCGGACAGGATGACTTTCACACCTCTCTTGTGCGCCATGTCGCAGATGTTCCTCAGGTTCTTCACGCCCGTCGAATCGATGAAAGGAACCTTTCTCATCCGGATTATTCGCACGCAGGTGTCAGCTTTCCTCCTCTGCTCGAACTCCTCCGACCGGGTCGCGAGACCGAAGAAATACGGACCGTTGATCTCATAGACCTCGACTCCCGGGCTGATGTTCAGATATTCCGTGTCTTCGAGATTCGCCTTCTCGTCGTCCTCCGTGGCGGCGAGTTTCGCCTGGTCGAGCACTTCCACGCTGGATGTCTGCATCATACGCCTGACGAACAGCACGATTGCCAGCAGCACCCCGACCTCGATGGCAACAGTGAGGTCAACAATCACAGTGAGGAAAAAGGTTATCAGCAGCACCGCCACGTCCGGGGTCTCTCCCTTGAGCAGGTAGCGGAACGTGCGCCACTCGCTCATGTTGTAGGCGACGACAACGAGTATCGCCGCGAGACAGGCGAGCGGGATATAGACCGCGTAGGGCATCAGGAAAAGGTAAATCA
>CAVFTG010000181.1:0-2913 GCA_963625415.1 Barnesiella intestinihominis
CTCTCCGTTAAGCCCCTTGAGCGAGGCGTTTTCGATGACCGGAGCTTCCGGTTTCACAACCTCCTGTTCTTCCTTGTTGCAGGAAATCGCAAGAACCGAGGCCGCGGCCATGATAAGTAATGATTTCAAGTAACGCATGATAAGATGTTATTATTTGGTTATTATAGGGTTAATGTTTATCTTATTTTGAACAATGCCACATCTCCGGGTTCCATAGTCATCGGACCATTGTCGAACGGACGGATTCCGGAAACGGTGACAAGTTCCACTCTGCGGCTGAACTTCACGGAAAGCTCTGCAGGAGCTGTGCAGTCGCGGTTCTGCACAGCGAGATATTCGCGATTTCCGTTGGTGATGAGCGAAACGACAGCTCCCTTCCCGGAAAACTCAAGGGAGGTTACGCATTTGTGCGGCATCCCTTTCAGTTCCATCGTCCCGGCAGGAATCTCAGCCCCGGTGTGCCAGACATTCTCCACATTGCATCCGAAGAAAACGGGGGAGTAGGCCTTTATTTCCGAGTTCACCTGCTTCACAAGGTCATAGACTCCTGTCTTGCAGTGGTTTTTTGCGTCATACAGTCCTCCTGCGGTGAAATACTGGATGGCCTGCGCCCCGTATAGCAGGTCGCTGAACACCTGCAGCCGCAGATGTCCGAGGGTCGGGACGGGGTAGAAAGCTTCCGGCGACGGTGCTCCGAGATGATGGGACGTCGTGAGGGCGAATGCCCAGAAAGGTTTGTTGTGCCGTTTCGCCATCGCGGAGACCTGTTCCAGATTCCTGTACCAGCCCGGGCGTATCGAGATGCTTCCGTCGTCGTTCTGTGTGACGGGGTACTGATCGAAGGAATAGAACGGGACATCCACTTCGGAGGCGAAATATTCAATCCTGTCTTCGTAGCAGTCGCTGCCCCAGGCCCACTCGGGGTAGAGGTTGATGTAGCACGGATGTTTTCCGTCAAGGCTGTCAACCTTTGCGGCGAGAGCCTTCAGCCACGGAATGTCCCAGGTCTCGGGCTCGTCTTTCAGATGCCATGCGTACAATGCCGGGTGCTCCCTGAAACGGGCGACCGACTGCGCGGTCGAGTCTTTGACCTGCGGGAATCCCGGGATGAGCTTCAGCCCGGCTTTCTGCGCCTCGTCAAGAGCTGTCGCGGCATCGTCTGCCGTGCCGTAAAGTCCGAGATGGACATCGATTCCGCACTCCTTGAGCAGCGGGAATACTTCCGCGCTGTTCCGCGCCGAAACTCCCGCCCATGTTATGACCGGAACGGTCTCCGCCGGCTCTGTGCAGGAGAGGCAGAGCGGCAGAAGCGCCGCCGCGATGATTGCGTTTATCTTTCTCATTTTTGTAATGTTATGAATGTTACCGAGTAAACATGAAGCTCGCCTAAAGTGCTGTTACATAGATTTCAGCCTTGCTGCCGTCTCCGCCGCTGTCGGCTTCCTTGGTGAAATGGACGCGGAGTTCATATACACCGGCCTTGAAGCTGCTGCCCGGGCGGATGTAAACCCCGTCTGCGGAAATGGCGGCTGTCTCCGGAGTCATCGAAGTCATTTCCACAAGCGTGCTCCACTTGACCCAGCGGTAGAGCTGGATGGCATATTTGTCTTTGAGATAAATCCTGATGCGGAAGTCACCCGCGCTGTCCTTGACTGCCGCGAGCGTGGCGTAGCGCACCTTGCCGTCTCCGTCAAGATATTTGAGATCGTGTGTGCTGCCGTCGTTCCCGAGCGGGAAGCAGGCATCGATTCCGGTGACCCAAAGCTGGTTGGAAGTGTTGAACACGGCGTAGTTGAGTATCATCCATCCGGTGTCCGTGTCGTAGTAGAAGCTCCAGTTCGCACTGTGTCCGGTGAACTTCGCGGAGGTGTCTGAAAGAATCTCGAAACGGTCGCTCTGGAGCATCTTGTCCAATGCTCCGAATCCGCTGAAGGTCACTTCGCAGTCCTGCACGAGGCGTACCTTTTCCAGAGCGAGGTAGGTCACTCCGCTCTGCGTCTGTGACTCAAGCGTCTCCTTGTCGAGGTGTACCGTGAGCCCGACGAGCTTGTCGATTGCAAAGCTGTAGATGTTGAAGCCGAACTTGCTGAAACCATATCCTTCGGTGTCCGGGACTGTTATGGCATCTCCTTCGGAGCCGTCTTCGAGCACGCTGATCTTGCCGTCAGACATTCCCCAGACATAGCCGCTGTAGTCCGGCTTTCCGCCGGAGACTTTCTCGGCGATATAGACCTTGGTTCCGAGTGCCGTGAGGTCTGTTCCCGCGGCGGTGCTATAGACGAAGTCGGAAGCTTTCACAAGCGGGAACTGCGCTCCGTTCTCGTCCACGAGCAGGAGGGAAGCGGGAGCCGCAGGGCGTGACACGGAAACGTTCTTGTCACGGGAAATCCTTGTGGAGTTCTCGCCTCCTGCGACATTGTTCGCGCTGACGCTCACTTCCGGGTAGAATCCGCCGTCATTGAGATTCGCAGCGAAAGGCATCACGAATTCGTACTCGATTTCAGCATCATTCCCCGACAGCGCGGCCTCGTGGCTGACGACGGTGTTGTCTCCGTATTTGACTGTTAGAGACCAGCTTTTCAACTCGTTGTAGTCGTCATTGATGCGTGCGCTGAACTTGACGCTTTCTCCGGCGACGATCACGGTCTTTCCGCCGGCGGTGACGGAGGCGTCTTCGATGAGAGGGCGTGAAGCCCACTCCGGCCAGGTGACATCCTTGTTCACCTTGTCCTCACACCCGATGAGGGAGAGGAGTGTGATGGCGGCCGCCATATATTTCATTGTCAGATTTTTCATATTTATCCGATAGATGTTTAAAACATTGAATATATTGAAAAACACCACATTACATTGATGCGGCCTTGGCCTTGTCGCTCTCCCATCCCTCGCGGCTGTACTCCTGTTCAAGGGTCT
>CAVFTG010000182.1:0-2901 GCA_963625415.1 Barnesiella intestinihominis
TTTGCGGTGTTCACGGCATGTTCCCGATAAAGGTAGGAAAAATTTCCCGCTTCACGCCCGCGACAGTTCGAAAATTTTCTCGGCGCAGTTGATTCCGTCAAGAGCGGAGGACACAATCCCGCCGGAATAGCCCGCGCCCTCCCCGCAGGGGAAAAGTCCCGGAAACTGCGGATGCTGAAGCGTTTCAGCCTCACGGGGGATGCGCACGGGGCTTGAAGTGCGGGACTCCACGCCGAGGAGAAGCGCGTCGTTGGTGTAGTAGCCGCGCATTCTGTTCCCGATTTGCGGGAAAGCGTATTTCAGACGGAGACGGACATGCTCGGGGAGCAGTTCGTGAAGCGGTGCGGAAATCACGCCCGGGTGGTAGGAACTTGCGGGAAGGTTCTCCGAAAGCACCCCCCGGCAGAAGTCCATCATGCGCTGACCCGGCGCGGCGAAAGGATTCTGCGGCGTTACGCGTCCTTCCCGTCCTGTCCCGGAACCGCCTGAGCGGCCGCCGCGAAGCACATCCTGATGAGCTTTCCGCACCCAGTCATAGACCGAACGCTCCACATCTCTCTGGAACTTCAGCAGCGACAGCGGGTCTGACGCCGGATACCCCGGAATGTCCCCGGGTTCGACGCTCACCACGACTCCGGAATCCGCCCACTTCGAGTTGCGGGCCGAGTTCGACATCCCGTTCAGGACAGTCTCCCCGTCCTCCGTTGAAGACGGAACGAGAATGCCTCCCGGACACATGCAGAACGAGAACACCCCGCGCCCTTCAATCCCTGTGACAAAGGAATATTCCGCCGTCGGCATGAAAGGCTGGTATTTCCCGTGGTACTGAATCCTGTTTATCAGGCTCTGGGGATGCTCCACCCGGACGCCGAGAGCGAAACCCTTCGCCTCGAGAGCCCAGCCCTTCGATGCGAAGAGTTCGTAGATGTCCCGCGCCGAGTGGCCTGTGGCAAGGATTACATGCTTTGCGGAATATGCCTCAGTAGAGCCGTCCGGATGCCTTGCGACCACGATGCAGCCTCCGTCGGGTGACGGGGACATGTCCGTGATGCGGGAGTCGAAATGATACTCCCCGCCGTGTCCGATGATGCATTTTCGTATATTCTCGACGACGGACGGAAGACGGTCGCTGCCTATGTGCGGATGAGCGTCAGTGAGAATGGATTCGGACGCTCCGAAACGCACGAACTGGTGCAAGACCTCACGGATGTCCCCGCGCTTGGACGAGCGGGTGAAAAGTTTCCCGTCGGAAAAAGTGCCGGCGCCGCCTTCCCCGAAACAGTAGTTCGAATCCGGATTGATGACTCCCTTGTCAGAGAGCTTCGCGACATCGAACTTGCGGGCGTGCACATCCCTGCCCCGCTCGATTATCACAGGCTTCAGCCCGCGCATCAGCAGGTGCAGGGCGGCGAACATCCCGGCCGGTCCGGCTCCCGCGACAATCACTGGTTCAGCGTCATGCACGTCCTCATATCCGGGAATTTCATAGCATTCAAGCTTCTCCGAAACAGTGCACACCTGATAGCGGCAGCGGTAAATCACGTCGCCCCTCGCGTCAATCGAGCGGCGCACAAGCCTGCACTCCCCCACCGCTTTCAGTCCGACCCCGAGAGCTTTCGCAGCAGCGGCCCTCAACTCATCATCCGATATTTCCTTCCCCACCTTGCAGGTCAATTCTATTTCCTTCATAACAACATATCGCTAAAAATTCCAATGCCGCAGCCAGCTTTAACGCTCACTTACCGGGATTTTTCAGAAGTCGGCAAGGCGTGAAACCGGAGCGACGTCAAGGGACGTGCGCTCGCCGTGGAGGTAGCGGTAATAGCCGGCGATGGCGATCATCGCGGCATTGTCCGTGGTGAACTTGAACTCCGGAAGATAGACTTTCCAGCCGCGTTTCTGACCTTCAAGAGTGATGCGGCTGCGCAGACCGCTGTTCGCCGAGACCCCGCCGCCTATGGTGACCTCGCGGATGCCGGTCTGCTTCGCGGCTTTGATAAGCTTGTCCATCAGTATGTCTATCAGCGCTTTCTGGAACGACGCGCAGATGTCGGCCTTGTTCTCTTCCATGAAAGCAGGGTTCTTCGCCATCTCGTCGCGGACAAAATAGAGCAGCGAGGTCTTGATGCCGCTGAAACTGTAGTCCAGACCGGGGACATGGGGTTTGGCGAAATGGAAGCGGTTCCCGTCGCCCTCCTTTGCCAGCCTGTCCACAATCGGGCCGCCCGGATAGCCGAGCCCCATCATCTTGGAGCATTTGTCGAAGGCCTCGCCCACCGCGTCGTCTATGGTCTGTCCGAGAATCTCATATTCAAGCGGGCTGTCCACCCTGACAATCTGCGAGTTGCCTCCTGAAACGAGGAGACAGAGATAGGGGAACTGCGGCGCGGAGTTCTCCTTGTCGTACTGCTTTATGAAATTCGCAAGTATATGCCCCTGAAGATGGTTGACCTCAATCAGAGGACAGTCCAGCGCGATGGAGAGCGCCTTCGCGAAAGAGGTGCCGACAAGCAGCGAGCCGAGAAGTCCCGGTCCTCGGGTGAAGGCGATTGCTGTGATGTCCCCTTTCCTGACGCCGGCTCTGTCGATGGCCTGGCTCACCACCGGCACGATGTTCTGCTGGTGGGCGCGGGAGGCGAGTTCCGGAATCACGCCGCCGTAGGCCTTGTGCACGTCCTGACTCGCTATTACGTTCGACAGAAGACAGCCGTCGCGTATGACTGCGGCCGAAGTGTCGTCACACGATGATTCAATTCCCAATATTATGTCCATGATGCGATATTTTCGCCGCAAAATTACGAAAAAACTCATATTCTCACCGCAAATTCTTAATTTTGCAGGTTATACCCCCGAGGCTGTCTTAAAAGGATGAAGTGCAAGGCTTGCGACGAAGTTCAAACC
>CAVFTG010000183.1:0-2885 GCA_963625415.1 Barnesiella intestinihominis
GGTCAGTATCGAGGCGATACAGAACGCTCTATACAAGGCCGGATTCTTCGGGGCTGTCGCGACGGAAGAGGGGCTTGTTTCGTTCTGCGTCACCGAAAAGCGGACGAAAGAAGAATGCGATGCGCTCGTCGAAGCTGTAAAATCTTTGAAATCTGAAGGAGGATGCCGGCTATGAAATACTACGACAAACTGATATTTGAACTTTCCTCTCCGAGAAGGAAGGGATACACGCTTCCGAGAAATCCCTATGCGGAAGGGCTGGTCTGCATCGGGGGCATCCTTGAGTCCGTCCCGGCCAGACAGCTGAGGTTTTCGGCTCCCGATCTCCCGCAGGTCAGCGAACCTGATGTCGTCCGGCACTACACCAACCTTTCGCAGATGAATTTCGGAGTTGACAGCGGCTTCTATCCGCTGGGCAGCTGCACGATGAAATATAATCCTAAAATCAACGAAGAGATTGCGGCCATTCCGGCTTTCGCGGACGTCCACCCGCTGATGCCGGCTTCAATTGCGGGGGGCTGCGCGAAGGTTTACACGGAACTCTCCGCATCCCTCTCCGCGATTACCGGTATGGCGGCGTTCACATTCAATCCTTTCGCGGGTGCGCACGGCGAGCTCACCGGGCTTATGGTGATGAGGCAGTACCACATCTCACGCGGTGACCTCGGCCGCCGCAAGGTGATAGTTCCGGACTCGGCTCACGGAACCAACCCCGCTTCAGCCGCTGTCTGCGGCCTGGAGGTGGTCACGGTGAAGTCAAAGAGTGACGGACGCGTCGATGTGGAGGATTTGAAGCCGCTGCTTGACGGAAGCGTCGCCGGAATGATGATGACCAACCCGAACACGCTCGGCCTTTTCGAGACTGAAATCAAGGAAATCGCCGCTCTCGTGCACGGCTGCGGAGGTCTGCTCTACTACGACGGGGCGAACATGAACCCGCTGATAGGTGTGGCCCGTCCCGGGGACATGGGCTTCGACATAATGCATCTGAACCTGCACAAGTCCTTCTCCACTCCTCACGGTGGCGGAGGCCCGGGCGCGGGTCCGGTGGGCGTGACCGCCGCTCTGGCTGAATATCTCCCGCAGCCGCGCTTCCATGTCTCGCTGAAGGAGAAAAAGCCGCCAAAGGAAAACGGCGGGAATGACACCTTGTGGACTGACTGCAATGCAGCTCCGGAGGGGGAGTCGCTCGGAAGGGTCAGCGGATTTCAGGGCAACTTCACCGTCCTGCTCAAGGCCCTGTGCTACATCAGGATGCTCGGGCGCGAGAATGTAGGGTCAGTCGGCCCTCTCGCCGTTCTGAACGCCAATTACATAAAGGAGTTGCTCAAGGACAGTTTCGAACTTCCGATTCAGTCTGTCTGCAAACATGAGTTCGTGTTCGACGGTCTGAAGGACAAATCGACCGGGGTCACCACTCTCGATGTCGCCAAACGGCTTCTCGACTATGGTTTCCACGCCCCGACAATCTATTTCCCGCTGCTTTTCCATGAGGCGATAATGATTGAACCGACCGAAACCGAGTCAAGGGAGACTCTCGACGAGTTCATCGAAGTGATGCACAGGATTGCCGCTGAGGCCGTTTCAGACCCGGAGACTCTCAAGAGGGCACCGCACACCACGCCGGTGCGCCGTCTTGACGAAACCTCCGCCGCACGCAATCCGCGTCTGAAGTTTGAGTGATTTGAACGAAAAGAGATTCGGATGAAAATAATCATAATAGGAGCGGGCCCCGGAGGCTATGAAACCGCAGTCGAAGCCCGCAGGAGGGGGATTGACGTGATTCTGATAACCGCAGGGCCGCTCGGGGGGACTTGCCTGAACGAGGGCTGCATTCCGACCAAATGCTTCTGCCATGACGCGCAGCTTTTCGCAGCGGCCGCCGGTTCCGGAGAGGCGGACTGCCTTGGCAAATCCGTTCAGGAGACTTCCGGCGGAGACGGCTCCGGACACTCCGCAGTTCCCGCCGATGCCCTGCGGAGGATGGTCGAGCGCAAGGACAGGGTGGTGGAGCAGCTGCGCTCCGGCGTGGAGACTCTGCTGAAAGGGGTGGAAGTAGTTCGTGGGATAGCCCGTGTGGCGGACGAGAAAACTGTCCGGGTGTGGCCGACCGAAGCGGAAAGCGCTGCGGCGGAGCATCTCGACCCCGAATTTTCAGAATACCGGGAGTTCACCGCCGACCGCATAATCATAGCTACAGGCTCGCATCCCGCGTGGCTCAATGTCCCGGGGGCGGTGGAAACTCCGGGAGTGCTTTCGTCTTCGGACATGCTCCGTCTCACGGAAATTCCGGAGCGTCTGACCGTCATCGGCGGGGGAGTGATAGGTCTGGAGTTCGCTTCAATTTTCGCTTCTCTCGGTTCAAAAGTCACTGTAATCGAATACTGTAAGACAATTCTTCCGCATTTCGACACCGACCTCGCCAAGCGTCTCAGGCAGTCGCTCACCAAGTCCGGGATTACGATTCTCACGGGAGCGCAGGTGACCGGGATTGCAACCGCCGGGGAGACTTCCTCCGATGCCGTTCCGGACGATGCACAGCCGGAGGGCAGTCAGGATTGCGGAGCTGCGGGGGTTCACGACGGGAAGGGCTATGCGGCCGCAAGACCGATCCAGATCGTATTTTACAGGACTGCGGGAGCATCCGGAGAGAAACCCGCCGGAGAAAGTGAGGAGAAGGTCTGCTCAGTCGTGTCCGACAAGGTTCTGATGGCGGTCGGCCGGGTTCCTGATCTCAGGGTCATAACTGGCTGCAGGGGGATCGAGAGCGGACAGAAAGGGATAAAGGTTGACGGGAATATGCAGACTACGCTTCCGGGAGTCTATGCCATCGGCGATGCCAACGGACAGATGATGCTCGCCCACGCCGCCGCAGCGCAGGGCAA
>CAVFTG010000184.1:0-1179 GCA_963625415.1 Barnesiella intestinihominis
TTGGTGGTGAAGAAAGGGACGAAAAGCTGCTTCTGACTCGATTCGCTGATGGGTGCGCCGTCGTTGGCGACGCTGATGACCGTGCGGTCGCGCTTGTCGATGGCCGCCGTGATTGTGACATGCTGCGCTCCGGCCTGGACGGCGTTCTTGACAAGGTTGTTGACAACCTGCGAAATCTGCCCCTGATCGGCGTAGAGGATGATGTCCTCGGAAAGTTCATCGTAGCGGACGCTCACCTCCGGCCAGTTCGTTCCGGCAATGTTCATCGCGTCGGTCGCCACATCACTGAAATAGAACGCCTTGCGCACCGGAGCCGCAATGTGCGTGAGCGAACGGTAGGACTGGACGAAACTCAGCAGGCTTTCGGATGACGAGGCTATGGTTCCGAGAGCCGAGCGGATGTCCGCCTCGCTGTAGGAGGGGAGATTCTGCGAAAGTGCCGAACTGAGGGAGGCGACGGGGGTGACGGTGTTCATTATTTCGTGCGTCAGAACTCTGATGAGCCTTGTCCACGATTCCGTTTCGTTATCCTCCATTTCCCGGGTTATGTCGTTGAAAGTCACGATTCTGACCTTCGCCGAATGAAGCGTCGCCTCACATGAGCTGACCGAAAACATGACAGTGCCGCGCTCCGACTGGAACGAGGCATGAGTTTCCGTGCCGTCTGCGCTTCTGAAAGCCTCCGCAAGTTCCGGAGATATGCGTTCGAGCTGTCTCAGATTGGATATGTCCGCCATTCCGAGCAGCCCGCGCGCGACAGCGTTGCTGTAGTCCACCTTGTCCCCGCTCAGGACGATGACCCCGCTCTGCACGTGGTCGAGCATGAGGGCGAAGTAGCGCTCGCGCTCGCGGATGTCGTTCTTGTCCGCTTCGAAGATTCCGCGCAGACGGTTCAGCGAGCGGTTGAGGCGGCCGTTCCGCAGCCCGTTGTCAGCATAGCGGAATGCGGTCTCCCCGCTGCTCAGGGCATCGGACATGAAGTCAATCTTGCCGATGATTTTCCGTCCGGTGACGGCACGGGTGATTACGGCGGTGATGACGATCACTGCAATGACAGCGGCAATGCAGACAGCCGCAGGATGATTCCCGAAGACGGCATCCATATGTCCGCTCCATCTCATCATCATATCCCGTATTTCTTCAGTTTCGCATAAAGCGTCGGCCGGCTGATGTCCAGAG
>CAVFTG010000184.1:1189-2799 GCA_963625415.1 Barnesiella intestinihominis
GACTTGGCGACAAGCGATATGTTCCCGCCGAAACGGTTCATCGCGGCGCGGATGGTCTTCTCTTCTATGCTCTCCATGGTGTCCGAGGCGGATATTCCGGTGTCGGAGACATTCCCGCCGGCGCTTTCAAGCCCGAGCCCGCCTATCGTCTCCCCGTCGGAGAGAATCACCGCCTTTTCGATGCAGTTGCGCAGTTCGCGGATGTTCCCCGGCCAGCCGTAATGCTCCATCTCCGAGATTGCGGCGGGGGAGAAACCTTTCAGCCTGCGCCCGTATTTCCCCGCGAATTCCCCGAGGAACCGTTCAGCCAGCGGCACAATCGCGTCCGGGCGCTTTCTCAGCGGCGGCAGTTCGACCCGTATGGTGTTCAGACGGTAGTAGAGGTCTTCGCGGAAAAGTCCGTCCCGCACGAGAGAGGGCACGTCGGCGTTCGTGGCGCAGATGAGCCTGATGTCAACCGGGATGCTCCGGCTGTCGCCGACTCTCGTGATGCTGCGGCTCTGCAGCGCACGGAGCAGTTTCGCCTGCGACTGCCGGGGGATGTTGGCAATCTCATCGAGAAAGAGCGTGCCGCCGTCCGCCTGCTCGAACTTGCCGGCATGGTCGGATTTCGCGTCGGTGAACGCGCCCTTGACATGCCCGAACAGCTCGCTTTCGAAAAGCGTCTCGGCAATCGCCCCCGCGTCCACGCAGACAAGCGGGCCTGCGGAGCGTCCGGAAAGAGAATGAATCTCATGGGCAAGCACGTCTTTTCCGGTCCCGTTCTCTCCGGTAATCAGCACCGTCGCGTCCGTGGCTGCAATCTTCCGGATGTCGTTGTGCAGCCGCCCCATCGCTTCGCCCCCGCCCCAGAACATATTCGGCTCTCCGGAGGACGCCGGGGCTTTCCTGACAGTCTTTTTCCTGTCCCGTATCCCCGTGAGCGTTTCAATCAGCTTCGCGTTGTCCCAAGGCTTCACGACAAAGTCCTCCGCCCCGCGCTTCATCCCTTCCACGGCGAGGGCGATGTCCGCATAGGCCGTGAAAAGCACCACCGCCTGCTCCGGCCACCTCGACTTGAGTTCCGAAAGCCAGTATAGGCCCTCGTTCCCCGTGTTGATGTCCGTCTTGAAATTCATGTCAAGAAGAACCACATCCGGTCTGAGGCTCTCCACGCTCCGCATCAGCGACACGGGTGAGGGCAGAGTCTCCACCCGCTCGAACACTCCTCCGAGAAGGATTTTCAGCGCCTCCCGGATTCCCTGATTGTCATCGACGACCAGTATTTTCCCTTTTCTCGTCATAATCGCATATGTCCGGACATTCTCCGGATTGTCGAAAACGCAAAGATAGTCATTATTTCAGCATACTTCTGCAATATTTTTTTCAGAATCGGGTGTCAAACTACAGAGAAATATGTATCATCCGATTTATTATATGCAAGAGCAATAGACATTGCCAAAACTGAGAATGCCGTGCCGATTAAATTTTACCATCAATTGTCAAAACTGCAAGTGGCAATCGTTACGAAAGACGGCACGAATATAAAATACACTCTCAATCACGACACTACATTTGAAAGCGGGAAGAAATATACCATACAAATGGAACTCAGCCTCACGGACATTAAG
>CAVFTG010000185.1:0-2799 GCA_963625415.1 Barnesiella intestinihominis
ATAGTTTTTTACATACTTTCGGCTCTTCTGGGAGCGGCGGTCGCGCTCGGCGTGTGGATTGCCGTGAGACGTTCTGTGCTCAAGGGGCGCAAGGAGGAGATTATTGAAAAGGCCGAGCTTGAGGCGGAGAAAATCAAACAGGAAAAGATATTCCAGGCGAAGGAGAAGTTCATGCAGCTCAAGAACGAGCACGAGAAGACTGTGAACGAGCGCAACGCCGCCATCAAGGAGATCGAGAGCCGTCTGAAGCAGAAGGAGAATACTCTGAATCAGCAGAATGCGGAACTCCAGCGCAAACAGAGGGAGGCGGATTCCATCCGGGAAAACCTCAAGGCGCAGGTTGAAATAGCCAACAGGAAATCCGAAGAATGCGACAGGCTCCGCGAGGAGGCCAACCGTCAGATTGAGAACATCGCCGGAATGACGGCTTCCGAGGCGAAGAACATACTCATGGAGAACATGAAGGCGGAGGCGAGGACAGAGGCGCAGTCCTACATCAACGACGTGATTGACGACGCCCGTCTCAACGCGGCGAAGGAAGCCAAGAGGATAGTGATCAACACGATTCAGAGGACGGCTTCCGAAACGGCGATAGAGAATGCCGTGACTGTGTTCAACATCGAGAGCGACGAGATAAAGGGACGCATAATCGGTCGCGAAGGCCGCAATATCCGCGCCCTTGAGGCCGCCACGGGTGTGGAGATAGTCGTGGACGACACCCCGGACGCCATTCTTCTTTCCGCATTCGACCCTGTCCGCAGGGAGGTGGCCCGTCTGGCGCTCCATCAGCTCGTGGTCGACGGACGAATCCATCCGGCCCGCATCGAGGAGGTTGTCGCCAAAGTGCAGAAGCAGCTTGAGGAGGAGATTCTCGAAATCGGAAAGCGCACCTGCATCGATCTCGGAATCCACGGAATCCACATCGAGCTGATAAAGCTCATCGGACGCATGAAATACCGTTCTTCCTACGGTCAGAACCTTCTCCAGCATGCCCGCGAAGTCGCCAACATAGCAGCGACTATGGCGTCTGAACTCGGACTCAACGCCAAGGCCGCGAAGAGGGCGGGACTTCTCCACGACATCGGAAAGGTTTCCGACGAGGATCCGGATCTTCCGCACGCCCTGCTCGGAATGAAGCTCGCGGAGCAGTACAAGGAGAAGCCTGAAATCTGCAACGCCATCGGCGCGCACCACGAGGAGACCGAGATGACGTCAATCATTTCTCCGATCATCCAGGTCGCCGACGCAATCTCCGGCGCCCGTCCGGGTGCCCGCCGCGAGGTCATCGAGTCCTACATCAAGAGGCTCAAGGATCTCGAGAACATCGGACAGTCCTATCCGGGCGTGGTCAAGGCCTACGCGATTCAGGCCGGCCGCGAACTGCGCGTGATCGTGGGGGCTGAGCAGGTCAGCGATTCGCAGGCCGAGACGCTTTCCGGGGACATCGCCAAGAAGATTCAGGACGAGATGACTTATCCGGGGCAGGTGAAGATTACGGTAATTCGCGAGACGCGTTCAGTCGCATTCGCGAAATAAGATGTTGAAGATGTGGTTTTATGAAGTTTGACAGAAATCTTGTCAATAGAATTGTCATGCTGCTGGCGGGATTCGCCTGCAGCATTTCTTTGCTTTCCGCAGGGAACGTCGACTGGAAAGTCACCTCCGCTCCGGATGGGGAGAACGGGCTGTGGACTTTGAAGTTCACCGGGACATTGGAAGAGGGGATTCACAGTTATCCGCTTTCCGACCCCTATTCCGCACCGGAGGTGGAGTACAAGTCTCTCGGGAACTGCGAGCTTGCCGGCCCGCTTGAGGACAGGAGCGTCGTCAGCAGCGAGAGGGGGCAGTCCGTCGTCTATGGACAACTTGTCCTTGAACAGAAAGTCCGGGTCATCGACGCTTCTTCCCGGATGTCCGTGCACGGAACCGTCAGCGCCTCCTGCTGTCGGAGCAATGAGTGCTATCCTCCGGAGTATCAGGATTTTTCGCTCTCATGGGCTGCCGTGGACACCGTCGGCGGCGAGGTGACGGACGGGAGCACTTCATCCGTTTCGGCCGGAGGGACTGCGCACTCATCCGGTGAGGCCGGGGGAGGAAGCGACCTGACGGAGGTGGCGGACGATGCTCCAGCTGTGGCTGAACGGGAAAAGAATAATGCTCCGTTTGACTGGGGTCTTGTGCTTCAGGCGATTCTCTGGGGCTTCGCCATGCTGCTGACCCCCTGCGTGTTCCCCATGATTCCGATGACGGTCTCCTTCTTCCTCAAGAATTCGGGGAACGCCCGCCGAGGACGCTTCAACGCTTTCATGTACGGACTTTTCATCGTGCTGCTCTACACTGTCCCGATTTCTCTGATAATCCTCATCACATGGATTGCCGGCGGGGACGCGGTGACTGCGGACATATTCAACTGGCTCTCCACCCACTGGTTGCCGAACATCCTGTTCTTCATCGTGTTCATGACTTTCGCGGCATCGTTTTTCGGGGCCTTTGAGATAACTCTCCCGTCTTCGTGGGTCAACCGGGCGGACGGGAAGTCTGACAGGAAAGGACTTGCGGGTGTGTTCTTCATGGCGCTCACGCTCGTGCTGGTGTCCTTCTCCTGCACCGGACCCATCGTGGGGACAGTGCTGATTCAGTCCACCTCGGGACAGTTCTGGATGCCGATTGTGACGATGACCGCGTTTTCGGTCGCCTTCGCGCTTCCGTTCACTGTGTTCGCGCTCTTCCCGTCGCTGCTCACAAAACTCAAAAGCGGCAGCTGGCTCGGCAGCGTCAAGGTCGTGCTCGGATTCATCG
>CAVFTG010000186.1:0-2671 GCA_963625415.1 Barnesiella intestinihominis
CCTATGGACTGAAAAAGGCGGGATATGCGACCGATCCGAATTATCCCCGGAAACTGATCAGGATCATCGAGGATTACAGGCTGTACGAATACGACAGGGCGGAGGATGCCGGGGAGGAGACGGAAGCGAAACGCGGCGGAAAATCCCGATCCGGCCGTCCGGAGCCGCCTTCCAGAATCGAAACGCCGAAACCTGTCGATGCGGCGCAGCGCGAGGTTTTCAAATTCAACCTGTCCCGTCAGATGTATTCGCTGAACGGCGTGCCGTTCGTCTATTCCGTTGAGGGGGAGACCTATGCCTCGATTGCGAAAGAATACAATCTCTTTCTGCGTGAGATATTGAAATTCAACGATTTGACGGAATCGCGCGATTTGCTCCCGGGAACGGTGGTATATCTTCAGACAAAAAAATCGAGGGCTGCCAAAGGGCTGGACAAACATGTATGGGAAAAAGACGATGACCTTTGGGCGGTGTCGCAGAGATATGCCATACGGTTGTCCAAACTGTTGAAAATGAACGGGGTGAAATCCAATTCCGACCTTACGGAAGGAGACCTTGTAACTTTGAGGAAATAGGATGCCGGCGTTACGGATGCTTCCGTCCGTCTGGAATCCGCATGTGATCTGAAATCATGAAGAAGAAAAATAAAACAGCCGTTTTCATATTTTCATCCCTCGCCGCTGCGGTTCTTGCCGTCGCAGCCGTATTCGCGTCGCTGTGGTATATCGACAACCGGCAGCCCGGCTTCGGGAAGGAATTCGTGCTTTTCGTCTATCCGGACACGGATGCTTCACGGATAATCGACGCTCTCTGCATTGACGGCTGCGCGAAGAGCCGAGCCAGCCTGGAGCGCTGTTTCCGTAAAATCGGCGTGGAGTCGAAGCTGAAGCCGGGGCGCTATCCTGTGCGGACGGACTATCCTCCGGTGTATGTGGCGCGCATGCTCGCGTTCGGGTGGCAGGAGCCGTGCAGCCTCACGCTTTCCGGAACATTGAGACAGAAGGGGCGCATAGCCCGGATGATATCCTCCCAGATGATGGTGGATTCGACTTCCGTGATGAACGCTCTGAACGACGGCATTTTCCTTTCGGAATATGGATTCACTCCGGAGAACGTGTTCGGCATGATAATCCCGGACACATATCAGATGTACTGGACGGCGGATGTCAGGGAAATTTTCGACAGGTTCAAGAAGGAATACGACGCATTCTGGACTTCTGAACGCCTGAATGCGGCGAAAGTGCAGGGGCTCACCCCCATGGAGGTGTCTGTCGTCGCGTCGATAGTCAGCGGAGAGACGCTGAAGGACTTTGAATTTCCGTTGATTGCCGGGGTCTATCTCAACCGGCTGCGCAGGGGGATGAAGCTGCAGGCGGATCCGACGGTGTGCTACTGCTACGACTACAGTCTCAACCGCGTGCTCAAAAGGCATCTTCTGATAGATTCTCCCTACAACACTTACAGATACGCCGGTCTTCCTCCCGCTCCGATAAGCGTTCCGTCAAAGGCGTGCCTTGAGGCGGTGCTTCATCCGGATACGCACAATTACCTATTTTTCTGCGCCGACCCTTCATTCAACGGGACTCACCGTTTCGCGGCGACATATTCCGAACATCAGCGGAATGCAAGGGAATTCCAGCGTGCGTTGACGGCGCGTTCCAGAGCGAAAGCCGCAGAGTCGAAATGAAAACAGGGGATTATGAAAGATTCGAAAACTCATGTCGTGATCATGGCGGGCGGTGTCGGCAGCCGTCTGTGGCCCATCAGCACTCCTGAAAGACCGAAGCAGTTCATAGATGTGCTCGGGACGGGGAAATCCCTGATACAGATGACGGTGGAGCGTTTCCTGCCTTCGGCTGAAATCGGGAATTTCTGGGTGGTGACATCAGCGGAGTATGCTGAGACCGTGCGGGAACAACTGCCGGGGATTCCGGAGGAGCACATACTCATGGAACCTGTCCCACGCAACACCGCTCCGTGCATCGCCTATGCCTGCAGCAAGATTGCCGCCCGTCATCCGGACGCGAACGTGGTGGTGACTCCGGCCGATGCTCTGGTCACGGAAACGGAGAAGTTCACCGGAGTCATCGGCAAGGCTCTCGCTTTTACCGCCGGTTCGCATGCGATTGTCACGGTCGGTATAGTGCCGGAGCGTCCCGAAACCGGCTACGGCTACATCAATGCGCCGGGATTTGTGCACGGGTGTCTGCAGAAGGTTGCGCAGTTCAAGGAAAAGCCGGATCTTGAAACGGCGCGGCGCTATCTCGCCTCGGGCGACTATGTGTGGAACGCGGGGATATTCGTGTGGGATGTCCGTACCATCAACGATGAACTCCGCACCCATGCGCCGCAGATAATGGCCGTCATGGATCGTCTCCGACCGAGTCTCTGCACACCAGGAGAGCAGACCGCTCTGGAGGAGCTTTTCCCGGTCTGCGAAAAGATTTCGATAGACTATGCCGTGATGGAGAAGTCGGAGAACATCTATGTGATCGCGGAAGAACTCGGATGGAGCGACCTCGGGAGCTGGAACTCGCTGCGCGGGCAGCTTGTGCGTATGGGGAATTTCAGCCAGATTGAGAAGTGGGAGGCGGTGATTGCCTCGGCAGATGGGGACGGCAAAAAAACTTTGCAAAAAAACTGAAGAAATGTTTGGTGGTTTCGAACAAAA
>CAVFTG010000187.1:0-2618 GCA_963625415.1 Barnesiella intestinihominis
ACGGCGAACAGAGGGTTCTGCTTCTTGTAGTTCTCAAGCTCCTCATTGTCGTTTGCGGCGGCATTGACTTCCTCGGAAAGGATGTCTTCGCCTTCAGCCTTGTCCGCAGCGGCCACAGTCTCGGCCGCAGGGAGAATCTCCGCGAGTCTCGTGTTGGCCTCGGTCAGGAACGGCTCGATTTCAGAGTACTGGAAAGTCGTCCAGAATTCGAGGGATGCTGTTCCCTGGAGGAGCTTTCTCACACGTTCAGGCTCCTTCACGCCCGGAAGTTCGACGAGGATGCGTCCGCTGTTGCCGAGCTTCTGAATGTTAGGCTGGGTGACTCCGAAACGGTCGATACGGTTTCTGAGCACATTGAAGGAGTTGGAAATCGCGCTCTCGGATTCCTTCTCGATGACATCGAGAACCTGCGCGTCGCTCGACTGGCTCGTCACCTTGTCCTTGAGGTCGAAAGTGGCGAAAATGTCGGAAAGCGGACGGCCGCCGGCAGTCTCCTTCCATGCGTTGCCGAAAAGGGTGATGAAATTGTCCCTCGAATTGACGCTGCGCACCTTCGCACTGTCGATTGCGGCGAGGAACAGAGGATCCTGGCTGTTTCCGGAAAGCGCCTTGACGAGATCCTCAAGCTGCACCTGAAGCATCACGTTCATACCGCCCTTAAGGTCAAGACCAAGGTTGATGTCCTTGACTTTCACATCCTTGTAAGTGTAGCCGAAATAAACTTTCTCGGCTGAGACAGAATCGAGGAACCTGCGGTTGTTGACTTTTGCAATGGAGTCAAGAACGTAGGCCTTATCCTCGTCCGATACAGTGTTGAATTCCGCCGATGCGCTGAAAGCCTCAACGGCCTTCTCCGCGTACTTGTCAGCCTTATGTTCCTGCACTCTTGTCACTACAGAGAACGAGAGCTGCCAAAGGCACGCGATTGCAAGGCAGATTGCAACGAATCTGATGGCACCTTTACTTTGCATAATGTTATGTTTTAATTAAAATTTTATTTCCTTACTTCCGGCAAATAGGGCACAAATTTACGATTTTTTTCTTATAAACGCACTTTTTGTTAATTTTGTAGCCCTTTGAGAAAATCATGGGCGGGTATTGTGAGCGATGAAAATAAGTAAAACGAGGGCGTTGATTGTTCTTCTGTCGGCATTTCCGGCCGGCATCGCTGCGGCGCAGCCCAAGATGGCGGACAGTGCCGACACCGTCGTCGTGACGGTTCCGTCGGTTCCGGAGATTCTCGCAGTTCCGGAAGAGGACGCCAGCCTCACGGACACTGAAAAACTCGCTCTCGCAGACTCCCTCCACAGCGCATGCCAGTTCCGCCGCGCCATACGGCTGTGTGAAAGGATAATCTCCGAATCGGCCGACAGCCTCGTGAGGACTTATGCCGGGGAACTGCTGTCCTGCGCACGGTCCGGGCTTGAAATGTCCGCGTCGGTTTCCATTCCGACCGTGATCGCCCGGCAGAAGTTCACGCTCAGCGACTTTTTTCTCTACTACCCTTTCCCCGACCGCTCATGGCGCAGCCTCCAGTCATGCGAGGGGCTTCGCGACAGCCTTCAGACGGCCCGCACCGTGGAAGATCTCGGAATACTTCCGGACATCGCTTATTTCCAGGAAGATGATGACGTGATATATTTCCCGTCCCCCGACACGCTCGGGAACATGAAAATCCATGTTTCCAGGAAAGACACTCTCTGGAGCCGTCCGCAGATGGTCTTCGCTCCGGAAGCTCCCCTTCCCGCGCCGGCGGATTCATTGCCGTCATCCATGGATTCGACATTGACCGCCCCGGTGTCAGAGGAGATATTCCCGGTTCTCTCGGCAGACCGACGTTCGCTCTATTTCTCCGCGAAACGGAAAGGCGGTGCGGGAGGATTCGACATCTACGAGTCGCAGTGGTCTGAAGCCGACTCCTGCTGGACCGAACCGGTGAATCTCGGATTTCCGTATTCATCGACGGAGAATGACTATCTGTACATGAACACCGACGACGGATGTTACACAGTCTTCGCGTCAGACCGAGGGTGCACGAGGGACAGCGTGTATGTCTATGTCCTTGAATATGAATTCGCCCCCGAAAAACAGAGCATCACCGACGCCGAGAAGTTGCGCGGAATCATGTCTCTCGCCCCGTCGGACGGAACGGATGTCGTCGATGCCGGGTCTGCGGTCGGAGGCGGGATTCCGGAAAATGCGGAGACGAGGCTCTACATGGAGAAAATGAAAGATGTCCGCAGAATCCGTGACAGCCTCGATGTCACGAACAGAAGACTTGAAGAAATGAGGGTGGAGTTCATGTTCAGCGACGATGTGGAACGCCGTCAGGAACTGACTTCGCGAATTCTCGAAGTCGAGGCGGAGATCCCGGGGATTCAGTCCTCGCTGGACAGGGCGGCCGCGGAAGTGCAGAAAATCGAGATGGAATTCCTCTTCAGCGGAGTGGTCATCGACAGGGGCGCACTTTCTTCCGAAGCCTCCAGAAACATTGTCGGGGACAGCTCCCGCTATGTCTTCAAGGAGCACCGGATGGGAGAACGGCTGCAACTGCGTTTCGCCGCTCCGGCCGATTCGCTTCAGACTCCGGCGGATTCGCTTCAAGCTCCGTCCGATGC
>CAVFTG010000188.1:0-2598 GCA_963625415.1 Barnesiella intestinihominis
GAACTTATGCCAGTTGCATCTCACTTTGCCGGAACGCACTTCTCCGGATGCTTACGCGACAACTGCGGCGGCGAGGGAAGCTGCTGCAGCCGCAAAGCGTAGCACGCGCTTCCGGGCTTTGCGCCCCGACGGACTGGCTGCGCCTTTCTGCTTTCCGGTTCCGTGTCCTTTCCGCTGGATTGCCTCTTCCTCTTGGATTGTTTTCTCCAGTGCCTGAAGCCGCTTTCTGGCTGCGTTTTCAATGACGGCATCCTCGATGAGCCTGTCGAGTTCTGAATTGTCAAATCTGTTCATAGCCCAGCTCCTTATACCTTTGTTTTACGAGAGTTCTGACCTTGCCCTTGCAGCGGTTCACCATAGTCTTCACGGAATCCGCGCTCTCATAGCCCATCGCGACGGCGATTTCGGTCTGCTTCTTCCTGTGGAAAAACTGAAGTTCAAGCAGTGTCGAGCAGGGATCCGGGATGGAGCGCACAACATTGAGCGTCATTTCCATCAGCATCTCATTCTCCTGCAGGTTCTCGTCCGCGTCCGGCACATTCTCCACGATGTTGAAGTCACCTGACTTCCCGCCCCATACGACCGGCACAATCGGCAGATGGCCTTTCCTGTTCCGGTTGTTCCTGAGTTATCTCCCTGTGGTGCAGAGGTATGATAGAACTTGACGGTCACTGATTACGGTCAGTTTTCCGCTCCGGACATTTTTCAGAAGGCATATGACCGCGTCTTGGAACAGATCCAGGGCATCGTCATATTTCAGCCCGAGCGTTGAATATGCAAAAGAGATGAATCCGCCACGGAATGAACGATAAATTTCATCCATAGCGGAGTCGTCTCCGTCAATCATTCGCCGAATGTAATTTCCGCCGGTCATCTCCAAAAATGCACTTGGCGTAAAAGTCGCAGAGACCTACTCATTGTCCCTCTGCAGGTTCTGCAGGAACGCCTCATTGGTCGGGTACTTCCTCATCCGCTCCTGAAGGAGTTCCATCGCCTCAATCGAGTTCATATCGGCGAGGAAGCGGCGCACAACCCACATCCTCTGGGCGACAACCGGGTCATAGAGAAGATCGTCGCGGCGGGTCGAGCTGAGTGTCACGTCGATTGCCGGGAATATGCGCTTGTTGGCAAGCTTGCGGTCGAGCTGGAGCTCCATGTTGCCGGTTCCCTTGAACTCCTCGAAAATCACGTCGTCCATCTTGGAACCGGTCTCGGTGAGAGCCGTGGCTATGATGGTGAGCGAACCTCCGTTCTCGATGTTGCGGGCGGCTCCGAAGAACCTCTTCGGCTTGTGGAGGGCGTTCGCGTCCACACCTCCGGAGAGCACCTTGCCGGAAGCAGGCTGGACGGTGTTGTAGGCGCGGGCGAGACGGGTGATGGAGTCGAGCAGGATAACCACGTCGTGACCGCACTCTACCATGCATTTCGCCTTTTCAAGAACCATATTCGCGACCCGGACGTGCTTCTCGGCCGGTTCGTCGAAAGTTGATGCCACGACCTCGGCCTTCACCGTGCGTGCCATGTCGGTCACCTCCTCCGGGCGCTCGTCGATGAGCAGCACAATCATATAGACCTCCGGGTGGTTGTCCGCAATCGCGTTGGCTATCGATTTGAGCAGCATTGTCTTACCGGTTTTCGGCTGTGCGACTATGAGTCCGCGCTGACCCTTTCCTATCGGGGTGAAGAGATCCACTATGCGGCAGGAGAGGTCGTCGTGTCCGTTGCCCAGAAGATTGAACTTCTCGTCAGGGAAGAGGGGAGTGAGGAAGTCGAACGGGATGCGGTCGCGGATGGACTCCGGAGAGCGTCCGTTGATGCTCTTCACCCTCACGAGCGGGAAGTACTTGTCGGTGTCGCGCGGCGGCCTGATGTCGCCCACGACGGTGTCGCCCATCTTGAGGGCGTACTGCTTGATGATTCCCTGTGAAACGTAGATGTCGTCAGGCGAGCTGATGTAGTTGTAGTCGGAGGAACGGAGAAATCCGTAGCCTTCCGGAAGGGTCTCGAGAACTCCGGTGGCCTCCACCGTGCCCTCGAACTCGATTCTCGGCTGCTGAGGATGGCCGTTGTGCTGCTGACCGCCCTGCTGACCGTCGCGTCCGCCGTTCTCCCGTCCGTTGTTTTCCGGGTTGTTCCTGCGGTTGTTGCGCTCCTTCAGCTTCCGGGTAATCGCCTCCACCTCGGCATCAAGAGCCGGATCGCGGAGAACCGGAGTCTTGGCAGGCTCCGCGGTCTCCTGTGTCTGCTCCGCCTGGACCGGCTGCTCAGTTTGAACAGTCTGCTCCGTCTGAACCGGCTGCTCACGGGCGCTGACTGCGGAATCTGAAGCGGCGGCATTCTCCCCCTGAGTTTCCTTGCCCATCCGCCGTCTGCGTCCGCGCTGCTGCGTCTGTTCTCCCGAAACTTCCGCTTTCGGTGATGCAGTCTCCTGAACCGGAATTTCATCAGCCGCAGCAGAAACATCAGCCACATCAGCCTTCTGCGCCTGTGCAGCGGCGTTCAACTGCTCTTTCTGAGGTTTTCTTCCCCTGCGCGGCTTCTGCTGTCCCTGAACTTCCTCCTGTTTTCCACTCTGTTTACGTCCCTGCAGCTGAACCG
>CAVFTG010000189.1:0-2518 GCA_963625415.1 Barnesiella intestinihominis
AGATTACATCGTGCAGATGAGGGAGGCGGCGATAGGCGGAACGGGATTATTGAATTTTTAACGAAATGTTGAGAAGAGAGATTTGTCCCGAACGTCAGATAAGTCAGAATACTTGAGAAACTTAAAAACATTTGACACTGTATGTATAGATTTGAATTTGTGGCGGCTGCGGCTGTGGTTGTCATCACCGCAGGCTGCGGCAATGCCGTGAAACCGGTCATTCCGAAGGATGCCGGGATTGAAAAGAGGGTTGAAAAGACGCTCTCACGGATGACTCTGGACGAGAAAATCGGACAGATGACCCAGATTACCTCCAATGCCTTTGTCAAAAAGTCCCCGGACGGGAATTCCTACACGATCAAGGAGGAGAGCCTGGCGGAGTACATAGACAAGTACAAGGTGGGTTCATTCCTCAACACCCCGACTGAAAAGGCTATGACTGCGGCGGAATGGAACGTGCTTGTGAAGACTCTGAATGACAGGTCTTTGAAAGTGATGGGCATACCGACGCTGTACGGACTTGACCACAACCATGGAACGACATATCTCAGCGACGGCACTCTCTTTCCACAGCCGATAGCCGTCGCGGCCACTTTCAACAGGGAAATCGCAAGGCGGGCGGGCGAAATCACAGCCTACGAGTCCCGCGCAGCGGATGTCCCGTGGTCGTTCAACCCCACGCTCGACGCCGGCCGCGACCCGCGCTGGTCAAGGTTCTGGGAGAACTACGGCGAGGACTGGTATGTGAACGCGGAGATGGGCAAGGCCACGATTCTCGGTGAGCAGGGGGGTGACCCCAACCACATAGACAACAGGCATGTGGCAGTCTCCGTGAAGCACTACCTCGGCTACGGCGCACAGTTCTCGGGCAAGGATCGTACTCCGGCCTACCTCTCTCCGCTCGACCTTCGCGGCAAGTATTTCGCCCCCTATCTTGAGGCTCTCCGCGCAGGCGCGCTCACGATTATGGTGAACTCCGCCTCAATCAACGGTACACCGGTTCACTGCAACCCGGTTCTGCTAACGCAGTGGCTCAAGGACGAGACCGGATGGGACGGGATGGTCGTCACTGACTGGGCCGACATCAACAATCTCTACAAGCGCGAGAAAGTCGCAGCCGATGTGAGGGGAGCCGTGAAACTCGCGATAAATGCCGGCGTGGACATGTCCATGGTTCCGTATTCCTGCGATTTCTGCGACGCTCTGAAATCTCTCGTGGAGGCCGGTGAAGTGCCGATGAGCAGGATTGACGATGCGGTGCGCAGGGTGCTTCGCCTCAAGTGCCGCCTCGGGCTGTTCGACACTCCGGACACGTCGCTTGCCGATTATCCCGACTTGGGCTGCGAGGCGTTCTCCGAAGTCTCCCTCCATGCTGCTGAGGAGTCGGCCGTGCTGCTCAAGAACGAGGGCATACTTCCGCTGCGCAAGGGAATGAAGATTCTCGTGACAGGGCCGAACGCCAATCAGATGCGCTGCCTGAACGGCGGCTGGAGCTACTCCTGGCAGGGACACCTCGCGGACGAGTTCGCCGGGCACTACAACACAATCTATGAGGCTCTCCGTGACAAGTTCGGAGCTTCGAATGTCAGACTTGCCCATGGAGTGACCTACAATGAAAAGGGACAATATTACGAGGAGAATTTCCCTGTGGATTTCAGGGCGGCGGATCTCGCGAGGGGGGCCGATGTCATTGTCGCCTGCATCGGAGAGAACAGCTACTGCGAAAGCCGGGGCAACCTCTCGGACATCAACCTGTCGCCTTACCAGAAGTCTCTCGTCAAGGCCTTTGAGGAAACAGGCAAGCCGGTGGTGCTGATTCTCAACGAAGGCCGTCCGCGCCTGATTTCGGAACTCGTGCCGAAGGCCGCCGCAGTGGTGGACGTCATGCTTCCCGGCAACAGGGGAGGCGACGCGCTCGCCAATCTCCTTTCAGGAGAAGTGAATTTCAGCGGAAAGCTTCCGTTCACCTATCCGAAAGAAATCAACTCGCTCATCAACTACGACTACAAGGTCAGCGAAGAGGTTGACAAGATGGAGGGCGCATATGACTACGACGCCGTGGTTTCAGTCCAGTGGGCGTTCGGCTATGGCCTGAGCTACACGACCTTCGCCTACAGCAACATGGCGGTGAACCGTCTCGAATTCAAGAGCGGGGATGTCCTGAAAGTCTCCGTTGACGTGACGAACACAGGCAAGGTGGCGGGCAAGGAATCTGTGCTTCTTTTCAGCAGCGACCTCGTCGCCTCCGTAATTCCGGAAGGCCGCCGTCTGCGCGATTTCACCAAGATTGAGCTTCAGCCGGGCGAGACAAAGACTGTGACGTTCGACCTCAATGCCGATAACCTCGCTTTCGTGGGCTTCGACGGCCGCTGGACTCTCGAAGAGGGGGACTTCCGTCTTCAGGCCGGCTCGCAGACCGCCGTCATCCGTTGCACGCAGACCAAGGTCTGGAACACCCCTAACATTCAGTAATCCGGCTTCCGCACCGTCCTGCCGAGAGTAATCCGCCCCCCCCCCC
>CAVFTG010000190.1:0-2430 GCA_963625415.1 Barnesiella intestinihominis
ATTCTGTTGTCAGATGTGCTCGACTTCGGGAGAGAGGGTTATGCCGAAGCGGTCGCGAACGGAAAAATAAAAGCTGGGAGTTCAAACGCGGAGAACCGGCGTTCATTGAAACCTACGATGTGGAAAAGACGGCGGTCGTCACCCCCGCCAACTGGACCGACTGGCTGCTGTGACAGCTGTAGCCTTCCACAAAAACACCTCAGCAGGCAATCCATATCTGTCAGTATATAAACCCGAACATCCAGAGGGGAATCTTGTTTTTGTAGGCATATTCAACATCGTCGGCGACGATGTAACCTTCCGAAGCGTCGGCAATCTGTTTCCTGCCTTTCTTGCGACCTCCGACCTCAAAGGTTTTGCCATCAAGTTCAAAGTCTGAAATAGGGGATTCGACGACATCAAAGGCGACTCTCATCCAAGAAAGGAACATTGTCTCGCGCACATTCCCGGAGTTAGGCTCATGGTCGGACAGTGAATACATCATATTGGAGTTGTTCAGATAGAGCTTGTCCATTTTGCGGAGAACCGCATCTCCGTTCGCCTTCATTCGGAGCATAGACACGAGTTCCGCCTTCTCAAGATATTCGAGATATGTCGGCAGACTGTTCCTCGGGATGTCAAGATCACGTTCCATATCGGAATAGTTTATCTTCACCGGAACGCTCTGAGAGATATAATACATAAACTTTTTCAGCTTTTCAGCCGCGGCGACAGTCATTTCCGCATACTTCGGAATATCTACCTCGACAGTGGTGGTGATGACCTGACGCAGTCTCGTACGATACTCGGGTTCATGAAAAAAAGGATAACATCCATACTGCCGATATTCCTTGAAATAGGTCAGAGGGCGATGCTCTCCGTATGGATAATCAACCTTTCCGCCAAGAATCTCCTCCAGTGTCGCCGGCTTCAGACTCCATCCCATCCGAAGGTTAAGATACTCCCTGAATGACCACACCGGCAGTTTGTATTCAATGACCCTACGGCTGAGATCCGCCCCGCCCTTTCTTAAATCGAGGATTGAACTTCCAGAATACACGACACGGAGCAGAGGAAGCTGGTCATACATCATCTTTATCTCCGTACTCCAGCCACGATACTTGTGAATTTCATCTATATACAATACCCTGCCGCCCTCGGCATAGAACTTTTTTGCCGTGTCAACCAAAGTGTGAGCCGAGAAATAAATGTCATCAGCGGTAATATAGAGTGTCGTATCCATGTCTTCACATTTTTTGATATGCTGAAGAAGAAGAGTCGATTTCCCGACACCTTTCTGCCCCAGAACACCTATGATGCGACACTTCCAATTGATTCTATTATGAAAATCACGAAAAAAGGACATTGGAGTCAGCTCCAGATACTGGCGATATGCAGCATACAAAGAATCCATAAAATCATCATTTGACGCAAATATACAAAATTGCACGACAGTTCGTGCAATTTTCTTTGATTTTTGCATCACTTATCGTGCAATATTTTATAAAAGTTGCACGATTGACCGTGCAATTCTGCTGTCAGATGTGCTCGACCTCGGGAGAGAGGGTTATGCCGAAACGGTCGCGGACTGAGGCGATGACGGCATTTTCGAGTTCAATCACCTCCTTCGGGGCGGCTTTGCCGGTAAGGTTCACGATGACGAGCGGCTGCCCGGAGTAGCAGGCGACATTGCCGGTCTGCCGACCTTTCCATCCGCACTGCTCAATCAGCCATGCCGCCGGAATCTTTACCATCGGCGCTGAGCCGTTGGATTGACTTGCTGATGCATCGGGCTGCAGGACAGAGCCGTCAGAACGGGAGACCGAGCCGCCGGGTTGGGGGGCTGACGCATCCGGCTGAGTGACGAGATAGTGCGGAACAGTGGCCTCCGGACCGTTCGCTGCACGAAAATCCTTGAGGATGCGGTTGAAATGCTCCTGCGGAATCACAGGGTTCTTGAAGAAGCTTCCGGCTGAGCCGAGTTCGGACGGCTCGGGGAGTTTCTGCCGGCGGATTCCGGTCACCACCTCGCGGATGAGAGCCGGAGTCACAGCGGCGGGGATGCTCCGCGCCGTCTCCGTGCCGGAGAAGGTTTGCGCAGTCACGCCCGAGGAGTGTTGAGCCGCCTTGTCTGAGGAAGTTTGCGCAGTCACGCCAGAAGATTGCCGCGCCGCCTCGACTGCTGAACGGAGATGACCGTAGTCAAGACGCGGGGTGGGGACTGAAGAAAGGCGGAACACGACCGATGTGACGGCATAGAGACCCTTCCAGAGGGTCTTGAAATTGGATGCCCTGTAGCCGTAGCCACAATCTGCATTTTCGAAGGTGACCGCCTCGCCCGTGGCAATCTTGATGCAGTTCACCCGGACAATCATGTCCTTCGCCTCGACTCCATAAGCCCCGACATTCTGAACGGCGCTCGCTCCCACCTCTCCCGGGATATGCGAAAGG
>CAVFTG010000191.1:0-2410 GCA_963625415.1 Barnesiella intestinihominis
CCCCGAAAAGTGTTTATGCGCCTCCGTTACTTCGCGTCAACGGCGAGAACGTATGTGGTGGCGGTCGGAGTCATCCCGTCGATTACTGACTTGCCGTTCACAAGGAGTGACGGGCAGAAAGCGCTCTCGACATTCTGGAATCTGTTGCCGAGCACAGCCGCCTCTTTCCAACCGAGTTTGTGGGCGAGCCAGAACATCTGCTTGAGACTGTAGCCTCGGAAGTTGAAACCATAATTGTTGTAGAAGGAGGCATTGCTCACTCCGACATATCCCGAAGCGCCATCCCAGTTGCAGGCACCCGGAGCATTGATCATAAAC
The DNA here is from genome assembly GCA_963625415.1 of Barnesiella intestinihominis. Lineage (GTDB taxonomy): Bacteria > Bacteroidota > Bacteroidia > Bacteroidales > UBA932 > Cryptobacteroides. Next base: position 319 of record CAVFTG010000191.1, read on the forward strand.
GCAAGCTTGCCGTCGTAGGTCAGACCGACCAGGTTGTGCACCATATAGAAATTGGATGCCCATCCGGCTCCAAGAGCACCTTCTCCCGAAATGAACTGCGCGGAGTCGTTGTTGATAAAGTCGAGTCTTCCCATCAGTTCTCCGTTACGCACGCCCCAGCCTGCGACCCAAGCCAAATCCGGAGCATCTATCTTCTCCGTAGCGGAAGCGAGTGCGGCATCCACATCTGGTTTGCTGCTCTGGAACGGAACAGCATAGAAACCGTCAGACTTTTCACCCGCCGTGGCAAATGAAACCGCTCCGTCATCCACAATCAGAGATGCCCTGTACTTCTGGACACAAGCGATTGTAGCACCCCCGTCAACGATGTCAGTCGGATAATTCACTATTGAGCCGTTGTCCTTTACCAAATAATCCAGCTTACTTGCAGCATCGGCCGCCTTGACCCATCCGCTCGTAACCACCGCACTTGAAACTGAGGTCGGGTCAGAAATGTCAGCCTTGAGGTCTGCTTTTATGCTGCCCAAGTCCATAGTCACGATGGCAATCTGCCCATAACCATTCATCGTGACGCGGTCTGATGCCCAATCACCAGGGAAGCTGAAGACATCATCCTCATAGTTATCATCCCCATAATCCCAGTTGCCCTTCAATATTTCCCAGTTATAGACGTGATTCTGAAGACCATACAGAACCCAAGCCGAATTGGCGGCGTTTGTCCAGTTCCCGTCCCATTGGGTACTCAGAATGGAAATCGGCAAATCGGTGATCGCATCCGCCGAATAAACCTTGATAAATGACTGGTCGGAGGTGACGAAATCGGAAGAGACATCTGTGAATCCGAGGGATTCCGGAGTCGTGATGGTCTTGTCGAATTCGAAGACCAGAGTCTTGAAGGCTCCGGCGGTGAAAGTCACCGTGCTTGCGGAAGCCGAAGTCTTGCGGTAGCCGTTCACTGAAAGGGTGAGCGAGGATGCCGCAGTGCTGAACGGCTTCAGGGCGATGTAGAAATCCGCGCTCGCCCCGTTTGCTATGGTCTCCCCTCCGTTGACATTGAGCGTCACAGTCGAGGATGCCGCAGCTGAAGCGGTGTAGGTCGGAGCCGCGCCCGTGATGTCCACGCTGAAATCCCCGACTATGGCCTCGGGAGCGGTGAGGGCGACATCGGCGACGGTTATAGGCGCGCCGCTTTTGTTCTTCACCGTCACCCTTGCCACCGCGCAGAGATTGGCCATGGTGAGGGAAACCCGCTCCCCTGTACTGACGTCAGCCGCCACCCCGTAAAGAGGAAGAGCCGCTCCGCAAAGGTGAGTCGTGGCAGAATTTCCATCCTGCCTCTGGGTTTTCCCGCCGAGAGTCACTGATACCGCAGCGGGGCTCTCCAAGGCAGCGGAATAGGGATAGACCGCATACCACGAGCAGGCCGCACCGGAGAGTTCCCCGGAAACGGTGCCCGTGAAGCGGCCGGTGGCCGTATCGGTAAGAGTAAATTCCCCGTCAGAGACCATGCCCCCGTCAGAGGAGTGGAAAACATTTATTCTGTCTTCCGCTGACCAATTCGTGGCAAGATTGTCATTTACGGTCTTTACACCGGCAACACTGGCAAAGAGTTCAAAATTCACTGAGCCCCCGTTCTTTCGAGAAGGCTCCTGAGTTTCCTGCAAGTCTTTCTGACAAGCAGTGAAGTTTAATGCTACTGACATCAAACCCAAGGCAAATATAAATCTTTTCATAGTCTCATTGAGTTTAGTGTCAGAAAACAACGGAATCGTCCTCTTCATCATCGACCCAAGGGGTGATGGAGGACTGGGTGCTCAATGCAAACCCGCTCTCGGTGCGAAGACTCTCGCATTGCAGGGAGGGACTCTCATACCCTCCCCACTTTTTGTCTGTCGTGTTGAACATCATTGCCAGTTATTGTTAGTGTATCATCAGTGTCCGCCTATGTACCCGTTATTTCTTCGCGTCAACTGCGAGAACGTAGGTGGTGTTGGTCGGAGTGAGGCCCTCGATTACCGATTTGCCGTTCACGAGGAGGGACGGACAGAAAGTGCCAGCAACTTCTTCGAAAACTGAGCCTAACACCGCGGCA
>CAVFTG010000192.1:0-2388 GCA_963625415.1 Barnesiella intestinihominis
CGAGCGAGAGGACGAACCATTTCCACTTGGCGAGGCAGAGGTAAGGCAGATCCTGTATGCGGAAGAAGTCTTCCTGCTGCACTGATTTGGAGTTTTTCTGATTCAGAGTCATGGAATATAGTCTGATATATGTTTTGTGTTCCGGTTATGGAACGTTATTTCGTGCTGAACTGGACGATGAGAATCGCCATGCTTGTAAGGAAGGATGTGGCTGACATCCAGAAGGATGCGGAGTGGAGGTTGTTGCCGTTGACCGTTCCTTCACGTGCCCTCATTCCGTTAGGCTCGACATAGACGATATCGTTCTGGCGGAGGTAATAGACAGGGGAGGCGTAGAGGGCGTGCCCGTCGTTCAGGTTTACTCTGTAGATGACCTTCTTGCCGTTTTCCTCTCTCTGCACCATCACGTTTTCCCTCTTGCCGTAAACGGTGAGGTCGCCGGCTATCGAGAGCGCGTCAAGTAGGGAGAGCCTGTCCTTATCTATGCTGACTCGCCCAGGATTCCCCACTTCGCCGAGGACCGATACGGTGAGGTTCAGAAACTCGACCGTCACCACCGGGTCTTTGACGAGGTTGCGGCTGATGAGCTCGTTCTTGATGTAATCCGTTATCTCCTTGCGGCTCATTCCGCCCACTTTCATTTTTCCTATGACAGGGAAGTCGATGTAGCCGTTATTGTCAATCGTGTATCCGGCCATTCCGTTGCTGCCGCCAGCGCCCGTTTCGTAGCTCGAACCGCTTCCGTTGTAGGATCCGATGGTTCTGTTCACGACCGGAAGGTTGAAGAGGTAGGCGAGCTGCGGGTCACGGCTGTTGACCATGATAAGGATTTTGTCTTCCGGCTGCACCCTGATTTCCAGAGGATTGCTTATCGTCTCCGCGACTCCTTCCTCGATTCCGGAGAGATAGACCACATTGGGGGTGGCGCAGGCTGCGGAAAGAAGTGTAGCCGCGACAAGCGGAATGATGCTTTTTGTCTTCATATATGTATGTCTGTTTTTATTCTTGAACTGAATCCGGATTCTCCGGTGCTGTGTCTTCGGAGACTCTGCCGGAGATGCAGCGGGTCAGGATGATGTTCCAAAGAGTATAGATGGCTATGTCAGTGAGGATTATCCAGTTGATGTTGATCTTAAGGGATAGCGTGATGTTCATAATGATGAAGGCCAGAGACACGCCGAAAAGGGTGAGCCTCACTCCTCTCTGTGTCATCCCCAGAGCCAGGAGTCTGTGATGGATGTGGTTGTTGTCCGGAAGAAACGGGTTATGTCCGTTACGGACGCGGTGCAGATAGACCCTGAATACATCCAGACAGGGCACAAGCAGCGGTGAGAATGCCGCCACCATGGGGTCAATCTCCGGTGTGGCTTCCGGGGAATTGCACATGGTGAGTTTCACGGCGAGAAGGCTGAGTACAAAACCCAGGGTCATGCTTCCGGTGTCTCCCATGAAAATCTTCTTCCCGTGCTCCGCATTGCCGAATACGTTGAAGAAGTAGAATGTGACAAGCACGCCGAGGACAGTGAAGGCGAGAACAGCATAGATCTTCTCTCCGAGAAGGAACAATGTAAGCCCGAAGGACAGGCAGGCCATCGAGCCCAGCCCGGAAGCAAGCCCGTCCAATCCGTCGATGAGGTTCATCGCATTGATGATGTACACTACGAGCAGCACCGTGAAAGGTGCGCCGAGACGAAGGGGGAGTCCGTTGATTCCGGCTATGCCGTGCAGGTTGCAGACCCACAGCCCTCCGATCACAAGGAAGATGGCGCTCAGGATCTGGAAGAAGAATTTGGACTGGTATCTCATGCTTATGAGGTCGTCTTCCAGTCCGGTGAGGGCCAGCACTATGACGGCGCAGAGGGCAAGGCACAGTTCTCTCATCTCCAGCGACAGGGCGGCGCCCATTTCTTCGAACCCCAGCATGGAGTTCACCGCGACGAGCATGGCCAGCGCGAAGACCATCATCGGAGAGAACGCCACTCCGCCCAGACGGGACACGGTGAAATGGTGAATCTTGCGTGCATCGGGAACATCCCACAGATGCTTGCGGGAGGATACTATGAGGATTCTGGGAATGACAACGCAAGTCCCCAGCAAGCCCAGCAGAAAGGCTGCGCAGCAGTTGGCGGTCCAGATGTTTGACATAGGTATATTTGGGTCAGGTTTCAGTTACAGAAGTTCGATGAATTCTGGGTTTACCTCCACCCCGACATAGAAGAAGTCGGGAAGTTCCACGAGAAGCCGTTTTTTCTTCGAGCCGCGGATGGTCAGGAGTTTTCCCTCGCAGCCGTCCAACGGACCGCCGACTATGCGTATCCGGCGGCCGCAGAATGATTCAGGCAATTCTTCCGGCAGGTAATATCTGGGATTTTCCGATGCCTTGACGAC
>CAVFTG010000193.1:0-2372 GCA_963625415.1 Barnesiella intestinihominis
AAGGCTTGCGACGAAGTTCAAACCGCAGCAACCTGTCGGTTGTGAGGATTTGAACAAGGAGCATAACGAAGCAATTCGCCTTTTAAGACAGCCTCGTGGTTATTTCAGCAGGTTCCCTGTTTTCTCAATACTGAAGGTGAACCAGTCTGAACAATCCTGATAGTTGTACGGGATGTACTCGGCGCAGTGGACGAAAACTATGTTCTGTTTCTTGTTCACATAGGCGTCGACCTTCAGCCCGTTCCCGCTTTCGGTTTCGCTCCAGTCCATTTTGGACGGATCGTTCTTCAGCGCCTCAAGGATTTCCGTCTTGCGGCTTGCCGGGAAATATTTGGTTTTCTTGCTGAAGCATATTCCTGACTCACAGTCCTTGTAGCCTGATTTTGTCGTAAAGAACAGCACTATTCCGCAGAACGCGAGGCAGCATCCGAGGATGTTCACCCCCACTGCGGACGGAATTGCCACAGTGACGACTCCCGCGACAACGAGAACCGCTGCGATTATTATGTCGAGTGCGCTGTGCACCCTTTTGAAATCTTTTTTCATTGTATTGTCTCCGTTAATAAGGATTTATAACCCATGAGCCGCGGCGTTCATTGAAGCCCGTCCTGTCGACCCGAAATTCCGTTGCGAGTCTTATCCTAAATCCGGAGACGTTCGAGGGCGACGGCGGCGGCAAGCCCCGCGACGGCTCCGCTCACGGGATTCGTGATGCGGTCTGGCATGAAATCGCTACGGCGTGCCATGCAGACGATTTTCCCGCTGCGGAGAAATACCGTGCGCGAATGCTGCTGCGGGCTGTTGTTCCGCTCATCGGCGAAACTGCGGACGCGGGAAGCTGAGCTGACGGGTCTTGCGGCAGAAAATTCAAGGCCACCGTCGTTCAGAGCCACCCTGTTGCACCAGTCCGCATCCTCCTGCTCCCTTTCCTGAACAAAAAAAGATTCTTCTCGGCGGACATCATCGCCGGGCACGGCATCAGTCCCGTGAACCCCCGACAGGGCGAACACGGTGACCAAAAGAGTCATGAGCCTGACAAATCTGTCCATAATCCGACCGGGCAGTCCCCTCTGGACTGCGAATTCCGCAAAGATAGCCTTTTTCGCGACAACTTGTTCATGTCTTTTGTGAGAAATGGCTTCAAATTTGTTCGCCGGTTCAGCCGGGATTCGCACAATCCGCATATCTCCGGATCGGCGGATCTCCGGATATATCGTAAAACTTCAAAATTATGCTGGACTTTATTTCACAAATCACCTGCAGGGCGGCGAAGACCGTCAGGAACTGGTGGATGCTTCTGATTGCCGGACTGCTCATCATCGCGGCCGGCATCGCCGTATTCTTTTATCCGGAAAGCAGTTATGCCGCTTTGAGCGTCATTTTCGGACTGGTCATGCTCCTCACCGGCGTGACTGAGCTCGTGGTTGCGGTCAGCAGCCGCAACTGGTTCATGGTCAGGGGTTACAACATCGTCGGAGGCATACTTGACCTGCTTGTCGGAATCATGCTCTGCGCATGGCCGCAGGTTACGATGGCGACGCTTCCTTTCGTTCTCGGAATCTGGCTCATCTACCACAGCTTCATGGTGATAGGACTCGCCGGGGACATGAGCGCGCTGCGCGTCTCCGGATCGGGATGGATGATTTTCGGCGGGATACTCATGCTGCTGTTCGCCATAATGATTGTCCTCCGTCCGTTCTCCCTCGGCGTTGATGTCATCGTCGTTCTCCTCGGAACCGGTCTCATCGTCTTCGGCGCAGTGCTTGTGGGGGCATCCTGCCGTCTGAGCCGCGTGCACAAGTATTTCAGGAAAATCAATGCCGAAAACGGCATAGAGGAACAGTAGCGCACAGTCAGGTTGTCTGACCAGAAAGACGCCGAAAGGACGGGCATAAAAACAAATGTGAAAAAATTGATTAAGATTTAAACAGATTCGTATTGCATATCAATAAAACCTTTGTATCTTTGCAGTCCCAATTTCGGGACAGCCATTGAGATATGGTGTAATGGTAGCACTACAGATTCTGGCTCTGTCAGTGAGGGTTCGAATCCTTCTATCTCAACAAGCGCCTTTCGCGGGCAAGACAACAATGATGGCGGGATAGCTCAGCTGGTTAGAGCGCATGATTCATAATCATGAGGTCCGCGGTTCAATCCCGCGTCCCGCTACAGAAGCCCAACTCTCCGTACTGCAATCACTTGCATCGTGCGGAGAGTTTCTTTTCGGTCATCCGAATCCCATTTGAAATAAAATTTTCAGTATCAGCGCAAAATTATTATTTTTGTCCCCGCAAAGCCGGTGTCTTGCGGGGGAGGTTGTCTTAAAAGGATGAAGTGCAAGGCTTGCGACGAAGTTCAAACCGCAGCAACCT
>CAVFTG010000194.1:0-2342 GCA_963625415.1 Barnesiella intestinihominis
ATCAGACGGCGTTCGCCCTTTGCTGGGAAGGGAATATGCCCATAATCGTATTCGATATCAACGGGAAAGGCAATCTTCTCAAACTCGTCGGCGGAGAAAAAGTCGGGACTCTGGTTCATGTATAAAATAGAGACTATAAAATCAGGGACTCCGGTTCATACATAAAATTTCGGACATCGTCGTCCTTCACCGCCGGGGCGCGTCTGCGTACATACATATCGCAAACACATATTAACACATATCACAATGATTGACAAGGCAAACGAAATCTTGGAAGAGGCCAAGATGAGCATGGAGGACGCTGTGACGTTCCTCGAGGAGGATCTCAAGACCTACAGGGTGGGCAAGGCCAATCCTACGATTTTCAGCAATGTGCTCGTGGACTACTACGGTTCGATGACTCCGGTTCCGCAGGTCGCTTCCGTGACCGCTCCGGACGCGAAGACACTCGCCATCCAGCCGTGGGAGAAGAAGATGATTCCGCTCATCGAGAAGGCTATCATCGACGCCAACCTCGGACTGACCCCGTCCAACAACGGCGAGACCATCCGCTGCACCGTTCCGCCGCTAACCGAGGAGCGCCGCAAGGAACTCATCAAGAAGGCCAAGGCTGCCGGTGAGAACTCCAAGATTGTCGTGCGCAACGCCCGCCGCGACGCAATCGAGGCGCTGAAGAAGGCTCAGAAGGACGGACTTGCCGAGGATATGGAGAAGGACTATGAGGACAAGGTCCAGAAGTCCACGGATTCATGGGTGAAGAAGATTGATGAGCTTGTTGCCGCCAAGGAGAAGGACATCCTCACTGTTTGACGGGGCGCCTGAAAGGCGAACTGCTGCGTTGGGCGTCTTGTCAAAATCCTCACAACCGTCAGGTTGCTGCGGTTTTGACTTCGCCGTCCGCCTTGCATTTCATCCTTTCATGCATCCCCTTTCCTTCTGATTGGTTTGACGGGGTGCCTGAAAGGCGAACTGCGGCGTTGGGCGTCTTGTTTCATGCATCCCCTTTCCTTCTGATTGGTGTGACGGGGTGCTTGAAGGCGAACTGCGGCGTTGGGCGTCTTGCATTTTATTTCTTTTATGTCGTAAGAAAAAATGGGCTGTAAAAAGAAAATCAGGAAGATTTCGCCGGCTGGCACTATGAAGTCCAACGGTGACTATGACTGGAAGTTTTCGACTTTCGGGGGCGTGACCCGTGTGAACATCACCACCGGCGAGGACATAGCCCATCTGAGCGAACTCGACCAGAAGCTCTGGACAGTACTCAGCTGCCCGGCTTCGGGTCTTGAGATGGATCCGGAAACACTGAAAGCGGTCGATTTGAACGGGGACGGGAGGATTCATGTGAACGAGATAATCGCCACTGTGGACTATCTCAAGGCCGTTCTGAAAGATCTCTCGGTTCTGATTGAGCGGAAGGATTCGCTGCCGCTCTCCATGATAAACACAGAAACCGAACAGGGCGCGAAGATTTACGCGAGCGCAAAGCGGATTATCGGAGACCTTTCGCTCGGAGGGGAGCGTGTCTCGCTTTCGGACGTCGGGGCGAGCATCGCCGCTTCGGCTGCTTCCCCTTTCAACGGTGACGGGGTGATTACCGAAAAGTCGGCCGAAGATCCCGCGCTCAAGGCGGTGATCGGAGAATGCATCGCCTGTGAGGGTGCTGCGGCTGACCGCAGCGGCGAACAAGGTGTGGATCAGGCGCACCTTGACGCGTTTTACAAGGCGGCTGCCGACTTCGTCGCTTGGAAAGACTCCGAGACCGGAGACATGCTTCCTTACGGGGCGGACACCGCCGGAGCCATGGCGGTGTGCGACGCGCTGAAAGAGAAGATTGAAGATTTTTTCCTGCGCTGCTCCCTTGCGGCGTTTCATCCCGACAGCGGGGCTGTTCTGGACGTGAGTGCTGAGCGCATGGTGGAGATCAGCGCGAAAAATCTGGTGTCCTGCACCGGTGAGATTGCCGCCTATCCGCTTGCAAAGGTCAATGCGGCGGGGGAACTTCCTCTTGCCGGCATAAATCCGGCATGGAGCGCCGAATTCGAAAAGTTCAAGGCTCTTGTCGTTGACGTGGATTTCCCGGGGGCGAAAGTTCTGACCGAAAATCAGTGGCGTGCGGTTCTCGGGAAATTCGACGCATTCAGGGCGCATCTCGCAGCCAAGGCGGGAGCGGAGACGGAGAGTCTGGGATATGACCGGCTGAAAGTGATTCTCGCGGAGAACAGGAAAGCCGAACTCGAGACGCTCATAGCGGCGGACAGCGCGGCTGAGGAGAGCATTGAGGGCATCCGGGAAGTGGACAGGCTGCTTCATCTGTGCCGCGACTTCTACACTCTCCTCCGCAA
>CAVFTG010000195.1:0-2332 GCA_963625415.1 Barnesiella intestinihominis
GGTACTGCTCCGGGTCGGCGTAGCGGAAATAGATGTCCTCCATCTCGCTCTTCATATTGTAGAGTCCGAGCTGGTGCGCGAGCGGGATGTAGAGGAGCAGGGTTTCAAGCGTCTTGCGCTCCCTTGAAGACTTCGGGAATATGTCCAGAGACCTCATTATCTCCAGACGGTCGGCGAGCTTTATGACCGTGACACGTGGGTCACGGGAATACGAGACTATGAGCCGTTTGTAATTCTCCGCCTCAAGTCTGGTGTCCTTCGGCTTTATGGCGGCGATTTTGTCCAATCCGTCAACCATCGCGAGCACGTCCGCCGGAAAATCTTTCGGAGGCTGAACCTCCGGGGTGAAACGGTGGGCCTCGTGGAGGAACACGGCGGCAACGCACTCCGCAGGAAGTCCGATTTCGTCGCAGACAATGCGGGCTACATTGATCGGATGCTCGATGAACGGATGGCCGTTCCCGCGAAGCTGCCCGTCCAGACTGCCTTCGGCGATGTCCCACGCCCTCGCAATCAGGGCGCGGCCTTCTCCGGTGTATTTTCCGAAGAATTCATCAAGTTTTGCGCTGTCAACCATAAGCTGCTGTTTTCACACAAAAAAGGACATCCAAACACCGTCTGGACATCCTTCATAACCTGTATCCGATGAGGAGGCGACCGAACTAGAACCTGTCCTCAGATGATACTGTCAATTTCTTACGTCCGTGACGGCGGCGGGATGCGAGAACCCTGCGTCCGTTCGGTGTGGACATGCGCTCGCGGAAGCCGTGTTTGTTGCGGCGCTTGCGCTCTGATGGCTGAAATGTTCTTTTCATGATATCAATTTTTTATATTTTCTCTAAATTATCCCCGTTTTCCCGTATTTCGCACACTTGGAGCGCAGTTTCCACAAAACGGACTGCAAAGGTAGTCTTTTTTGCTCAATCCGCCAAAGTTTTTTGTCGTTTCAACTCACTTTTTTATGTCAATGACCGCCTTTTCCGCGAAATACTCACCGCGAAGCACCGAAGAAATCGGCCACACGCCCACAGAGCCCTTGGGCAGACGGCACTTCCCCATGGCCTGCGCGATTTCCTCCGCGAGGTCGCCGCCCTTGAGGTAGAGTATGTCTCTGCGCCACTTCCCCTTCACCCACGGGAGGAAATTCTCAAGCGAAGTCACGGCACGGGAGACGACAAAATCATAGACTTCCGTCAGTGATTCCGCCCTGGCATTCACTGTGACGACATTTTCAAGCCCCAGAGCGGCGGCCACCTCGCGGGCCACGGTCACTTTCTTCCCGATTGAATCGCAGAGAGTGAACTGCACGCGGGGGAAAAGCGTCGCCAGCGGAATGCCGGGAAAACCGCCACCGCATCCGAGGTCGAGCACCGCGACAGCCTTTTCCCCTCCCCAGTCGCGGAACAGCTCCGGGCGCTGACATTTCAGATACAGGGCGATTCCCAGAGAATGCAGGACGTGATGTTCGTAGAGATTGTCCATATCCTTGCGAGACACGACGTTAATCTTCGAATTCCACTCCCGGTAAAGCCCCTCCATCGCCTCGAAGCGCGACAGCTGCTCAGGCGTAACTCCCGGAAATCCGGAGGTCAATATATCCTTGAATTCAGAAAAATCCATATATCAAATCTTTATCTTCCGACATCATCCGACGGGATCACATATGGACATAGAGCCCCATATCCCCAAACCCCGAGACGACAGCCCTACAGCGCCTCGTCGCTCATCTCCATCATTTTCATCAGCTTGCTGCGGGCGCGATGTATCTTGGTCTTGACGGTGTTCAACGGCATCCCGAGGGCATCGGCGATTTCCTGGTAGCCGTAGTTGTCGATGAGGAACATCTTCGCCACCTTCTTGTAATCCCCTTCAAGCAATTCGATGACCGTCAGCCACTTGTCATATTCCTCACGATTGATGACGCTGTCCTCCGGAGAGGTTGCCTCGGAGGGGATGTCAAGTGATGTTTCGGAGTCGTAGGCAACCGTCCTCACCGGCATGTTCTCCGCCTTACGCTGACGGCTGTCAAGGTGGTCGAAGGCGGTGTTCTGCCCGATGCGGAACAGCCATGTGGAGAACATGTAGGACTCGTTGTAGAGCTCGATCCTGCTGAAGGCCTTCTGGAAGGTCTCTATGCAGACATCCTCGACATCCTCGCGGTTCGAAATGAAACGCGAGACATGGGCGGAAAGGGCCGCGTGATAGCGCTGGTAGAGAATCACGAACGCCATCTGGTCCTGCGCCTTCGCCCTTCGGATGAGTTCGGCATCGCCCAGTTCAGTGAGCTTCGAGCCAGTTTTTTCCTTCATTGCATTCAACTGTAAGCGGTACT
>CAVFTG010000196.1:0-2328 GCA_963625415.1 Barnesiella intestinihominis
AAAGAGGGTGACTAAAAAGTGTTTTATTCACCCTCCTTCGGACTTCCTAACCCCCGCAGACTGTCGTCTGCGACCCCTGTTAGGGGTATCTCGCGCCTCCGGCGCGGTCCCTACGGGACTTTTTAGTCATCCCCTTTGAACTTCGCCGCAAGCCTTGCACTTCATCCTTTTAAGACAACCTCCCCCGCATTCGGCAAGAAAAATTCCGTCAAGGCGCAAAAATACGAAAGTAATTGCTAACTTTGCTTGATTGTAGAAACAAAATCGAACACAACAAACGCTAAAATCGAACGGATATGCATATAGCAATCGCCGGAAACATCGGCAGCGGCAAGACGACGCTCACAAAGATGCTGGCGGCCAAATACGGATGGAAACCAAGATTCGAATCGGTGGATTATAACCCATATCTTGCTGATTTTTATGAAGATATGGAGCGGTGGTCTTTCAATCTCCAGATATATTTTCTCAACAGGAGGTTCAAGGACGTCGTCGAAATTTCCAAGAGCGAGGATGTCATAATCCAGGACAGGACGATTTATGAGGACGCGAGAATCTTCGCTCCGAACCTCCATGGGATGGGGCTGATGTCCACGAGGGATTTCGAGAACTATTCCGACCTTTTCGACCTCATGATGTCGCTCGTAAATCCGCCCGACCTGCTGATTTACCTGCGTTCGTCGATTCCCAACCTCGTGAACCAGATTCAGAAGAGGGGGCGCGAGTATGAGAAGAGCATCCGCATCGACTACATAACCGGTCTCAACGAAAGATACGAAAACTGGATCAGGGACTATGACAGCCGTCTGCTTGTCCTTGATGTCGACAGGCTGAAATTCGAGAGCTGTCCCGAGGATTTCAGCGAGATTTGTGACAGGATAGACGCCGAACTTTTCGGCTTGTTCAAATAATTCAAGGAGTTTCCGGAACCGCTGTCCTCCAGGGTCTCAGCCGGTTCCGGACATTTGTTTAATCTGGAAACCGGAGGGGGATTGCCCCGAAGTTTCCACAACCCCGGAAATTTATGGATAAAAGATTGACTATCATTGATTTTGTAGAAAAATACACCCGTCAGTACGCGACGAGGACTTTCCTTAGGGAAAAAGTGGACGGAGTCTGGACTGAGACTTCTTTCGAACAGACCCGCAAGGAAGCGTACCGCATCGGCGCGGGCCTGATGAAACTCGGACTGGAGAAAGACGACAAGGTTGCGCTGCTTTCAGAAGGACGCAATCTCTGGCCGATAGCCGAGCTCGGCATTCTCTACGCCGGGGCGGTGAATGTTCCGCTCTCCATAAAGCTTGAGGAGAGCAACGACCTGATTTTCCGCATCAGGCATTCCGAAGCGAAATTCATCGTGACTTCGTCCGCTCAGCTTCCGAAGATACGCAAGATTCTCCCCGACTGCGAAAACGTGGAGAAAGTGATTGTGCTCGACCCGCTTCCGGAATACGGGGAGAAGGAGATGTGCATCACGGAAATACAGAAGATGGGAGACGAATTTCTCGCCGCATCTCCCGAGGAGTTCGTGAAACGCTACAAATCCGTCGGTCCGGATGACTACGCGAACATCAGCTACACTTCAGGGACGACGGCGGATCCGAAGGGAATCCTGCTCACGCACCGCAACTACACGGCGAACGTCGAGCAGGCTCACTCCGTCATCGGCATCAGCGAGGACGACGTGATGCTCATAATCCTTCCGCTTGACCATTGTTTCGCGCATGTGGCCGGGTTCTACACCGTCATGTCATTCGGAGCGTCCATCGCCACCGTTCCCCAGGGACGCACCCCGATGGAGTCGCTCAGGAACATCCCGATTGCCATCAAGGAGACCCGTCCTGCAGTGATGCTCTCCGTCCCGGCCCTCTCCAAGAGCTTCAAGAAAGCCATCGAGTCCGGCGTGAAGGCGAAGGGCCCGAAAGTGCAGAAACTCTACGATTTCGCCGTCAGCAACGCCATAGCCTACAATAAGGAAGGCTGGAACAAGGGCGGCAAGGACTTCTGGAGACTGCCTCTGGTGAAACTCTTCGACAAGATTCTCTTCAAGAGCATCCGGCAGTCGGCGTTCGGCGACAGGATGCGCTTCTTCGTGGGCGGCGGAGCGCTTCTCGGAATCGACCTCCAGAAGTATTACTACGCAATCGGAGTGCCTATCTATCAAGGATATGGACTTTCCGAGGCGACACCGATCATTTCCGCCAATTCAAAGGATCACCACATTCTCGGTTCGTCCGGAATGATTGTCCGTCCGATGGAAATCAAAATATGCGACGGCGAGGGCAAGGCTCTGCCTTACGGGGAGAAGGGCGAAATCGTCATCAAGGG
>CAVFTG010000197.1:0-2304 GCA_963625415.1 Barnesiella intestinihominis
AAACTCAAAAGCGGCAGCTGGCTCGGCAGCGTCAAGGTCGTGCTCGGATTCATCGAGGTCGCGCTCGGATTCAAGTTCCTCAGCGTCGCCGACCAGACCTACCACTGGGGACTTCTGGACAGAGAGATCTATCTTGCGATATGGATTGTCGTGTTCTCGCTGCTCGGGCTTTACCTGCTCGGCAAAATCCGTTTCGCGCATGATGAAAAAGTCGAAGCCCTTTCGGTGACGAGGCTGACTCTCGCAATAATCGATTTCACTTTTGTCGTATATATGATTCCGGGAATGTTCGGCGCTCCGCTCAAGGCTTTGAGCGGCTATCTTCCTCCGATGACCACACAGGATTTCGTGCTGGAGACCGCTTCTGACGCTGAAGCGGCCAGAGAGCAGCTTGTCCTGCGCCCGCAGAATGGAGACGGGCGCGGCGCGGGAACGGACTCGGAGCAGGATGACACCCCCGCTCTTTCCTACGGTGAAAGATACGGACTGCATCCCCCTTTGGGACTGAAGGGATATTTCTCTCTGGATGAGGGTCTTGCCGCCGCGAAAGCCTCGGGAAAGCCCGTGTTCGTGGATGTAACGGGACACGGCTGCGTGAACTGCCGGGAGATGGAGTCCAGAGTGTGGAGCGACCCCCGCGTGAAAGAACTTCTTCGGGACAGGTTCGTGATTGTCGCGCTCTATGTCGATGACAAGACGAAACTTGACTCCGCCGACTGGGTACGCGCAGAAAACGGGGACATATACAAAGAAATGGGGCGCGCCAACGCCTACATCGCACGCACCCGTTTCGGAGTCAACTCACAGCCGAACTACATCCTGCTCGACAGCGACGGTGTGCAGCTCGCGCCTCCGCGTGGGTATGACCTTGACGTTCAGGGATTCATTGATTTTCTGAACATCGCTCTCTGAGGGGATTCGGGGCGGACTCGAGACTTTTTCTGTACGCCTCGAGCCTGCGGCGGAAGTCGCGCTTTCTGTCCGCATCCTTTTTCAGTTTGCGGGCGAGGTAGTCTTCGTAGCGATTTTCAAGATAATTGTCCGCCATGGCCGGTCATCCGCAGTTCCTGCGGCTTTTGAAGTCGGAAAGGCGGATTACAGCTCCTCGAATCTGACGGAAGCACTGTATCCGTCCTCACCGTCTCCGGTCTGCGGAGCGTTCTTCCTGATGTAGTCGAGAGCCTCTCCAAGACCTTCCGTGAATTTTTCGAAATCCTCCTTGTAGAGGAAGATCTTGTGCTTGTCGTATGTGAAGCTGCCGTCGTGCTCGACCTTTTTCTTGCTTTCGGTGATGGTCAGGTAATAGTCGTTCCCCTTTGTCGCCTTCACATCGAAAAAATAGGTGCGTTTTCCGGCTTTTACCGGCCTTGAAAACACATCCTCGCCGTTTCTCGTCTGAGCATAGGCTCCGTCATAATCCTCACTGTACATCTTGCGTGTTTTTTATTGGTAAATCTTCGCAAATATAGGTTTTTTTATCAAATCGTGTGTATCTTTGCAGGAAATATTGCTCAAAGAAGATATGTTGAACCGTCGAATTCTACGAATCAAGGCCTTTAAGGTGGCCTATTCCGCTGCGCTGTGCGGAAATTTTTCGACAGCGGATGCAGAGGCCGTGCTGAAGGAGTCATGCGAGGCGACAAGAGACCTGTTCGTGTTCATGTCCGGGATAGTCGTGCCGTTGACGGCCACCGCCCGGGAGAGGATTGAGGCTCTGCGTTCAAAATTCAACCCCACGGAGGAGGAGCGCAATCCGAACATGAAATTCTGCGACAACCGTCTCGCGCAGATTCTCTCGGATGACGCGGATTTGAACAAGCAGCTGAAACAGAGGCATTTTTCATGGAGCCAGTATGACATCTTCCTCAGGAAAGTCCTCGACTCGGTGTATTCCAAGAAATATTTCCACGATTACATGAATTCCGGAAAGTCTTCTCTCGAGGAGGATTGCCGGCTGTTTGTCCGGATATTCGAGGAGGAGTTCGTCGACGTCCCGGAACTCGAGCGCATTCTTGAGGACATGTCGCTCTACTGGAACGACGACCTCGCATATTCTCTGACATTCTGCTGCAGGGCGTTCGAAGACATCGCCGCAGGCGGCCGCTGGACTCTTCCGTACCTGTACATGAGCCAAATGAAGAGGGCCGGCGGTACGGAAATGGAGGATGACCAGGCCTTTGTCAGGCGGCTTCTGAGGCTCACTCTCGTCAACTACGACAAGTATTCTCAGATGGTCTATGATTCCGCCAAAGGCTGGGACGCAGACAGGCTTTTCCTTTCCGATGTCGTGCTTGTCGTGATGGG
>CAVFTG010000198.1:0-2280 GCA_963625415.1 Barnesiella intestinihominis
GGATATATCGTGCCCGGGAACAGGACCGTGTTCCTCAGCGCGAGAATCGGAAGCGTGTCCGGAAGTTCCTCCTCCTTTATCTGCTGTGCCGCCCCGTCCGGCGAGGAGACTGGAATCACGCTCACTTCGGCTCCAGACGGCAATAAAAAAGCATCTCTGAACAAGTTTTTCATATCTATCATCTATCCCTTTCTGTTTCTTATGGTTCCGTATTATGATTCCATATGCCGCGGAAACCGTTTTCCGGACGCGACGTTCTCCTGCTGACAAAATGTCAGCATCGTCCGTCCCGTACATGCGGCGCATAAGTTTGTCAAGCATTATGCCACATACGCGACATCGGGCATGTCATCCGTCCGGAGCTCATCGCGGAGCGGCGCCGCGTCAAAAATATCCTCAAAGTTGATGTTTTTTTTGAAATTAGAAAAATTAAGTCTAATTTTGCGAGGTTTTCAGAATCTGAATTTATTCAATAAACAATTTATACACAACTATTATGACAAAGGCAGAAATCGTAAACGAGGTTGCACAGTCAACCGGTGTTCAGAAAGAACAGGTCCAGGCGGTTGTTGACGGCTTCATGGAGGTCGTGAAGTCTTCGCTTGTCAAGGGTAATCCGGTATATCTCCGCGGATTCGGCAGCTTCATCATCAAGCACAGGGCGGAGAAGACAGCACGCAACATCACCAAGGAGATTACCATCACAATCCCTGCACACGACATCCCGGCATTCAAGCCGTCAAAGTCTTTCGTGGCTCAGATTAAGAAATAGTCAATATTTTAAATCATAACATCATGCCAAACGGAAAGAAACATAAGAGGCATAAGATGGCGACGCACAAGCGCAAGAAGAGACTGCGCAAGAACAGACACAAGAAGAAGTAGTCTGTCAGCGTTGCCGTCAAGGCAATCTTATAATCGAAGGCTGGCCCGGGCGGCCGGCCTTTTTTGCGGACTCATTTTAAGAAGCGGCATGCTGCGTTGTGCATCCCGTCTTTTAATGAATCCTTTCATTCAACAATCTTACTTATTGTCAATTAAATTTCATGGAAGCCGGAAAAGAATCCGTAAAAGACCTTGTTGTTGAAGTGAAATCGTCGGAAGTCTCCATCGCGCTGATGGAGAACCACCGTCTGATTGAGTTCAACAGGGAGTCTGTCCTCGGGCACAGCTTCGCGGTGGGAGACGTCTACCTCGGAAAGGTGAAGAAGATCCTGCCCGCGCTGAACGCCGCGTTCGTGGACATCGGAGACGAGAAGGAGGCTTTCGTCCACTACCTCGACCTCGGGCTTTATTTCAATGCGTTCGACGAATTCGTCAAGCGGGCCAATCCGAACTCCGATCTCAAGGGGATATATTCCCACATAAAAATCGGGCAGCCGCTTGAAAAGGAGGGACGCATCGAGAACGTGCTCACTCAGGGGCAGATGATTGTCTGTCAGATTGTCAAGGAACCGATTTCCACAAAGGGCTCCAGACTGACTACCGAAATTTCATTGGCAGGACGCAACATTGTGCTTCTTCCTTTCGCGGAGAAGGTCAGTGTGTCACAGAAAATTGCTTCGAAAGAAGAAAAGAAAAGGCTTGAGACGCTTGTAAAGAGCATTCTTCCACGCAATTACGGTGCAATCATACGCACGGCGGCGGAGGGAAGGAACGCTGCGGTGCTTGACGCCGAGGTGATGTCTCTCATCGAGAAATGGGAGAGTTCATGGAAAAAAATCGCCTCGTCCAAGAAAGTGCAGCTGCTCTTCACCGAGTACAGCAAGACGACCACGATTCTTCGGGATCTCCTCAACGACTCGTTCAGCAACATCTACATCAACGACGAGAAGATTTACGAAGAGACCCGCAAGTACATTTCGCTCATTTCTCCCGATCAGGAGAAAATCGTGAAGCTCTACGAGGGCAGGGAACCCATCTTCGACCATTTCGAGGTCACACGCCAGATAAAGAGTTCCTTCGGCAAGGTCGTGCCTCTGAGGCAGGGCGCCTATCTGGTCATCGAGCACACGGAGGCGCTTCATGTGGTTGACGTGAACAGCGGTACGAGAGCCAAGAACAAGGAACAGGAACAGAACACCTTCGACGTGAACTGCTATGCAGCGGAGGAGATAGCCCGTCAGCTGAGGCTGAGGGACATGGGCGGAATCGTCGTGGTCGATTTCATCGACATGGAGACGAGCGAACACCGCAACCAGCTCTACAAGTACATGCAGCAGCTTATGGAAGGGGACAGGGCGAAGCACAACGTGCTGCCGCTCACCAAGTTCGGCCTGA
>CAVFTG010000199.1:0-2216 GCA_963625415.1 Barnesiella intestinihominis
GGTTCGGGCGAGAGGTTCATCTACATCCTCAACTCCGACGGCACCGTCACCTATCAGAACGTGAAGCTCGGCCGCCGCATAGACTCCATGTACGAGATTCTTTCCGGAGTCGAAGACGGAGCGCGGGTCGTCACCGAGGGTCAGGTGCGCCTCAAGGACGGAATAAAGGTCACATTGTCTGAATAGGAGGCGGTTCTCCGTGTCAAGCGTCCTGCATGACCGCAAGAATGAACGTGCGGGACGGCATAAAATGAAATCGATATGAGCATATACAGAAAAGCGGTAGATAATCCGGTGACGACGGCCCTCGTGTTCACGGCCTTCGCCATATTCGGAATATTCTCGCTGATGAACCTCTCCATCAACAACTACCCAGACTTCGACGCGAACACCATCATGGTGATGTCGTCCTATCAGGGAGCGAGTGCGGAGGACATCGAGACGAACCTTACGAAGGTGCTCGAGAATGCCCTCAACGGTGTCAGCGACCTCAAACATATAACTTCGCAGTCAAAGGAGAATGTCTGCATCATAACCCTCGAATTTGAATATGGCGTCGATATAGAGGAGGCGACGAACAATGTCCGGGACAAACTGGACATGGTCAACTCGTCCCTGCCGGACGGGGCTTCCGTGCCTGTGATATTCAAGTTCAGCGCGGACGATATGCCGATTCTGATTTATTCGGCGACGGCGAACCAGAGCATCCCGGCCCTCGAGAAGATTCTCGACGACAAGGTCTCCACTCCGCTCGCGAGGGTTTCCGGCGTGGGAACGGTCTCAGTGACGGGAGCGCCGCAGCGTGAGATTCAGGTCTATTGCGACCCGAACAAGCTCCAGGCCTACGGGCTTTCGATTACGGGAATATCCTCCGTCCTCGCCTACGAGAACAAGAATGTGCCTTCCGGCAACATAGACATAGGTTCCGACACCTACACTCTCCGCATCGAGAAGGAATTCGACAGCGCCGATGAGATGCTTGACGTGGTGGTCGGCTACTCCGGCGGCGAGGCGGTCTATCTCCGCGACGTCGCGACTGTGGTCGACGGCCTTGAGGAGAAGTCGCAGGAAGCCTACACCAACGGAGTGCAGGGCGCGCAGATCATCATCCAGAAGCAGTCCGGCGCCAACACCGTGAACGTCATCAAGAAGGTGAAGAAGACGATGGCCCAGATTCAGGAGACCCTGCCTTCGGACATCAAGATTACGACGGTGGTGGACAGCTCCCGAAACATCATCAACTCCATCAACTCCCTGAAGGAGACCATCATAATCACCTTCCTCGTGGTCGCGCTGATTGTGTTCCTCTTCCTCGGAAGGTGGAGGGCGACATTCATCATCGTGCTCGCGATTCCGATTTCCCTGCTTGCGTCCATCGTCTATCTGTTCGCGACGGGCAACACGCTGAACATCATTTCGATGTCCGCGCTGTCAATCGCAATCGGCATGGTCGTGGATGACGCGATTGTGGTTCTGGAGAACGTGACGACCCACATCGAGAGGGGCGAGAAGCCCAAGGAGGCGGCTGTTCACGGCACGCAGGAGGTCGGCATTTCAGTCGTGGCCTCAACTCTCACGATGCTCGCCGTGTTCCTCCCGCTGACGATGGTTCAGGGAATGTCCGGAATCATGTTCCGCCAGCTCGGATGGATTGTGTCAATCATCATGATTGTCTCCACGGCCGGCGCGCTTACGCTCGTGCCTATGATGTGTTCGCGCATGCTCAGGCTCAAGCTCACCCACGGGAAGTTCTACAATTTCTTCTTCGGCAACTTCAACAAGTTCATCGCCTGGATAACAAGAGGTTACGGTCACATAATCCACTGGTCCGTAAGGCACAGGGTCGTGGTGATCAGCGTCGCCCTCGCAGTTTTCGTAGGTTCGATTCTCGCCTACATCCCGACGATGAAGACGGAATATTTCCCTCAGTCCGACTCCGGCCGTCTCCGCGCCACAATCGAGCTTCCTGTCGGCACCGGTCAGGACATCACGCGTGAACTCGCGAACGAAATCTATCGGAAAGTCACCGCCGTCGCTCCGGAAATCCGGGTTTACAGCTACTCCCTCGGACAGGCCGACTCGGACAACGCCTTCGCCTCGATGCAGAGCAACGGAACGCACATCATCTCCGTGAACATCGACTGCGGCAGTATGGAAGACCGCGTGCGCTCGTCTTCGGAAATTGCCGACGAGATGCGTGCGGTGCTTGCGACCTA
>CAVFTG010000200.1:0-2029 GCA_963625415.1 Barnesiella intestinihominis
CCGCAAGGAAACTCCATCTTACGGCCAAGGAATATTCCGCAGGAGGCATCAAGGCGCTGAACTTCGAGGCTGCCGAGGGTTCGCTTGAGGAGCTCTCGAAGCCTCGGACGCTTGCAGTCAGCGAGTCGTTCGCAAAGAAGAACTCTCTCGGAATCGGAGACAGGATTTCGTGGAGCGACCCGGAAGGAGAGAAGGACGCGATGGAAATCGTCGCGCTGTTCCGTGATTTTCAGGAAAATTCGGATCTCGCGAATGTGAAGGCCGTAACCGACATCGGTGACGGCTATATCGACAGCAGGTCCGAATGGTCTTTCGGATATGTCGTGAAACTCCGCGACGCCTCCCTGAAGGATTCGTTCGAGAAAAATTCGGACAAGATTCTGCGTGATTATGTCCGGAAGCTGTACGGGATTGACGAATCCTCATCCGCAGAGGACATCGCGGAGATGAATGAGGCTCTGAACCGATTCAAAATCATGCTGGTGTCGTTCAAGGAGATATATTACACGAAAGTTCTCGACGGAAGACCGGGAGGCTTCGGCAATCTCACGACGGACATCACGATGCTCGCGGTGGCAGTTCTCATAATCCTTATCGCGCTCATCAATTTCATAAACTTCTTCTTCGCCCTCGTCCCATCACGGCTCAGATCCGTCAATACCTACAAAGTCTTCGGAGTTTCACGCAAGACTCTTGTTTTCAACTTCATCGGAGAATCCGTGGGACTCGTCCTCATATCCCTCGCCCTTGCCGCGCTTCTGGTCTATGCGTTCGCGTCAAGCCCGCTTGCGGAAATTCTCGGTTCTCCGATCGGTGTCGGGAAGAATGTCCCTGTGTTCGCGCTCACGCTTGCTGTCGCGGTGGTCTCCGCAGCCGGCGGGAGCGTCTATCCGGCGCTATACATCACCTCATTCCAGCCGGCGCTCGTGCTCAAAGGCTCCTTCGGAGGCTCGGTAGCCGGACGGAGACTGCGCAACATCCTCATAGGCTGCCAGTTCGTCATCTCGATTGCACTGATTGTCTGTGCCTTGTTCATCCGCCTGCAGCACAGCTATATGATGAACTACGATATGGGCTTCGACAAGTCCAACCTGCTCACCGGCAACATCCCGTACGGGCTATGCTGGGGCGGAGAACAGAACCGCGCCTTCGAGGACAAGCTCCGCAGCAACCCCCAGATTGAGGACATCACCTGGGCGGACGGAAAGATTGTCAGCACCTCAAGAATGGGCTGGGGACGCGGCTACAAGGGAGAGACCATCAATTTCCAATGCTATCCCGTGGCATACAATTTCCTCCGGTTCATGGGCATGGAGATTGTCGAGGGACGGAATTTCTCGGAATCGGACGAGATTTCGGAGAGCAGTTCGATGATTTTCAACACCCGGGCGCAGAAGGAATTCGACATCGACCTCGAGACCCCGGGGCCGGGCCATCAGGACAACACGGCGGTGGTGGGCATCTGCAAGGATTTCAATTTCAAACCGCTGCAGTACGGAACAGCCCCGTTCGCCTTCTATATCTTCGGCAAGCACAGCTGGAGAAGCGGGCTGAGGCACATCTACATCAGAACCGCCCCGGGTGCCAAACCCGGCGAGGTGATTAAGTTTGTGAACAGCACCGTCTCCGAGATGCGCCCGGACATCGACCCGGAGACCTACGGAGTGGATTTCTTCGACAGGGAGCTCGGGGAGCAGTACAAAAGGGAGAATCAGCTCGCGCAGATGGTCGGTCTGTTCACTCTGATTGCCATCATCATCTCCCTGATGGGAGTCTTCGGCCTGGTGCTTTTCGAGACCCAGCACAGAAGCCGCGAGATTGCCGTCCGCAGGGTGCACGGAGCAGGCGTGGCGGACATCCTCAAGATGTTCAATCTGAAGTTCATAGCCATCGTGCTCGTGTCGTTCGCCGTGGCCGCGCCGGTGATCCTGCTGATTGTCCGGCTCTATTTCCGGGGCTTCGCCTACCACATTCCCCTTTATTGGTGGGTCTTCGCGGCGGCTCTGCTCGCGGTGCTGGTCATCACTGT
>CAVFTG010000201.1:0-2008 GCA_963625415.1 Barnesiella intestinihominis
CGCTGCTTTCGTTCAGGAGGTTGTTCAAGGACAGCGAGGAGAGCATCCAGCGGCGCATCCCGTCGCCCTCGATGTCCTCGGTGTTGGCGAGGTAGTAGCCCAGACTCCGGTCGCACTTTATCTCCAGCCCGAAAATGTCGAAGATGGAGTCGATGTGGTTGTGGAAAGTCCTCTCGGGGATCTCCTTCTCCCCGTATTCGTTTATCGGGCTGCGGTACCACAGGTCGTTGATCTCCCTGCGGGTGATGTGCCCGTGCCGGCTGATGACATCTATGAGCCAGATGTAGCGCTTGAAGTAGTTCTTTGCCATATCTTCCTTTTTTGTTTCGGGCGGCTGCCCGCAACAGTCCTTTTGATGCTGCAAAGATAGCGGAATAAATTGCCAAAAACCGGCAGTGATAATTTTCTTCAACTTTCCGATTTCAGAGACCGGAGATCAACGGTTGTACCCCTTTGCGGTGAGGAATTCCCAGATGCGGTCGAGGTGGGTGTAGCTGCCGGTGCCCGGAGAGCAATTGCGCTGGAAACAGTGTCCGCGTTTGGCGAGGGTGTGGAGTTCCGACTGTATGCCCATCGCCCTCATCTTCTCCCAGCATTTCACGGAGTTCATCGCCGCCCATTTGTCGGCATCACCGTGGATGAAGAGCATCGGAACAGTCTTGAGGTCGAAACTGAACTCCGGAACGAGAACCGCGTCGTCTTCATTTCCGCCGCCGGTGTTGTGGTTGTCGATTCCGTCCGTGAGGGCGTAGGCCGGGTAAATCCCGATTCCCCACTGGACGCTGCAGGACAGTCTGTCTATCTCGTCTTTCGCGAGATAGGCGTGATGGAGGGAGGAGGTCACGCCCATAAGCGTGAGATGTCCGCCGGCAGAACTGCCCATTATTCCGATTCTGTCAGGGTCGAGACCCCTTGAAGCCGCCTCGCTGCGGACGATTTTTATCGTGCGCTGGAGGTCTTCCCACGCGGTGGTATGCTTGGAGAGGCCTTCCGGGCGCGGCGTGCGGTATTTCAGAGTCACGACCGTCATCCCCTTGGAGTTGAGGTAGCGCCGTGCCGGAGTGACCTCGAATCCGTCCGGGCCGTTGCCCGTATATGACCCTCCGGAATAGATGATCTGAATCGCGGTCGTCGTGAGATTTTTCGGCATATGCCATTCTATGTAGGGTGTGCACTGTCCTTCCCGGGCGTCCGGCATCATTTCTTCCGGCCACACGTCTTCCCGTATCACCTCCGCACGGTCTTCATCCGAAGAATAGACATCCATAATCGGAACTTCCGCAACTACGGATCCCATGAATCCCATCTGTCTCATGAACTCGACGGCACGGTCGAAGCCGAACGCGCCGTGCCCCCTGTCCGGGTAGAGATGCAGTTCCGCAGGGACTTTCATGCGGCGCAGCTGTCTGTAAACCAGAGTAGAGGCCATCGGGGTGTAGGGGTCAAGCCCTCCGTGGTGCAGGCTCATCGGGCAGGTCTTTCCGTCGAACTTGAAGACTGAACTGAGTTTTACGTCCGTCCCGTAACCTTCCCTTGTCGCCGGAGTTCCGGCCTCGCCGTCCGTCGTGGCGTACGCCGGAGCGTTGACTATCGCCCAGTTTATGTGGCACGGGATGCTGTCCGTCGCGTCCACCGGATCATAAGCCCTTGTCTGTGATGACGTTCCGAGGAGAAGAGCGAGATGTGAGCCGGCCGACATGGAGATTGTCCCGATTTTCTCTGGGTCGAAGCCGCGTTTTTCAGCGTCTTTCCGGACAAGCCGCACCGCCCTCTGCCCGTCCTCCCATGCAGTCTGCCAGATCGGGAGACCTTCCGGACGCGGGGTGCGATAGACGAAGTTCACGCATTGGAATCCGAGCGCGGTCAGTTTCTCCGCCCATTCCGCCACGAGCTTCACGTCGCAGCAGCTGTTGTATCCGCCCCCTGAGATGAGAATCATGCAGGCTCCGTTGCGGACTTCGGCCGCAGGAGCGTCATACCACTCGAGGTATGCCGTGCGGTGCTTCTC